>JANOQS010000247.1:0-2695 GCA_031414975.1 Methylibium sp. | reverse complement strand
CGCCTGGGCGTCGATCGCCACGCTGGCCGGCACGATCATGGCGCGCACCTTGTACAGCGCCTGGCGAAAAGCCCGCGGATCCTGAGCCAGCTCGGGCGCAAAGCTCACCTCATGGCGGCTTTCGAGCCACTGCATGAGTTCAGCCTCAAGGCGTTCGACGATCAACAAATCCATGGATGGAGGGATTTCTTCACACCTGAGCAGCGGCGCCCACGTGCCAGAATCGTTCAAGTCTGAAAGGAAATTGTAATTTCATGAAGGTCAACAAAGCGATTTTTCCGGTGGCCGGTCTCGGTACCCGTTTTCTTCCAGCCACCAAGGCGCAGCCCAAGGAAATGCTGCCCGTAGTCGATAAACCTCTTATCCAGTACGCCGTCGAAGAAGCCTACGCCGCCGGCGTGCGCGAGATGATATTCGTTACCGGTCGCCACAAGCGCCCGATCGAAGACCACTTTGACATGACTTTCGAGCTGGAGGTAGCCCTGGAACAGGCGGGCAAGCAGGAGTTGCTCGAAGTGGTTCGCAGCGTCAAGCCCGACGACATGGAGTGCATCTACGTCCGCCAGGCCCAGGCGCTGGGGCTGGGCCACGCGGTGTTGTGCGCGCAACGGCTGGTCGGCAACGAGCCGTTTGCGGTGCTGTTGGCCGACGACCTGATGGTGGGCGAATCTCCCGTGCTCAAGCAAATGGTGGAGCAGTACAACGAGTGGCGCGTGTCGATCCTGGCGGTGCAGGAAGTGCCCCCGGAGCACACCCGGCGCTACGGCATCGTGGCCGGCACGCCGATCAACGACCAGTTGCTGGACGTGACACGCATCGTCGAAAAGCCGGCCCCTGAGCAGGCGCCGTCACGCTTGGGAGTGGCCGGTCGCTACATCCTGACGCCGGGGGTATTTCACGAGATATCGAACCAGCAGCGCGGCGTCGGCGGTGAGATCCAGCTCACCGATGGCATTGCCGGGCTGTTGCGCCGTGAAAAGGTATTTGCCTACCGTTACGAAGGTCGGCGCTACGACTGCGGCAGCAAGGAAGGGTTTTTGGAGGCCAATGTGGAACTCGCGCTGGCCCACCCGCAACTCGGGCCGGGGTTTCGCGATTTCCTGAAGTCGCTCAACATCTGAGCGCTTCGAGCGCCGCAGAGGTGCGCTGCCAAGCGGGCCGCCTCAGCGGCGGCGCAACACGTGAATGAATTCGTCCGCGACGTTGGACTGTTCGACCAGCTCATTCCCGGTCTGGCGCGCAAACGCCTGAAAGTCACGCATCGACCCGGGGTCGGTGGCAATCACCTTCAGCATTTGTCCGCTGCTCATTTCGGCCAGGGCCTTCTTGGCTTTCAGGATCGGCAGCGGGCAGTTCAAACCGCGGGTATCGAGCTCTCTCTGGGGGTCCATTCGCGTTTCCTTGTGTTACCTGGATTCTAGGTTGCTC
This sequence comes from Methylibium sp., assembly GCA_031414975.1. GTDB lineage: Bacteria > Pseudomonadota > Gammaproteobacteria > Burkholderiales > Burkholderiaceae_C > LGRD01. The sequence continues at coordinate 1,267 of JANOQS010000247.1, read as the reverse complement.
GGATCAACCGGCCGGGGCGGGATTTCCACCCATTTGGGGGAGTGACCGCGGGCGCTCAGCCAGTCGGCCAGCGCATAACCGGTGCCGGCCCGCCAGCAGCGCACGGTGTCGGGCGTGAACAGTTTGTATTCGGCCAGTTCAGGCGACAGCGAAATCTCGCCACGAGCGATCGCGTGATAGGCCACGATCAACTGGTTCATGCGCTGGAAGTCGTACACGCCGATCAGGTTCAGGCTGTCGACCGACAGCGAAGTTTCTTCCGCCACCTCGCGCACGATGCCTTCTTGCGGCGTTTCGCCGGCCTCCATGAAGCCGGTGATCAACCCGAAGGCCTTGCCTGGCCAGGCGGCGTTTCGGGCCAGCAGCATTTGCCCGTCGCGGTCGGCCAGCTCGATCACCGCGGCCAGCACCGGGGTCGGGTTGTTCCAGTGCGTCCATGCGCAGGCCGGGCAGCGCAGGCGCGCTTTCGGGCCGCCGTCTTCCTGTTGCGACAGCCATTGCAGCGGCGTCGCGCAATTGGGGCAGAAGCGGTACTCGGTCGACATCGCAGCCCGCGCCTTCAGGCCGGGAACACGCCAGTGGACAGGTAGCGATCGCCCCGATCGCAGACGATGAAGACGATGGTCGCGTTCTCCACCGTGCGGGCAATCTGCAGCGCCACCCAGCAGGCGCCGGCGGCCGAGATGCCGGCAAACAACCCTTCCTCGCGGGCCAGGCGGCGCGCCATCTCTTCGGCATCGGCCTGGCTCACCGACACGGTCTGATCGATCCAGGTCGGGTCGTAGATCTTGGGCAGGTATTCCGGCGGCCACTTGCGGATGCCGGGAATACGCGAGCCTTCGGCCGGCTGCACGCCGATGACTTGCACTGTCGGATTGCGCTCCTTCAGGTAGCGTGACACGCCGGTGATGGTGCCGGTGGTGCCCATCGCGCTGACGAAGTGAGTGATGCGCCCGCCGGTGTCGCGCCAGATCTCGGGGCCGGTGGTCTCAAAGTGAATGCGCGGGTTGTCGGCGTTGGCGAACTGGTCGAGCACGCGGCCCTTGCCGTCGCGCTGCATCTGCTCGGCCAGGTCGCGCGCGTATTCCATGCCGCCCGAGCGCGGCGTGAGGATCAGCTCGGCGCCGAAGGCCTTCATCGTCTGGGCGCGCTCGATGCTCAGGTCCTCCGGCATGATCAGCACCATGCGGTAACCGCGGATCGCCGCCGCCATCGCCAGCGCAATGCCGGTGTTGCCCGAGGTGGCTTCGATCAAGGTGTCGCCGGG
>JANOQS010000246.1:0-13575 GCA_031414975.1 Methylibium sp. | reverse complement strand
CGGCCACACGGCGCGACCACATCGTCGAGACCAGCGTCGGCGCGTGGTACCAGAACGCGACCGAATGGAGCAGGTCCTTTCGCACCGTGGCCGGTGTGCGGGCAGACCGGTATCGCTTCGATGTGTCGAGCGACCTCGCTGCCAACTCAGGCGTGGCCAGTGCCACCAGGATCAGCCCCAAGCTGAACCTGATCTTCGGCCCCTGGGACAAGACCGAGCTGTACCTCAACATGGGCACCGGCTTTCACAGCAACGACGCGCGCGGCACGGTGATCACCACCGACCCGAAGACCGGCGACCCGGCCGAGCGCGTGACGCCGCTGGTGCGATCGAAGGGCTTCGAGGTCGGCGCGCGCACGTCACCGCTACCGGGCCTGCAGACCTCGCTGTCGCTGTACCGGCTGGACTTCCAGTCCGATCTGGTGTTCGTCGGCGACGCCGGCAACAACGAAGCGGGCCGGCCCAGCAAGCGCACCGGCTTCGAACTCGCGAACTACTACAAGGTGGACGACTGGCTGACGATCGACGCCGACCTGGCCTTCGCGAAAGCGCGGTTCAAGGACGCGGCGGCCGAGGGCAACCGCATCCCCGGTGCCATAGAAGGCGTCGCGTCTGTCGCCGTGGCCGTCGACAACCTGGGACCCTGGTTCGGCGCCGTGCAGGCGCGCTGGTTCGGCCCACGCCCGCTGATTGAAGACAACGCTGTGCGCTCCAGCAGCAGCGCCACCTTGAACGGGCGCATCGGCTACAAGCTCAGCCCGAGCCTGCAGATCGAACTCGAAGGCTTCAACCTGACGAACCGCAAGGTCTCGGCGATCGACTACTTCTACACCTCCCGCCTGCCCGGCGAGGCAGCGGCCGGCGTGGACGACATCCACTTCCACCCGATCGAGAGCCGGTCTTTCCGGGTGACGCTGGTGGCGCGGTTCTGAGCGCCCCAGCCGATAGAATCGCGGGCTTCAAGAGCATGGAAGCGTGGCCGAGCGGTTTAAGGCTGCAGTCTTGAAAACTGCCGTGGGGGTAACTCCACCGTGAGTTCGAATCTCACCGCTTCCGCCGACGCTTTCGCGCCCGGTGCCTGACTCGACCCGAACGCACTGCGGTCGTACAAGGGCTCCATGATGCCGGCGTCGCGTTCGCCTTCAGTTCTGTCGGGCCGGATCGCTGCCGAGGAGCGCCACTGGCAAGCGCTGCTGCGCAGCAACAACATTCGCGCCGATTCATGGTCGGTAGAATTGCCGAACGATGATCCGCAGCGTTCAACGCGTACCGAAGCGACGCCAGGCAGCCGACGACCTTGCGTTCTGGCTGTCGCGCCCGATGGCGGACAGAATCGCTGCCGTCGAGGCGCTGCGTTTGCAAATGGCGCCTGCTGGCGAATCCCCCGATGTTGAACCGCGACTTCAAAGAATTTGCCGAGTTGCTCAACGCACGAAGCGTTGAGTACCTGGTGGTCGGCGGCTATGCACTGGCTGCGCATGGCCATCCGCGCTACACAGGTGACATCGACTTCTGGATTCGCCCGACGGCTGACAACATTGCGAGGCTGCTCAGTGCGCTGCATGACTTCGGCTTTGGATCGCTCGGCCTGACGGCAGGCGACTTCGGCGCCGACACCGTCGTTCAACTGGGTCAGCCACCACGGCGGATCGACCTGCTGACTTCGATTGACGGTGTGTCTTTCGAATCGTGCTTCGCGCGGCGCGAACAGATTGAACTCGACGGTGTTCCTTTGGGCATCATCGGCCTGGAAGACTTCAAGACCAACAAGCGAGCCGCCGGCCGGTTGAAGGATCTCGCGGACCTGGAGAGCCTCGACCCGCCTGAAGATGGGGACTGAGCGTGCGCGGCGTCACACCGGCCTGGCAGCCACGACGCGCTGATCGATCGCCCCGAACGGCCCATCGCGACCATCGGGATGCATGGCCTGCAACTGCACGCGGTCGCCGAACTGCATGAACGGAGTCTTGGCACGGCCTTGGTCGATGATCTCGATGATCCTCCGCTCGGCGATGCATGACGAGCCGGCCGAGCGGGCCGCGTTGGAGACGGTGCCCGAGCCGATGATCGTGCCGGCGCTCAAACGCCGGGTGCGCGCGGCGTGGGCGATGAGCTGGTCGAAGCCGAAGTTCATCTCGCCGCCGTGAGCACGGCCGAAGGGTTCACCGTTGAGATCGACCCGCAGTTCGAGGTGCACCCGCGCATCACGCCAGGCCGGGCCCAACTCGTCGGGCGTCACGGCCACCGGCGCGAAGCTGGTGGAGGGTTTGGCCTGCAGAAAGCCGAAGCCGGTTTTCACTTCCTGCGCCCCCAGCGCGCGCAGGCTCCAGTCGTTGATCTGCACCAGCAACCGCACGCGTTCCAGCGCTGTCGCGGCGGGCGTGGCCATGGGCACGTCGGCCAGCACGACGCCGAACTCGCCCTCGAAGTCGATGCCGTCGGCCTCGCTCGGCAGCGGCACGTCGGCGTGCGGGCCGAGGAAGTCGTCGCTGGCGCCCTGGTACATCACCGGCACGGTGTCGAAGTTCGGGATCGGTGGGCTGTTGAACGCCTGCTCCATGAGCCGGCCATGGTTCAGGAACGCCGACGCATCGCACCACTGCGGGCAGCGCGGCAACGGCGCGGCGCAGCGCAGCGGATCGAACCGGACCGAGGCGCCGGCCCGACCTGCGTTCAACTCGTCGGAGAGACGCTGCAACGTGGCTTCAACCTCGTCCCAGCGCTGCAGCGCGTCGAGCAGGTGGGGCGCGATGGTGCTGGCATCGATGGCGAGCGCCAGATCGCGCGAGACGAGCAGCAGGCGCCCATCGCGCGTGCCGTCATGAAAGGTGGCGAACTTCATGGCTGGGTGCTCCTCGGAGAGGCGACCGACAGCGCATCGTCGAAGATCGCAACGGCACGCGTCCAGCCTGCCGACGCGCCGCGGATCTTGTGCGGGAAACACGACACGTAAAAGCCGTCGGCCGGCAGGGACTCGAGGTTGTGGAGCTTCTCGAGATGGCAGTAGCCGATGTCGCGACCGGCCTTGTGGCCCTCCCAGATCAGCGAGGCGTCGTGCGTCTCGCCATACTTTCGTGCCGTGTGCACGAAGGGCGCGTCCCAGCTCCAGGCGTCGGTGCCGGTCAGGCGGATGCCGCGCTCGAGCAGGTACATCGTCGCCTCGTAGCCCATGCCGCAGCCGGCCGACACGTAGTCGCGCTCGCCGTAGCGCGCGCCGGCACGGGTGTTGACCATCACGATCTCGAGCGGCTGAAGCGCGTGGCCGACGCGCTTCAGTTCGGCTTCGACATCGGCGGCAGCAACGACGTAGCCGTCCGGGAAGTGGCGGAAGTCGAGCTTCACGCCGGGCTGGAAACACCATTCCAGCGGCACTTCGTCGATCGCGATCGACGGCCGCGCGCCACCGAGCGTGGCGTCCATCGTGCTGTGGAAGTGGTATGGCGCGTCGAGGTGCGTGCCGTTGTGGGTGGACAGCTGCACCAGCTCCACCGCCCAGCCTTCGCCGTCGGGCAGGTCCTGGCGCCGCAGGCCGGGAAAGAACGGCGCGATCTGCTCGAAGGTGTTGGCGTGCGAGAAGTAGGTGATCTTCGGCTCCAGGCCCGGCGGGTCGGAAGCGACACCGTTCTCGAGGTAGATCGACAGGTCGACAAAGCGGCGCGGCATGCGGGTTCCTCAGGACTTCTTGCGTACTTCGGCAGGGCCGAGCACGGCGCGGAAGCCGGCCGCGACGAAGCGCACCAGCGTGTCCTTGCGCGCCGGGTCGGCGGCCCGGTTCTCGCCGCGCGACAAGCTCTCCACGCGCACGTCGGACAGGAAGTGCAGCAGCGCGCCGAGCATGAACTGGTAACACCAGGCCACGTCGCCGCGCGTGCGGCGCTTGAACAGCGTGTGCAGCGCGTCGATGAAGGCATGCGCCATCGGGTCGAAGAACTCGCGGTGCGCACGGTCGGCCTCGGGCGTGGGCGCGGCCAGGTCGCGCGCCGCCATGCGCGCGTAGTGCCGGCCCTGCGGGTCGGCGTGCAAGGCCAGCACCGGCGCGACGAACGCCTCGATCACCTGCTCCAGCGCGTTCGGCGCGGCCTTGTGTGCCATGGCCGCGTTCAGGCGCGCGAGGCGCTGTTCGATCGCCGGCTGCCAGGACTCGAAGATCGCGTGGTAGAGCTCATGCTTGGCGCCGTAGTAGTAAGCCACCAGGGCCAGCGGCACGCCGGCTTCGGTGGCGATGTCTCGGATCGACACGGCGTGGTAGCCGCGTTCGCCGAACAGCTTCTCCGCCGCCAGCAGGATGGCCAGCGCGCGGTTGACCGGTGGCTCGGCGGCGGCGCCGCGGCGCGCCGGGGCCTGGCGACGGGCCGGGCGGGAGTCGAGTGCGGATGTTTGTGTCATGTCGGGTTTATACGAACGTACAACAAACTTGTTTAGTCGTACAAACCCGGACATGCCGACGCATCGCCTGGCCGGCATCCGCACACAACCCATTGGAGAAACCAAGTGATCCATCGCAGACACCTCATCGCCGCCGGCACCGGAGCGCTCGCCGGCTGGCCGCTGCTCGCTTCGGCGCAGCCCATCGACACCGCCCGCATCCTCACCGGCTTTCCGGCCGGCGGCACGGTCGACGTGGTCGCCCGCCGTGTGGCCGACAAGTTGCGCGGCGGGTACGCCAAGGTGACGCTGGTGGAAAACAAGCCCGGCGCCGGTGGCCGGCTCGCGGTGGACGAGCTCAAGCGCAGCCCAGCCGACGGCAGCACGCTGTTGGTGACGCCGGCGGCGATGGTCACGCTGTACCCGCACATCTACCTGAAGCTGCCCTACGGCCCGGCCGACGTGACGCCGGTGTGCGGCGCCACCAGCGTGGTGTTCGGCCTGGGCGTGGGGCCGGCGGTGCCCGAGGCGGTCAAGACGCTGAAGGACTTTCTCGAATGGGCCAAGGCCAACCCCAAGGCCGCAAGCTACGGTTCACCCGGCGCCGGCTCGCCGCCGCATCTGGTCGGCGCGCTGCTCGAGAAAGAGAGCGGCGTGGCGCTGACCCATGTGCCCTACCGCGGCACCGTGCCGGGCATCCAGGACCTGCTGGGCGGCCAGCTGACCTCCTTCAGCGGCCCGATCGGCGACTACCTGCCGCATGTAAAGACCGGCAGGCTGCGCGTGCTGGCCACCTCGGGCCCGAAGCGTTCGCGTTTCCTGCCCGACGTGCCGACCTACCCCGAGCTCGGTTACAAGGCGCTCGAGCAGGTGGAGTGGTACGGCTTCTTCCTGCCTGGCAAGGCCGCGCCGGAGCTGGTGCAGCGGCTGGCCACCGCCATCCGCACGGCGATGGGCGGCAGCGAGATGGCCGATGCACTGGCCCAGTACGGCCTGGAGGTGGCCGTCACGTCGCCGGCCGAACTGGCCAAGGCGGTGCAGGATGAGAACGCGGCGTGGGGGCCGATCGTCAAGCGGGTCGGCTTCACGCCCGAATCCTGAGGCCCGGGCGACCACCCGGGCGACCACCGAACCGGCCGTCTACACTGGCGGCCGCATGAATGAACCCCGCTACGCATGGGTGGTCGTGTGGGCGGCGTTCTTCAGCCTGGCGGTCATCTTCGGTGTCTCGTATTCGTTCGCGGCCTTCTTCGAAGCGTTCGCGGGCGAGTTCCAGGCCCAGCGCGCCGACGTGTCGCTGGTGTTCGGGCTGTGCGGCCTCGTCTACTTCGTGCTCGGCGCCGGCGCGGGCATGCTGGCCGACCGATTCGGGCCACGCGTGGTCTGCTGCGCCGGCATGGTCTTCATCGCAGCCGGGCTCGCGCTCAGCAGCCTGGCGCAGGCGATGTGGGTCATCTACGCGGCCTACGGCGTCGGCGTGGGCATCGGCATTGCGCTGGTCTACACGCCGGCCATCGCCTGCGTGCAACCCTGGTTCACGCAGCGGCGCGGGCTGGCCGCCGGGCTGGCCAGCGCCGGCATCGGTGCCGGCACGGTGGTGGTGCCGCTGCTGGCGGCGCTGGCGATCGAACACATGCAGTGGCGCGCGGCCTTGCGCGTGATCGCCGTCGGCGTGCTGCTGGTCGGGCTGGGCGCGGCCGTGCTGCTCAAGCGGGCGCCGGTGGCCGCGGGCGCAGCGGCGGGGCAGCGCCCGGGTTCGACCCTGGCAGAGACCTTGCGCAACCGTCGCTTCTGGTGGCTGTACGCGGCGGTGGTGCTGGCCAGCCCGAGCATGTTCATTCCGTTCGCGCACGCGTCTGCAGCGGCGCGCGATCTGGGCATCGGCGAGGCGCGCGCGGTCGGCCTGGTCGGGCTGATCGGCATCGGCAGCCTGGTCGGCCGTTTTGCCATCGGCGCGCTGGCCGACCGCCTTGGGCGCATGCTGACCCTGACCTTGATGCAGGCCTCGGCCGGCCTGTCGTACCTGCTGTGGGGGGCGGCCGGTGGTTATGCGGCGCTGGCGGTGTTCGCGCTGTGGTTCGGGCTGAGCTACGGCGGCATCGTGTCGCTGCTGCCGGCCCTGTGCATGGACCTGTTCGGCCCGCGTGCGGTGTCGGGCATCGTCGGCACGCTGTACACCGGCGCGGCGCTGGGCAACCTGCTCGGGCCAGTGATCGCGGGAGCGGTGTTCGACCGGCTGGGCAGTTACTCGACCATCATCTTCGCGTGCGTGCTGCTGTCGGCGCTGGCGACCCTGGCGTCGGCGCGGCTGGCGCAACTGGCGCGCCTCGGCGGGCCGAGCTACTGAAGCGGGCGGTGCTCAGCCCAGCGGCTTGAGGCGCGTGACGCCGCTCAACGCCTCGGCATAGGCCGGTTCCTCGGCCACACCGCCGCCTTCGACCTTGCCGATCCACGGCGCCTTGCGCGGCAGCACCGTCTGCTCCAGCCAGACCTCGATCGCGTCGGCCACCTGCGGTCGGCTGAACAAGAAGCCCTGCATCAGCCCGCAGCCCAGGCGGTGCAGCACCTCCATCTGGCGCAGGTTCTCCACGCCTTCGGCCACCACGCGCAGGCCCAGCGAACGCGCCAGCGCAATGATCGCAGTGACGACCGCGGTGCTCTGCGGCGTGAGCCCGAGGTCGCGCACGAAGCTGCGGTCGATCTTGAGCTCGCTGATCGGCAGGGTGGTCAGGTAGGCGAGCGACGAATAGCCGGTGCCGAAGTCGTCGATCGAGATCGCCACGCCGATGTCGTTCAGGCGGTGCAGGGTCGGGATGACGTTCTGCAGGTCCTTCATCAGCCCGGTCTCGGTGATCTCGAGCTCGATGGCGCGGTAGGGCACGCCGTAGCTGGTGACGGCGTCGTGGATGCACTCGACCAGATCGGTGCGTTCGAACAGCCGGTTCGGCAGGTTCACCGCAATCGAATCAGCGAAGCCGAAGCTGTCTTGCCACAAGCGGGCCTGGCGCGCGGCTTCGCGAATCACCCACTCGCTCATCGGAATGATCAGGCCGGTCTCTTCGGCCAGCGGGATGAAGTCGCCGGGCGGCAACAGCTGGTTGCCGCGCTGCCAGCGCATCAGCGCTTCGGCGCCCACCATGCGGGCACCGCGCACGTCGATCTTGGGCTGGTAGTGCAGCACCAGTTCGTCGCGCTCGATGGCCTTGTGCAGCGCGCTTTCCAGCTCGAGCTTTTCGCGCCCGCGGCCGGCCAGCGCCGGGCTGTAGATCGACGCGGCGTTGCGCCCGCCGGCCTTCACCGCGTGCATCGCCACGTCGGAGTTGCGCAGCAGGTCGGCCATCGAGATGCCGTCGCGCGGGTAGACCGCGATGCCTACGCTGGCCGTCACGAAACACTCTTGCCCGCCCACCAGGATCGGCTCGCGCATCAGGTCGAGGATGCGGTCGGCCACACGTTCGGCGTCGCGCTCGTCCACCACCTCGGGCAGCAGCGCAACGAACTCGTCGCCGCCCAGCCGCGCGATCGCCTCCAGCGTGCGGTGCGAACGCGGGCCCCCGCCTTCGGGTGAACTTTCCATCACCTGGTCGGAGTGGCGCACGCACGAGCGCAACCGGCGCGACACTTCCATCAGCAGCTCGTCGCCGGCCGCATGGCCCAGCGTGTCGTTGATGATCTTGAAGCGGTCCAGGTCGATCAGCAGCAGCGCCACCTGGTGGTTCAGCCGGCGTGCGTGCTCCAGCGCGCGTTCGGTGCGCCAGATCATCTGGCGCCGGTTCGGCAGGCCGGTCAGCGTGTCGAAGTTGGCCAGGTGGCGGATCTTGTCTTCGGCCATGCGCCGGTCGGTCAGGTCTTGCAGGATGCCGGTGTAGCCGACCAGGTTGCCGAGCTCGTTGAACTCGGGCTCGGCCTCGACACGCACGATGCGCTGGCGCCCGTCGATCAAGGTGGCCGTCACGTCGGTGGTCAGCACCGAGCTGTGTTTCATCACCTCGCCCAGCACCGACAACAGCGCGCTGCGGTTATCCCGGGCCAGCATGCGCAGGAGGGCCCGGAACGGCAGCTTTTCGGCCGGGCCGAAACCCAGCACGCGCAGCGCCTCGGCCGAGTAGCGCGGGCCGCCGTCACCCTTCTTCCAGTCGAAGCTGCCCATGCGGGCCAGGTCTTGCGCGCGCGCCAGCTTGGACTTGCTGCGCTCGAGCTCGATGCGGGTGCGCGACGAGCGCAACAGGTGGCGCAGCCGCCCGGCCAGCAGGCTCCATTGGGTGGACTTGACGAAGAAGTCGGTTGCGCCGGCTTCGTAGGCGCGGTTGATCGACGGGTCGTCGTCCAGGCCCGTCAGCATCAGCACCGGCAGCGACTCGAAGCCCGGCAGGCTGCGCAGCCGGCGGCAGGTCTCGAAGCCGTCGAGCCCGGGCATCAGGGCGTCGAGCATCACGGCGTCGGGCATCCACTTCGACAGCAGATGCAGGGCCTGTTCGCCGCCGTTGACTTCGGTCACGTCGAAGCCGCGTTCGCGCAGGGCCACCGAGGTCAGCAGCAGGTTGACCTCGTCGTCATCGACCAGCAGCACGTGCGGCTGGCCCGGCGGGTCGTCGTCGCTCACGCGCGCACTGGCGTTCATCGGCCGGCCTTACTCAGGCGCTGCAGGGCGGCCAGCAATCTGTTGACCTCGTCCACCAGCGCGTCGACCTGGGCTGCCAGCTCGTTTGTCTGCCCATGGCGGATGCCCGACTCCATCTCGGCGCAGAGGGCCGACAGCTTCATGCCGCCCACACTGGCCGCCGAAGACTTGAGTGTGTGGGCCACATGGCGCACGCCTTGCAAATCGGCCTTGGATTGCGCTTCCTGGACCTGCGGGATCAGGCGCGCGGTCGAGGTCTCGAATGCCGCGAGCACGCGTTCGAGCAGATGGTTCTTGCCGGTCGGGTCGAGCTCGCGCAGGCCCGCCAGCGCGGCCGGGTCGAGCACCAGGTCGGCACGCGCAATACCCCCGGCAGGCGGCTGCCCGTCAGGCCCGACCGGGCAAAGCATGCTTGGCGAAAAGGAAAACTTGCACATCTTGTTTTCGTGCAACAAGCCTTGGCGTGTTGCGCGTTGCCTCTGACTCCTGGAACCATTTCGCAAGATCGGGACGGTGCCGAACAAGCGGTAACACCTTGCCGTCCCAATTCTGAAGCGTTTCCTGCGCCATGGGCCCGGCCGCAGCGCGATCAATCCGGCCTTTTTGCACAAACCGCAACAGGCCCACCCCGGCGCCTTGCCAGAGAGATGGCCTGGCCTCATGGCGTCGGCGCAGGCTTGCCGCCCGCCACTTGAGCGGATATGCTGGATGGATGTACAGCCCATCGCGCCGCCGGCCCGGCTGATGAACGCACCGCGACGCCTCATTGCCCACCTCGACATGGACGCGTTCTACGCGTCGGTGGAGTTGCTGCGCTACCCGGAGCTTCGCGGCCAGCCGGTGGTGATCGGCGGCGGCCGCCGCCACCAGCCGGTGCTGCAGCCCGACGGCACGCGCGGTTTTGCCGCGCTGCGCGACTATGCCGGCCGCGGCGTCATCACCACCAGCACCTACGAGGCGCGCGCGCTCGGCGTGCATTCCGGCATGGGCGTGATGAAGGCCGCCGCGCTGGCCCCCCACGCGGTGCTGCTGCCGATCGATTTCGACGAATACCGGCGCTACTCGCGCCTGTTCAAGGCGGCGGTACGAGAGATCACGCCGCTGGTGGAAGACCGCGGCATCGACGAGCTCTACATCGACCTGAGCGACCTGCCCGGCGCACAGCAAGACGGCGGGCGCGCGGCCGGCCAGCGCCTGCGAGACGCGGTGTTCGATGCCACCGGCCTGAGCTGCTCGGTCGGCGTGACGCCGAACAAGCTGCTGTCCAAGATCGCCTCCGACCTGGAAAAACCCGGTGGCCTGACGATCCTGGCCGAGGCCGACATCCCGGCCCGCATCTGGCCGCTGGCGGCGAAAAAGGTCAACGGCATCGGCCCGAAGGCCACGCTCAAGCTCGCCGAACTGGGCCTGCACACGATCGGTGACCTGGCCGCCGCCGACCCGCTGCTCCTGATCGAACAATTCGGCAAGAGTTACGGCGCCTGGATGCACGCGGCCGCGCACGGCCGCGACGAGCGGCCGGTGGTGACCTACAGCGAGCCCAAGTCGATCAGCCGCGAAACCACCTTCGACCGCGACCTGCACGCGGTGCGCGACCGCGCTGCGCTGGGCGCCATCTTCACCGAACTGTGCGTGCAACTGGCCGGCGACCTGCAGCGCAAGGGCTACGCGAGCAAGACCCTCGGCATCAAGCTGCGCTTCGACGATTTCAAGTCCGTCACGCGCGACATCACCTTGCCCGCCCACACGATGGACGCGCAGGCCATCCGGCGCGCAGCCGGCAGTTGCCTGAAGCGGGTCGACCTGACGCGCCGCCTGCGCCTGCTGGGCGTGCGCGCCGGCGCGCTGGTGAAGCTGGCCGACCTGCTGGCACCGTATGCCGAGCGTCCGACGGGCAACGCCCCACCCACGGTGCAGGAGCCGTTGGCGAGCTACAACCTGCCGCTGTTCGACAGCGCCGGCGGCGACGAGCACGGTGGGCTGCCATGCCTGGCGGGCCGGGCAATGCCGTAGAGTGGTGGCCTGCACAAGCATTGCCCCAAGCAGGCCTGCCGGCTTTGACCGGCGCACCGGAGACACAAAAATGCCAGTCATCACCAACGTCGAAGACCTGCGCATCCTGGCACGCAAGCGGGTGCCGCGCATGTTCTACGACTACGCCGATTCGGGCTCGTGGACAGAAGGTACCTACCGTGCCAACGAGAGCGACTTCCAGCGCATCAAACTGCGCCAGCGCGTGGCGGTCAACATGGAAAACCGCAGCACGGCGACGAAGATGATCGGCATCGACGTGGCGATGCCGGTGGCGATTGCGCCAACCGGCCTGACCGGCATGCAGCATGCCGACGGCGAGATTCTGGCGGCGCGCGCAGCCAAGCGCTTCGGCATCCCGTTCACCTTGTCGACGATGAGCATCTGCTCGATCGAGGACGTTTCGCAAGGCACCGGCGGCCACCCGTTCTGGTTCCAGCTCTACGTGATGAAGGACCGCGATTTCATCGAGCGCTTGATCGACCGCGCCAAGGCCGCCAAGTGTTCAGCGCTGGTGCTCACGCTCGACCTGCAGATTCTCGGCCAGCGCCACAAGGACCTGAAGAACGGCCTCAGTGCGCCGCCCAAGATGACGCTGGCGAACATCGCCAACCTGATGACCAAACCGCGCTGGGGCCTGGGCATGCTGGGCACCAAGCGGCGCGCGTTCGGCAACATCGTCGGCCATGTGAAGGGTGTGGAGAACATGGGTTCGCTGTCGGAGTGGACCGCCAAGCAGTTCGACACTGCGCTGAACTGGGGCGACGTGGAATGGATCAAGAAGCGCTGGGGCGGCAAGCTGGTCCTGAAAGGCATCCAGGACGTCGAAGACGCGAAGCTGGCCGTGAACAGCGGCGCCGATGCGCTGATCGTGTCCAACCACGGCGGGCGCCAGCTCGACGGCGCCGAGTCATCGATTCGCGCGCTGCCGCCGATCGTCGACGCGGTCGGCAGCCAGATCGAAGTGCACATGGACGGCGGCATCCGCAGCGGGCAAGACGTGCTCAAGGCCCGCGCGCTCGGCGCCCGCGGCACCTACATCGGCCGCGCGTTCCTGTACGGCCTGGGTGCGATGGGCGAAGAAGGCGTGGACAAGGTCCTGCAGATCATCCACAAGGAACTCGACCTGACGATGGCCTTCTGCGGCCACACCAAGATCGACACGGTGGACCAGGGCATTCTGCTGCCCGGTACGTTCTGACCGCCTCTAAAGCTGAGGGGCCCGCGCCGCGCTGAGCTGCTCGACGCTGGCACGCACCACCGCTTGCACCAGCGCGACATCCGGCGTCTGCGCGCCGCGGAACTTCAGGTGCCGCACGCCTTTGCCGGTGCCCTCGAGGGCGGGGAATTCGGGTGCAAGCATTGCGCCATTGAAGACCTGCAGGTTCACATGGTCGCGGTGGGCCACCACCGCCACCGCATGCACACCGTTGTGCATGAACACCAGGTTGCCCCACTTGATGGCGCGCGTCAGGCCCGGCTCGGCCGCCAGGGTGGCGTCGTTCAAGGCCAGCGCGGCCTGCTGCTGCTCGGGACGCAAGGTGTCGAGCCAGGCCTGAACCAGCGCGGCCGGCCGGCCGATCGGCCTCACGTCAGTGCTGAAGGCACCGCACAGGGTGCCTCGCCACCAACATCACGCACTTCACACATTTCACAGTTGGCGCGCTTCGAAGGTGTTGCACTGGTTCACGTTGCCGGTCTGCAGACCAACCTTGAACCACTTGACGCGCTGGGCGCTGCTGCCATGCGTGAAGCTCTCGGGAATCACCTGGCCCTGGGATTTGCGCTGCAGGTTGTCGTCGCCGATCTGCGCGGCGGCGTTGAGCGCCTCCTCGATGTCGCCTTGCTCGATGATCTGGCGCGCACTCTGCGCGTCGTGCGCCCAGATGCCGGCAAAACAGTCGGCCTGCAACTCCAGCCGAACGCTCAGCGCGTTCTGCTGGGCTTCGCTGACGCGCCCGCGCATGCCGTCGATCTTGGCCGTGATGCCCATCAGGTTCTGCACGTGGTGGCCGACCTCATGGGCGATCACGTAAGCCTGCGCAAAGTCGCCCGGGGCCCCCATGCGGGTGCGCATCATTTCGTAGAACGACAGGTCGATGTAGACCTTCTCGTCGCCGGGGCAATAGAACGGGCCCATCGCCGCCTGGCCGGTGCCGCAAGCGGTTGCCTCGGCGCCGCGGAACAGGCGCAGCTTCGGCTCGCGGTAGGTCGCGCCCATCTTCTTGAACTGGGCCCGCCACACGTCTTCGGTGTCGGCCAGCACGGTCGAGACGAACTGAGCCATCTTGTCGTTCACCGGCGGCTTGGTGGCAGGGCCTTGCTGGACTACAGGCGCTTCACCGCCGCCGCCGCTGAGCAGGCCCAGCACCGTCAGCGGGTTGATGCCGAAGACCCAACCGGCCACGAGTGCGATCGCCACGGTGCCCAGGCCGATGCCGCGCCCGCCGCCGAGCCGCACGCCACGCCCTCCGCCAGCGCCGCCCGCACGCGCGTCTTCGACGTTGTCGCTCTGGCGATTGCCTTCCCACTTCATGTTCGACTCCTGCAATGACTCA
>JANOQS010000245.1:0-3789 GCA_031414975.1 Methylibium sp. | reverse complement strand
AGCGCGGTGCAAGGTCTGCATGTACACCGCCTCGGCACGCGCCACGCGCGCGCCGCCCCAATCGAACAGCGGCAGCTCGAAGCCGATTTCCCAACCGCGCTGGGTCGGCGCCTCGTTCGAGCTGTTGCGCACCACGCCGAGCTCCAGCACGTTGACGAAGCGGGTGGTCCGCGTCAGGCCCAGGTTGCTGGCCGTTTGCGCCACCGCCAGCCTGGCGCCCTGCACGTCCAGCCGCTGCGCCAGGGCCACCTGCTCGATGTCCGGCAGTTCCATCGGAGACGGCGGCAGGTCCGGCAGGCGCTCGGGCAGGCTGAACTGCGTTTGCGGCCCCCAGGCGCCGAGCAGCCGAACCAGGCGCTCGCGCGTCGACCGCTGGGCCTGTTCCGCCTGCGCGAGCCGCAGGGCGGCGTTGGCGTAAAACGCCTGCTCTCGCGCAAGCTGCAGCTTGTTGAAGTTGCCGACCTGCTCCATGCGCCGCGCGAGTTCGGCACTCGCATCGGCCGCCTGCTTGACCTGCCGCATGTAGCGAACGGTCTCTTCCGCGGACAGGGCGCTGAAGTAGGCCTTGCGTGTGTCGGCAGCGAGCGACAGCACGCTCATCGCCACACGCCCCTTCACCTGCTCGAATCTGCGCGCCTCCAAACGCCCGATCAGCGGCATCGCCAGCAGGCGCGCCAGATTGAAGTGCAGGCCGCGCTCGATCTCCCGTTCGTCGCCCTGGCGCATGCGCCCGAAGCTGAAGCCCGGGTTCGGCAGGCGCCCGGCCTGCACGAGCTCGGCCTCGGTGATGCCGAGTTCGGCGTAGTCGGCCTGCAGCCCGCGGTTGTTGAGCAGCGCGATCTGCACGGCACCGTCCACCGCCAGGGGCTTGGCCAGCAGCTCCGCCACGCGCTTGGCGATGGTGTCCAGGTCGGCGTCGCCGCGCGCCCGATGCAGGTCCTTGCCGATCCGCTCTCGGGTGGTCCGTTCCAGGGCGCCGAAGCCACCGTCGGCGGTGAAGCTCGCGCAGCCGCCCAATACGGCGGCACAGGTCAGCAGCGCCAGCGTGCGCGGAACATGCGGAACGTGCGGAACGCGAACGCCGCGACCGCCGCTTGCAGGGCTGTCAATGTCATGGGTCATCGTGCGGCCCTCAATGTTTGTGGCCGGAATGACCGGCGGGCGTGGGCGTGGGCGTGGGCGTGGGCGTGGGCTTGGCCGTTGCAGCCGGCGCAGAAGCAGGAGCCTGCGCGGGGGCCACCGGCTTCTCCGCCGCTGCGGGATCGGGCTGCTGGGCCTCGCGGAGGTACGCCCGCCAGCCGCCGATGCGGGCCACGGCGTCGTTCGCGTCGCGCCAGGCGATGGGTTTGTCGTTGCCCGCACGAGGCGGTGGACTGAGCGACGATTCGTAAACCAACGCTGGCACGCGGGCTTGCGGGTCCAGCGGATCGGGCCTGGCGGGGGCAGCGGCGGCTGCGGTGAGTTGCGCCTGAGCCGTCAGTGCGGCAGTACACAGGGCGGGCAGAAGAAGCCGGCACGCCATGAGGCGGTGCGGGATGGGCAGCAAGAGAGAGGCCATGGCAGTTCTCGCGTCGAAGTCGGTGAACCCCCAGGCTGCCGGAGCAGCAGGGGAGACGAGACTTGGCGGGCTTTGCACAGCGCTCGCGCGCAGCAACCCCGCCGGCTTACACGAGAACGGCTCTGGGAGGGCGGTCGGGGCCGCCGGTGGTGAAGCGGGGGACGCTGGTCACCACCGCATCGAACGATGTCGGCCCTGCCTCGGCGGCTGCCACTCGCGGCATGGCGCCGAGGATGGCGCCGGCCAGGCAGCACGCGGCGCAGGCGCTGCACTTGTGCGGGTCGGCCGGCGTGAGGCCGGCGGACGCGGACTCGTCCATCGAGGCGGTCTGGACGGCATCGGCAACGTCGGCGACATCGGCCGCCGGGTGGTGGTGCGCCTGACCGTCGCTTGCACTGTGATGGTGGCCGGCCAGCGCCCCCTGCTCCGACGCGATGAGCTTTTCGACACCATGGTGCGCCGGCCCACAGAACGCCATGGTCGCAGCCGCCGCGCCCTGCGCGGGAACCGCCAGGACGAGCAACCAGACCACCAAGATTCGGACCCACCGAGTCATGCAAAGACTCTAACGTATCCCGCGCCAAGTACGCCAATGTGGACTATTCCATGTGCGCCTTTGTGCTGCCGCGCAACTTCAGTGCCGCGCCGACATAGCCCTCAATGCTGTGCTGCGGCGAGAACGCGACCTGGCAGCGCTTCTCGGCGTTCTGCCACGTGTCGAGCACCTCGTAGCCCAATGCCTGCAGGTCCGCGAAAAAGACCGATCTGCGCTGGATTCGATACGGACAGAGCGCCTGCCCGATGCTCTGAACTGTCCAATAGTCCAGCGTGTCGTGCAGCGGAATCAGGTTCAACAGGACCCAGCGAGGCCGCTGCGCAAGGGCTGCCAGCATGTCGGCCAGACTGCTCTGCAGGTACTGCAGGCAGCCCGAGGTGAACAGCGCGTCGGCACAGGCGGCTGGAGCAAAGTCATCGACGAACGTGAGCGATCCGAATGTGTCGCGCTCCCGCGCCATGTCACGGCCCGCCGCCATCACCGCCGGAACGTCGTGCACCTGCCAGGCAAGGCCCGGCGGAAAGGCGATGTACTTCTGATATGCGTAGTAGCTCACCCCCACGTGACCCCCCAGGTCGAAAACGCGCTTGACCCCGCTTTGAAAGGCTCGCTCCAGCCACAGCATCATCGGGTAGTCGCCGGGCCAGACGCGGTCGAGGCGGTCCCGGTACATCTGTGCCCCGGCCAGGTGGTTGTAGCCCAGTGGCAGGGCCGACGTGGCTGCGCTTGCAGCCTCTTGGTAGGTCGTGTACACGCCGCGACAGACCCCGCCGTAGTGCCCCAATTTGAATGCTGTGTCGAACCGTTTCATCCGCCATTGCAAGACGCCCGGTGCTGCCAGCGCCATGTCCAGCAGTTGATGCACTTGTTCGCTCATTTCGATCTCCCGTCCGGGGAGAAGGGGCAACGGTGCGCCACCTCTCCGCTTCCCTGTTTCGTGCCGGGCGGTATGCGGGCGGGAATCCTGAGGGCGATCAACGGGTGATCAACGGGTCTCAGGGGTTCTTCCGGCGCGAAGCCGCGGGGCGCCTAAAGGGCAGCTCATGAACACGGTTTCCACCGGGTCCGCGGGGGACACCGGCAGTCCGCGCCATGAGCGCTTCAGACGAAGTTCGGGCGTGGGGGGCGTTCGAGACCGCCGGGGGCCAGCCTCAGCAGCAACTGCGTACGCGCGACCGGCGGCGCGTTCGTCGCCACTGGAGTGAAAGGAAGGGCCTGTTGCGGCGAGGTCATCGAGGTACCCATACAACAGAAGCTGCAGGCACCGCAGATGTCGCGTTCGGGCGGGTCGTACCCGTCCTGCTTCTCGGCCATCCCGACCTGGGCGGTCGCCAGCGACGCAGGACCACCCTCAGCGAAACGCTCCACAGTCTCTGCGGACTCGCCCCTTGCCGGTGAATGATGATCACCCTCCGCGGACAGTGACCGGGCGGCACGGCCCGCCGTCGAGCGCAGGGCCGACGGAGCTTCCGCAACTTGATGCCCCGGCCCGCAATGCACCATCGTTACGGACGCCATCCCCTGAATCGGTAGAGCGACCGCGAGGCAGATCATCAGCAGCGATCGCAACCAACGCAACATTTTCAGAGTCTAGGACGGGTCACCCGGCTCTACAAGCGACGCCTACAATTTGCCGCCGCGCGTGACGACGCGCTTTAGCAAGGACCTTGACCCA
>JANOQS010000244.1:0-2679 GCA_031414975.1 Methylibium sp. | reverse complement strand
GTGTGCGTGCGCGCCAGCCGGCGCAGCAGGCGCACCACGGCCACCTGGTGGGGCGGGTCGAGGTGGGTGGTCGGCTCGTCCAGCAGCAGCACCGGCGCCTGCACCGCCAGCGCCCGCGCCAGCAGCGCGCGCTGGCGTTCGCCGCCCGACAGTTCATTGAGCCGGCGGTGCTGCCAGGCGCTGCATTCGCAGGCTTGCATCGCTTCGTCGACGATGTGTTCATCGGCCGCCGTCGTCGCTTCGAACAGGCCGCGGTGCGGCAGCCGGCCCAGCCGAACCACGTCGCGCACCGTCAGCTCGCCGGTGGTTTCGCCCTGCTGGGCGAGCCAGGCGATGTGCTGGCCGCGTTCGCGCGCGCTCCATTGGCCGAGCGGGCGGCCGTCCAGTTGCACCGCGCCGCCGGTGAGCGGCACCAGCCCCGCCAGCGCGCGCAGCAAGGTGGACTTGCCGGCACCGTTGGGCCCGACGATGGCCGTCCAGCCGGCGTCGAACTGCACCGACACGTCATGCAGCACCGGCGTGCCGCCCAGAGCGACCCGCAGCGCGTTGGCGCGCAAGGAGCCGGCGAGATCAAGCAGACGCCGCGGATCCGGCTCTGCCGGGCCGCTGGCGGCGCCCCCCGAGGGCGACGAAGGGGCCCGTGCCGGCCCCGGGGGAGCGCCACAGGCGCTTCGGGGGTGGTTCATGACTTCCGCCGAAGCAGCCACAGAAGGTAGCCGCCGCCCAGCAGCGCCGTCAGCACGCCCACCGGCATCTCCTGCGGCGCGATCAGGCTGCGCGCCAGCACATCGGCCGCCAGCAGCAGGGTGCCGCCGGCCGCTGCGCTGGCCACCAGGGTGAAGCCGTTCGGTGCCGGCGCGAACCTTCTCACCAGGTGCGGTGCGACCAGCCCGACAAAAGCCACCAGCCCGGCCTGCGACACCGCCAGCCCGGTGGCCAGCGCGAGCAGCGCGACCAGCAGCGCGCGCCAGCGCGACAGCGCCAGCCCGAGGCTGCGCGCGCTGTCTTCGCCCAGGGTCAGCGCGTCGAGCGCGCGCGCCAGGCGCCACGCCAGCGGCAAGGTCAGCGCCAGCCCGCCCGCCAGCAGCGCCACGCTGCCCCAGCCGAGAAAGCTGGTGCTGCCGAGCATGAAGGCCTGCTTGCCGCGCAGCGCGTCGGGCGCGGCGCTGGTCAACACGTCGCTCAGCGCGGCCAGCACCACGCCCACCACCACGCCGGCCAGCAGCAGCCGCGTGGTGTGTTCGGCACCGCGCGCGAGCGAGAGCGTGAGGAACACGCCCGCCAGCGCGCCGACGAAGGCGGCACCGACCAGCCCGAACTGCCCCAGGCCGAACTGCACCAGGCTCTGCAGGCTCGCGAGCCCGATGCCGCCCGTGCTACCCAGACCACCGCCCACTCCGCCGGCCAGCCCACCGACCACGCCGCCGGCGGCCAGCACCACCACCACGGCCAGCGACGCGCCGGCCGCCGAACCGAGCAGGAACGGGTCGGCCAACGGGTTGCGGAACAGCCCCTGCGCCACCGCGCCGGCCAGCCCCAGCAGCGCGCCGACCAGCCAGGCGCCGAGCGTGCGCGGCGCGCGGACCTGCCCGACGATGAGTTGCGCCTCCGGCCCGGCCCACCAGCGCAGCGCGTCGGCCGACCAGCCCTCGCTGCCGGCCGCCAGCCCCGCCAGCAGCAGCGCGGCGCTGGCCAGCGCCAGGCCGATCGCGAGGCGGCGTCGGCGCGCGCTGTCGAGCGCTGCGCTGCTGGGCAGCACAGCCGCGGCCGATGCGTTGGACGCGTCGGAGGGCGTGGTGGATGGCATCACGGCATCACGGCAGCCTGCCCAGCCCCGCCAGGCAGTCGGCCAAGGTCAGCGCCGCCTCGCCCATGCGTGGCCCGGGCCGCACCAGCACTTCGTACGGTTCGGGGTCGAAGCCGCAACTGCGTCGCTGCTGCAGCGCACGCAGGCCGCTCCAGCCGGGCCGGCGCGCCATCTCGGCCAGGCCGCGGCGGGTGGCCATCACGATGTCGGGCTGCGCGCGCAGCACGAACTCGGGGTTCAGGCGCGGGAACGGGCCCAGCTCGGCCGGCGCCACGTTGGCCAGCCCAAGCCGCGCCAAGGTCTCGCCGATGAACGACGCGGCGCCGGCGGCATGCGGCGTCGGGTCGACCTCGAAGTAGACGCGCTGGCCGCGCAGGGCCGCGGGCACACGGTCGGCGGCGGCCTGCATCTCGCGCTCCATGCGCGTCGAGACCCTGACCGCTTCTTCGGGCGTGCCCAGCACCCGCGCCAGCACGACCAGCGAGTGCTGCACCTCCGCCAGATTGCGCGAGTCCAGCGCAAGCACCGGCACGCCCAGCGCCTGCAACCGCGTGATCACGCGCGCGCCGGGCGTGGCCAGCACCAGGTCGGGCCTGAGCGCGACGATGCGCTCGACCTGCGCGTCTTCGAGCCCGCCCAGCTTGGGCAGCGCCTGCACCGACGCCGGCGCGTTGGAAAAGCGGTCCGTGCCCACCAGCCGCGCGCAGCCGCCGAGCGCGCAGACACTTTCAGTCAGCGAGGGCAGCAGCGAGACGATGCGCGTGGGCGGTGCGGCCACCGGCTGCGCCACCGCCGCCATGCTCAGCGCAGCCAGCAGCCACGCGAGGCAGCACAAGCGCCGCCGCATCACCTCACAACCCCGCGCCCTGGAA
>JANOQS010000243.1:0-31074 GCA_031414975.1 Methylibium sp. | reverse complement strand
AGCGACAGGATCAGGAACGGAATCAGGATCGCGCGGAACAGGTACTCGGGCGCCATGAAGGGCACGGCCACGAAGGCGAAGGCGATAAACGCGAGGATGACCACGCGGTCCTGCGCGATCGGGAAGATCTGCTGGTCGGCCGGGTAGCTGGTCTTGAACTGGCCGTTTTCGCGGTAGAGAATGTCGTGTCGTCCCTTGAATGCTCAAACGCGGTCGATGATCTTCTCGCCGAACAGCCCTTGAGGCCGAACGAGCAGAACGAACAACACCAGCACGTAACCGAACCAGATCTCGATGCCGCCGCCCACCATCGGGCCGATGAAGACCTCCGACAGCTTTTCGCCCACGCCCAGCAGCAGCCCGCCGATGATCGCGCCGGGCACCGACGTGAGCCCGCCGAGGATCACCACCGGCAACGCCTTCAGCGCCAGCGTGGAGAGCGAAAACTGAACGCCCAGCTTGCTGCCCCAGATGATGCCGGCCACCAGCGCCACGAAGCCGGCCACGCTCCACACGATCACCCACACGCGCGACAGCGGGATGCCGATGGACTGCGCGGCCTGGTGGTCGTCGGCCACCGCACGCAGCGCACGGCCGGTGGTGGTGTACTGGAAGAACAGCGACAGCACGACCACCAGCGCCGCGGCGATGACGGCCGCGTACAGGTCTTCCTTGTTGACCAGCACGCCCCCGGGGAAGGTGCTCTCGAGCAGGAACATCGGATCCTTGGGCAGGCCGATGTCGATCTTGTAGATATCGCTGCCGAAGATCGTCTGGCCGAAACCGTCGAGGAAGTAGGTGATGCCCAAGGTGGCCATCAGCAAGGTGATGCCTTCCTGGTTGACGAGCTTGCCCAGCACCAGCTTTTCGATCAGCCAGGCCATCAGCACCATCACCGCCAGCGCCGCCACGAAGGCCAGCAGGTTGCCGAGCAGCTTGCCGTCGATGCCGGCCAACTTGGGGATCCACTCCGAGAAGCGCGCCATTGCCAGCGCCGCGAACAGCACCATCGCGCCCTGCGCGAAGTTGAACACCCCGCTGGCCTTGAAGATGAGCACGAAGCCCAGCGCCACCAGGCCGTACAGCATGCCCGACATCAGGCCGCCGATCAGTGCTTCGAGGAAGTAGCCCATGTGCTGAATCTAGTTAACGGTGTTCAATGAGACGTGCAGAGGTAGGCGCTGATCACGTCGGGATTGGCGCGCACCTCGGCGGGTGTGCCGTCGCCGATCTTCTTGCCATAGTCGAGCACCACCACGCGGTCGCTGATGTCCATCACCACGCTCATGTCGTGCTCGATCAGCACGATCGTGGTGCCGAACTCGTCGTTCACGTCGAGGATGAAGCGGCTCATGTCCTGCTTCTCCTCCACGTTCATGCCGGCCATCGGCTCGTCCAGCAGCAGCACTTGCGGGTCCATCGCCAGCGCCCGGCCCAGGTCCACGCGCTTCTGCAGGCCGTAGGGCATCTTGCCGACCGGCGTCTTTCGGTAGGGCTGGATCTCGAGGAAGTCGATGATCTTCTCCACATAGCGGCGCTGCTCCACCTCTTCGCGCGCCGCCGCGCCGAAGTGGATGGCCTGCTGGAAGATGTTCGTCTTCATCTTCAGGTTGCGACCGGTCATGATGTTGTCGAGCACGCTCATGCCCTTGAACAGCGCCAGGTTCTGGAAGGTGCGCGCCACGCCCATCTCGGCCACCTGGCGCGAGTTCATGTGTTTGAAGGTCTGGCCTCGGAACGTGATCGAGCCCTGCTGCGGCTGGTACACGCCGTTGATGCAGTTCAGCATCGAACTCTTGCCCGCGCCGTTGGGGCCGATGATGGCGCGCACCTCGTGCTCGCGCACGTTGAAGCTGATGTCGCTGAGCGCCTTCACGCCGCCGAAAGCGAGGCTGATGTTCTGCACGTCGAGGATGACCTCGCCGATCTTGCGGGCACTGCCGTTGCTGCTCATTCAGGCGGCCCTCTTCATCGTCGGAAACGTCTTCGCGTCCATGATCTTCAGGTCGGCCGACACGACGCCGCTGCGCCCGTCCTCGAACTTGACCGCCGTCTCGATGAACTGGTTCGTCTTGCCGCCGTACAGCGCGTCCACCAGCACCTGGTAGCGCTCGCCGATGGTGCCGCGCTTGACCTTGCGGGTGCGCGTGAGCTCGCCGTCGTCGGCGTCGAGCTCCTTGTGCAGCACCAGGAAGCGGCTGATCTGGCTGCCGGCCAGCATCTGGTCTGCGGCCAGGTCGGCGTTGACCTTCTCGACGCACTCGCGCAGCAGTTCGTAGACCTCGGGCTTCTGCGCCAGGTCGGCATAACCGCCATACGGCAGGTTGCGCTTCTCGGCCCAGTTGCCGACCGCTTCCATGTCGATGTTGATGAAGGCGCAGACTGATGTGCGCCGGTCGCCAAAGGCCACCGCCTCCTTGATGTAGGGGAAGAACTTGAGCTTGTTCTCCACGTATTTGGGCGCGAACATCGCGCCGTCGAACGCGCCACCGGCCATGCGGCCCACGTCTTTCGCACGGTCGATGATCTTCAGGTGTCCGCCGGCATCCAGAAAGCCGGCGTCGCCGGTGTGGTACCAGCCATCGGCGGTCAGCACCTCGGCGGTCGCGGCGGGGTTCTTGTAGTACTCCTTCAGCAGGCCGGGCGACTTGACGAGGATCTCGCCGCTGTCGGTGAGCTTGATCTGCACGCCGGCGATCGGCACGCCCACGGTGTCGGCGCGCGCTTCATGGTCGGGCTGCAGGCAGACGAACACGGCGGTTTCGGTCGAACCGTAGAGCTGCTTCAGGTTGATGCCGATCGAGCGGTAGAAGGTGAACAGGTCGGGCCCGATCGCCTCGCCCGCGGTGTAGGCCACGCGCACGCGCGAAAAGCCCAGCGTGTTGCGCAGCGGGCCGTAGATGGCGAGGTTGCCGAGCGCGTAGTGCAGCTTGTCGATGGCCGACACCGGCTTGCCGTCCTTCCCTTTGCCGTCCTTCCCTTTGCCGTCCATCAGCGCCGGGCCGACGCGCCGCGCCAGCGCCATGAAGTGGTGGAACAGCCACTTCTTGATGCTGCCCGCGTCTTCCATGCGGATCATCACGCTCGTCAGCAGCGCCTCGAACACCCGCGGCGGCGCAAAGTAGTAGGTCGGCCCGATCTCTTTCAGGTCGATCATCACGGTGCTGCCCGACTCGGGGCAGTTCACCACGTAGCCGCACACCAGCCACTGCGCATACGAGAAGATGTTCTGGCCCACCCAGGCCGGCGGCATGTAGGCCAGCACCTCGTCGCTGGGCAGCAGCTTGTCGAAGTCGGCGCCGGCTTGAGCGCGGTCGATCAAGCTGTTGTGGGTGTGCACCACGCCTTTGGGGTTGCCAGTGGTGCCGGAGGTGAAGAACATCGACGACACGTCGTCGGGCCGGCCTTTGTCGACCTCGGCCTGGAAGAACGCCGGCTGGCGTGCGTGTTCGGCGCGGCCGGCCTCGATCAGCGCCTCGAGCGAGGCCAGGCCCGGCTCGGCGTAGTGGCGCAGGCCGCGCGGGTCGTCGTACCAGATGTGCGCCAGTTGCGGGCAGACGGCGCGCAGCTCCAGCACCTTGTCGACCTGCTCCTGGTCTTCCACCACCGCAAACGCCACGCCGGCGTTGTTGATCGGGAACACGAACTCGGCTCCCGCGGCATCCTGGTACAGCGGCACCGGAATCGCGCCCAGGCTTTGCGCCGCCAGCATCGTGGCGTACAGGCGCGGCCGGTTGTCGCCGACCACCACGATGTGCTCGCCGCGCTTCAAGCCCGCCTGCGCCAGCCCGCACGCCAGTTCGCGCACCAGTTGGGCCAGCGCCACCCAGCTCAGGCTCTGCCAGATGCCGTACTCCTTTTCGCGCAAGGCAGCAGCCTGCGGGCGCTGCGCGGCATGCTCGAGCATCAGGCGGGGGAAGGTGGTCTGCAAGGCGGCTCCATGGCTGAACGGCTCGGTTCAGCGGCTGAACTGTAAGGACAGGTTTGACGCTGGGTTGTCGTTATGACGACAATCCCAGGGTCTCCTCTCCCAGCGTTTTCCCTGAGCGCACTGTCATGTCCTCGCCCACTACCTCGGTTGCCGCGCCGCTGCTCGAACGGGCGCGCGCGCTCGACGCGGCCGAGCTGGCCGACATTCCCTGGCTCGTCGCACTGCAGCGTGACGAGCGCGAGCGCGCGGTGGCCGACCTGAAGACCGTGCAGGTCGAGCCCGGTGAATTGTTGTGCCGCGTGGGCCGGCCGGCGACCTACTGGTTCGGCGTGATCGACGGGCTGCTGAAGATGAGCAACGACACCGCGATGGGCATCCCGATCACCTTCACCGGCGTACCGCCCGGCGGCTGGTTCGGCGAGGGCACCTGCATCAAGCGCGAGGCCTACCGCTACAACATTCAGGCGCTGCGCAAGAGCCGCGTGGCGGGCCTGAGCCTGGCCACCTTCCACTGGCTGCTGGACCGCAGCATCCCGTTCAACCGCTTCGTGCTGCAGCAGCTCAACGAGCGCCTGGGCCAGTTCATTGGCGCGCGCGAGATCGACCGCATGAACGACCCCGACGCACGGGTCGCACGCAGCCTGGCCGCACTGTTCCACCCGCTGCTGTACCCGGGCGTCGGCAGCCTGTTGCGCATCACCCAGCAGGAGCTGGGGTACCTGGTCGGCCTGTCACGCCAGCGTGTCAACGAGGCGCTGCATGCGTTGCAGGAACTGGGGCTGATCCGGATCGAGTACGGCGGGCTGCGGGTGCTTGATCAGGAGGCTTTGCGGCAGCACGTGCACCGGGGGTGACGGGATTCAGATCGGCTTGGGCTCTGGAGAAGCGCCGCATAAGAGCAGGGCGCCGCCGCGTTGGTTTTACAATATCGAGGTCTGAACTCGAATCTGTAAAGAATGATCCCCCGCGCCGCTGCCCCCCGCATTCTGCGTTTGCTCCAAGGCTTCCCCGTCGTTACCGTGACCGGCCCGCGCCAGTCGGGCAAGACCACGCTGATGCGCACGCTGCTGCCGCACAAGCCCTACGTCACGCTGGAGGCTCCCGCGCAGCGCGAGTTCGCGCGTCAGCGCCCGGCCGAATTCCTGCGCCAGTTCCCCGAAGGCGCGGTCATCGACGAGGCACAGAACGCACCTGAACTGTTCTCCGAACTGCAGGGCGTGGTCGATGCCTCCGGGCAGATGGGGCAGTTCGTCCTGACGGGCTCGCAGAACCTGTCGCTGCTGTCTGGGGTGACGCAAAGCCTTGCAGGGCGAACCGCGCTGGTCGAATTGCTCCCGCTTTCCGTTGCCGAACTTCGGGGCGCGGGCCTGCTGGAAGCGGACTACGCAAGTCACCTGCTCAAGGGCTTCTTCCCGGCCATCTACTCACGCTCGCTGGAGCCGCATGAGTGGCTGCAAGGCTACCTGGTCACCTATGCCGAACGCGATGCACGGCAACTCGCCGCCATTCAAGACCTGAGCGCCTTTCAGCGCTTCCTCAAACTCACCGCTTCGCGCACGGGACAGCTACTCAACATGCAGTCGCTGGGCAGCGATGCTGGTGTGGCCGACAAGACGGTCAAGCACTGGCTGTCGATTCTGGAGACCTGCTATTTGATCCACTTTGTGCGCCCACACGTTGCCAACTTCGGCAAGCGCCTGGTCAAGATGCCTAAGATGTACATGACGGACGTGGGGCTCGCCGCGGCGTTGATGGGGATCCGCACCGAGGGCGAAGTCCAGTCCCATCCGCTGCGGGGCGCGCTGTTCGAAACCATGGTGGTCAACGAACTCTTGAAGACCCGCGTCAACCTCGGTCTGCGCGAACCGCTCCACTTCTGGCGCGACAACATCGGTACCGAAGTGGACGTGGTGATGGAGCGCGGCAATCAGATCGCCGGGATCGAAATCAAGTCCGGTCCCACGGTCGCGTCCGACGCCTTCCGCCAGCTCGACAAGTGGCACAAGTACGCCACCGAACGCGGCAGCTTTTCTGCCGTCCACCTTGGGCTGGTGTACGGTGGGGAGACCCGGTTCACGCGCGAGGGTGTGGACGTGCTGCCCTGGTCCCAGCTATAGCAGGTTTTCTGCGCGCAGCGCTTGGCGAGTTGCCGGCAGTGATGCGCTGCTCGCGGACCCGATTGACAGCCGCTGCCGCTGCCGCGATAACCGGTCCATGACCAGTCTGCACGTTATCGATGTCACCGCGCTGACCGACCCGGCCGGCCGCCCCGCCTCGCGCTCTACGGTGGCGCGCGCGCTCGATGCGGCGGCGCGCACGCACGGCTTTTTCTACGTCACCGAGGCCTGTACCTGGGCAGCGAACTCGGGCCCGAACACCCGCGCGTGCGTGCCGGCGTGATCCTGCACGGCGCCAACCTGTGGCCACAGATCGACGGCTTTCGCGCCACCGTGCTGGCCTACCTCGATGCACTGACGCGGCTGGGCCACGCGCTGATGGGCGGCCTGGCGCTCGGCCTGGGATTGCCGCCGCACTACTTTGCCGAGCACGGCACGGCCGACCCGCTGATCCTGCTGCGCCTGTTCAACTACCCGAGCCGGCCAGTGCCCGCCGGCAGCGATGCGTTGTGGGGCGTCGGTGAGCACACCGACTACGGGCTGCTGACGACGCTGTGGCAGGACGAGGTGGGCGGCCTGCAGGTAAAAACCGACACTGGCTGGATCGACGCGCCACCGCTGCCCGGCAGCTTCGTCTGCAACATCGGCGATATGCTCGACCGCATGACCGGCGGGCGCTGGCGCTCGGTGCCGCACCGCGTGGCGATCAATACCAGCGGGCGCGACCGGCTGTCGATCCCGCTGTTCTTCGACCCCGACTTCGACACCCGCGTGCAACCCGTGCCCGGCAGCGGCCCGGGCCGGGACGACAGCGGCTGGCGCAGGGACGGCGCCAACCTGCAGGCCTTCGATGGCAGCTATGGCGACTACGTGACGGCCAAGGTCAGCAAGGTGTTCCCCGACTTGCAACAGGCGCTGAGCGGGCCGCCCAATTGAAGCGAGTGAAGATCGCCCCTATCGCCGCCGCCATGCTGATCGCCATCGTGCTGCTCTCGCTCTGGCTCTGGACCCCCGACAAGGACCGCGCCGAACTCGAACGTCTGTACCTCGCCGCGCCGACCGACATGGTGGACGTGGCGGGCATGCGCCTGCATGTGCGCCTTCACGTTCGCGAGAGCGGGCCGAAGCACGCGCCGGCGCTGATCCTGCTGCACGGTTTCGGCGCCAGCTTGCACACCTGGGAGCCGTGGGCGGCGGGCCTGGCGGGCACCCACCGCGTGATTCGCTTCGACCTGCCCGGCAGCGGCCTTTCCCCACCCGACCCGAACGGCGACTACACCGACGCGCGCAGCCGCCAACTGCTGCTGTCGCTGATGGACCAGCTGGGCCTGGCGCGTGCGAGCCTGGTGGGCCACTCCATCGGCGGGCGCATCGCGTGGGGTTTTGCGGCCGAACACCCCGATCGCGTGGACAAGCTGGTACTGGTGGCGCCCGACGGTTTTGCGAGCCCGGGCTTCGAGTACGGCAAGGCGCCCGAGGTGCCGGCCACGTTCAGGCTGATGCGCCACGTGCTGCCCCAGGCGCTGCTGCGCCTGTCGCTGGAGCCGGCGTATGCCGACCCGGCGCTGCTGACCGACGCGATCGCCCGGCGCTACCACGACCTGATGCGCGCCCCCGGCAGCCGCGACGCGCTGCTCGCGCGCATGGAGCAGACGGTGCTCGCCGACCCGCTGCCGGTGCTGCAGCGCATCCGCGCACCCACCTTGCTGCTGTGGGGCGAACAAGACGCGATGATCCCGTTCGCCAACGCGGCCGACTACCTGAAGGCGATTCCGCAGGCCATGCGGGTGTCGCTCGCCGGTATCGGCCACCTGCCGCATGAAGAGGCGCCGGAGCGTTCTTTGCAGGGGCTGCTCACGTTTCTCAGGTAGAGCGACGCCACCCAGTCAGCCTGCCTCACCTCGGAACCGGAAGGCTGGCTCACCCGACTTGCTTGCCACCCCAAGCAAACACCCAATCCGCGCGCGATCGGGTCGCTGCGATCAACTGCGCGTTCGGCTCGTCGGTGCCTTGCACCCAGTCCTGCGCCGCCTGTGCGCTGCGGCCGAACTGTTCGTGCCGGCGGGTCAGCCGCTCGGTGCGCAGGCCGTCGTCGACATCGACGTACCAGACCTCGTCGAGCAGCGCCGCCACGCCGGCCCACGGGCCATCGTCGAGCAGCAGGTAGTTGCCTTCGGCGATGACCAGCCGCGTCTGCGGCAGCACCGCAATCGCGCCGGCCACGGGCTCCTCGATTTCGCGCCGGAACTCGGGCGCGTAGACGATCTCGTCAGCGCGCTGCGTGCGCAGGCGCTGCAACAGCGCGGCGTATCCGGCGGCGTCGAAGGTGTCGGGCGCGCCCTTGCGGCCCGCGCGGCCCAGGCGCTGCAGTTCGACGTCGGCGAGGTGGAAGCCGTCCATCGGCACGACTTGAGATTGATCTGCGAAGGCTCGCTGCAGGGCCGCCGCCAGGGTCGACTTGCCCGCGCCGGGTGGGCCGACGAGGCCGAGCAGCACACGGCCGCCGCGGGCCAGCAGTGCTTGCACCCGCGCCAGGCTGCTGGGAGGCACGGTGGGAGTAGGGTCGTTCATGGGCCTCATTGTTCCGCAACCGGATGCGGTATCTTGCCGCGATGGACTCGAACCGTCGCCGCCTTCTGGCGGGTCTCACCACCCTCACGCTGGCGCCATTCGCGGCTCGGGCGCAGCGCACCGCGCCAGCGGTGGCGACGAAGCCGATCCCGTCCAGCAGTGAAGCGCTGCCTGTGATCGGCCTGGGCAGCTGGATCACGTTCAACGTCGGCAACGACCGTGTCGCGCGCGACGCCTGTGCCGACGTGATGCGCGCGTTCTTTGCCGCCGGCGGTCGCATGATCGACTCGTCGCCGATGTACGGTTCGTCGCAGCCGGTCATCGGCCACGGTCTCGCCAAGCTCGGTGCGGGGGCCAACGTGTTCTCGGCCGAGAAGGTGTGGGTGGGCTCCGGCGCGCGCGGGCCGGCGCAGATCGAGGAGTCTCGCCGCCTGTGGGGCGTAGCGCGATTCGACCTGCTGCAGGTGCACAACCTGCTCGGCTGGGAAGAGCACCTGCCGGCGCTGCTGGCGATGAAGGCGGCCGGGCGGCTGCGCTACGTCGGCATCACCACGTCCGAAGGGCGGCGCCACCGCGACATCGAGGCCGTCATGCGCAGCCAGACCATCGACTTCGTGCAGCTCAGCTACAACCTGCTCGACCGCGACGTGGAGCAGCGCCTGCTGCCGCTGGCACAGGAGCGCGGCATCGCCGTCATCGTGAACCGGCCGTTCCGCGAGGGCGCGTTGCTGCGTGATTTGCAGCGTCACCCGCTGCCGGCGTGGGCCGCAGAGATCGGCTGCAACGGCTGGGCCCAGGTCGCGCTCAAGTTCGTCGTCTCGCACCCGGCCGTGACCTGCGCCATTCCGGCCACCAGCAGCGTCGCGCACGTGCGCCAGAACATGGGTGCGGCGCTCGGGCCCCTGCCCGATGCGGCGCTGCGGCGGCGCATGGCCGAGCACGTGCAGAGCTTGTGATGTCTGAGTGGTGGACCTACCGCCTGTCCGACTTCCTGATGTTCTCGGCGCGCACCTGGCAGCGCCTGTTCGAGCTCTACAACGCCGAGGTCTGGCCGATGCACGTCGTCACGCTGGGCCTGGGCGCGGCGATGGGCATGCTCGCGCTGCGCGCCCTGGCACGCCCGTGGGCAGCGGCTGCGGTCTTCGGCGTGCTGGCGCTGGCCTGGGGCTGGGTCGGGTGGGCGTTTCACTGGCAGCGCTACGCCACGATCAACTGGGCGGCGGTGTGGTTCGGCGTGGCGTTTGCCGTGCAGGGGCTGCTGCTGATCGGGGCCGCGTGGCGTGCCGGCGGCCGGGTGGCCACCGGGTGGGGCCGGGCCGGCGCGCTGGGCCGCGGCGGCGCCCGCGGCACGGTCGGCGCGGGCCTGGCGCTGTTGCTGTTCGCGCTGTTCGTGCAGCCGCTGATCGGCGTGGCGCTGGGCCGGCCGTGGCGCCAGGCCGAGGTGTTCGGCATTGCGCCCGACCCGACGGTCGCCGCGACTTTGGGCGTGCTGCTGGCGCTGCGCCCAGTGCAGTGTGTGGGGGCGTGGTCGCTGTGGATCGTTCCGTTGCTGTGGTGCGCGGTCAGCGGCGCGACCGCGTGGGCACTACAGGCTGCAGACGCCTGGCTGATGCCGCTGGTCGGGGTGCTGGCCATCGGCGCGGCATGGCGAACCGCTGCAACGGGCTCACGGTAGCGCCCCTTCGCCAAGCAGAAACGCCACCGCGCTGCGCCACCACGCCTCGTCCACGCGCAGCACCCAGTCGTTGTGGCCGGCGGCCGAGATCACGTCGAGCCGCTTGCGCCCCAGCAACGCGGCATGCAGCGCGGTGCCGAATCGCGCCGGCACGATGGTGTCGCGCTCGGCCACCGCCACCATCACCGGGCCCTCGAACGCTGCGAGGTGGGTGGCGCTGTCGTAACGGTCGCGCAGCAACCAGCGCACCGGCAGCCACGGGTAGTGGAAGGCGGCCACGTGCTCGAGCCGGTCCCACGGCGTGATCAGCAGCAGCCCGGACACATTCCCGCGCGAGCGCGCCGCCGCGGCAGCCGCGACACCGGTGCCCAGCG
Organism: Methylibium sp.; assembly: GCA_031414975.1. Taxonomy (GTDB): domain Bacteria; phylum Pseudomonadota; class Gammaproteobacteria; order Burkholderiales; family Burkholderiaceae_C; genus LGRD01. Next base: position 20,406 of record JANOQS010000243.1, on the reverse strand, counting down.
ATTCACCGATCACCAGCAACGGTGCGCCATACCGGCGGTGCGCGAGCGCCAGCGTCTGCGCGGCATCGGCGACGAGGCTGGCTTCGCCCAAGGCACTGCCGCTTGCGGTGTGGCGCGGGCCGTAACCCGGGTACTCGGCCAGGATCACGCGCAGGCCGAGCGCGGTCAGCGCGTCGGCGTAATACGAGCGGTGGCCGGCATGCCCGGCGTTGCCGTGAAAGACCACCACGGTGCCGCGCACCGGGCCGGCAGGCTCGCCAGGCTCGACCACCAGCCCGCGAAAGTCCTGCGCCGACGGCCAGGCCGCGAGCCGGCCGCTGCTCATCTGCGCCAGCGTGGCGCGCGCCGGAAAGTACAGCAGCCGGTCCTGGAGCAGCGCGATCGCTGCCAGCAGCACCGCGGCGCCGATCAGCAGCCATAGCAAAGGGGCGATGAACTTCATGCCGCAACAATAGCCGCGATGCAGCGGTGTGGGTGCCGCCTACACTGCCTGCCAATGCGCCAGACCGTCGAACTTTCCAAGGCCAACCGCCTGATCAACCACGGCCCCACCGTGCTCATCAGCAGCGCGCACGGCGGGCGCCGCAACGTGATGGCGGCGGCCTGGTCGATGCCGGTGGAGTTCACGCCGCCGCGCGTGGCGGTGGTCATCGACAAGAGCACCTTCACGCGCGAGCTGGTGTTGGCCGGCGGCCGCTTTGCGCTGAACCTGCCGTGCCGCGCGCTGGCCGACCTGGCCTACACGGTGGGCAGCGTGTCGGGCCGAGACGAAGACAAGTTCGCCCGCTACGGCATCGAGACCTTCGACGGCCCGCTGCTCGGCCTGCCGCTGATCGCTGGCTGCGTCGGCTGGCTCGAATGCCGGCTGATCCCCGAGCCGCACGCGCAGGAGGCCTACGACAGCTTCTTCGGCGAAGTGGTCTCGGCGCAGGCCGATGGGCGCGTGTTCGCGAACGGCCGCTGGTCGTTCCGCGCCGACAACACCGAGCTGCACACCTTGCACCACCTCGGCGCCGGGCTGTTTGCGGTGCCGTCGCAGACCGTGCGGGCGCAGCCCTTGCCTTGACGTCGGGCATGCTCGACACACTTCCGCTGACCCTGTTGGACGCCGCCTTGCGCGGCATGCTGGTGGCGCTGCTGGCCTTGCTGGCCACCGTGCTGCTGCGCGACCGGCCGCGCCTGCCGGCGGCGCAGGCGGGCGTGGCGATGTGCCTGGGGCTGTGCGTGCAGGTGATCGGCGCCACGCCGCTGCTCGAAGCGCGCTTGTCGGCGCTGGCGCAAGCGCCGCTGGTGGCGGTGGCGGTGGCGAACGCGGTGCTGTTCTGGATCTTCGTGCAGGCGCTGTTCGACGACGACTTTGCCTTCCGGCCGGTGCACGCCGCCGCGTGGCTCGGCGTGGCGCTGCTGAGCGGGTTCAACTGCGCGCTCGGGCCGCAGCACGCCGTGGCGCCGGTGACGTTCGGCCTGCAGCGCGCTGTGCCGCTGCTGTTCGCGGTGCTCGCGGCCATCGCCGCGGCGGCGCATTGGCGCACCGACCTGGTGGAGGCGCGGCGCCGCCTGCGCAAGTACATCGTCGTGACCGGCGTGGTGTACACGCTGGCCATGCTGGTCGCGCGGCTGGCGTCGCCGCAGGGGCGGCTGAGTGCGGCGGTGGCGACGATCGATGTGCTGCTGCTGCTCGTGATCGTGCTGCCGACCGCGTGGCAAATGCTGCGCATCGGCGGGTCGGAGCTGTTCCCGGCCGCTGTGGCGGCGCCGCTGCCGGGGGCGCTGGCAGTGGGCCTGACACCTGCCGAGCACGCGGCCCCCGGCCTGCCACCACGGCCCGACCCGGCCGAGGAGCGTCTGGCCGCTTCTTTGCAGCGCCTGATGGCCGAACAGCGCCCGTATCTGCACGAAGACCTCAGCGTTGCCAGCCTCGCCGCGCGCCTGGCCGTGCCCGAATACAGGCTGCGCCGCGTGATCAACCAGCGCCTCGGTCACCGCAACTTCAACGCCTATGTCAACGCCTTCCGGCTCGACGAGGCGCGCGCCGCGCTGGCCGACCCCGGGCAGCGCGAGATGCCGGTGCTGACGATCGCGCTCGAGGCCGGTTTCCAGTCCATCGGCCCGTTCAACCGCGCGTTCAAGGCCGCCACCGGCCTCACGCCGACCGAGTTCCGAAGGGAAAAGCTGGCCGATTCCTGAAATCGGCCAGCCGGAAGTCGATGCCTGCAGGCTTCGGCGAGACGCCGCTCGCACCGAACGGCATCGTGCGCTTCACCGGGGGCACGGTGCCTTCGTTGAGGAGAACGATCCATGATTTCGATGTCTTCAAGCTTTCTATCTTCAATCGTTCCGGCCACCTGGCGCCGCTGCGGGCTGGCGCTGCTGATGCTGGTGGCAGGTACGGTGCAGGCCCAGGCCCAGCCCGCCACGTCGGTCGGCCTTGCGCAGATCGAGGCGAGCGAGCCGGACGGGCCGCCGATCACCCTGTTCTACGCGTCGTCCAGCCCCTCCCGGGCGGTGCAGCGTGGCGCGTACACGCTCGACGTGGCGGAGCAGGGCGTGCCGGTGCGCGGCAACGGCCGGCTGGTGGTGGTTTCGCACGGCACCGGCGGCAACGCGGTGGTGCACTCCGACCTGGCGGGCCGGCTGGTCGAGGCCGGCTTCGTCGTCGCCGTGCCGCTGCACCACGCCGACAACTACCTCGACCACAGCGACAACATCGGCGCCCTCGCGCGCCGGCCGGTCGAGCTGTCGCGCACGATCGACGCGCTCGGCCGCGACCCGCGTTTCGCGCCGCTGCTGAGCCTGGACAAGGTCGGCATCTACGGCATGTCGGCCGGCGGCCACACTGCGCTGGTGATGGCCGGCGCACGCTGGGCCAAGACCGGCTTTCGCGACCACTGCGACGCGAACCTGGCGGACGACTTCCAGTACTGCGTCGGCGTGATCACGCGCCTGACCGGCAGCGGGTTCGACGGCGTGCGCCTGTGGTTCGCACGCAGCGCGATCCGCTGGATGTTCAGCGACCCGACCGTGCACGTGCACGCCGACCCGCGCGTGGCGGCGGTGGTCGCCGCGGTGCCTGCCGCGGCGCATTTCGACATCGCCTCGCTGGCCGTGCCGCGCGTGCCGCTCGGCCTGGTGACGGCGCGGCAAGACCGCTGGCTGGTGCCGCGCTTCCACAGCGACCGGGTGCTGCAGGCCTGCAAGACGTGCGAGCGGATCGCCGACATTGCCGACGCGGGCCACGGCGCGCTGCTGTCGCCCTTGCCGCCGGGGTTGAGCGGCATCCTGGGCGACATGCTGAACGACCCGCCCGGCTTCGATCGCCGCCAGTTGCCCGCGGTGGACCGCAAGACCGCGGCGTTCTTCACGCGCCAACTGGTGGACACGAGCGCCGGCCCGCGCCCGAACCTACCCGCCGTTGCTGATGCCCGACGCCACATGCCCTGAGGGCACATGCTCGGCGGCGTTTTCGATGTGGCCGGTCTGGTCGTCGAAGAAGAAATCGGGCTCGAACTCGCGCAGGAATGCGCCCTTGGGCAGGCCGCCCAGGAACATCGCCTCGTCGACCTCGATGTTCCAGTCCATCAAGGTGCGGATCGCGCGCTCGTGCGCCGGCGCGCTGCGCGCGGTGACCAGCGCGGTGCGAATGCGCATGTGCGCGGACGGCTCCTGCTGCAAGCGCTGCAGTGCCAGCAGCAGCGGCTTGAACGGGCCGGCCGGCAGCGGCGTGCCGGCCTGGTCGCGCTCGTGGGCCTGGAAGGCGTCGAGCCCGGCGCGCTGGAACACGCGCTCGGCTTCGTCGGAGAACAGCACCGCGTCGCCGTCGAACGCGATGCGCACCTCGCCAGGGTGCGCGCTGGAGGCACGTGCCGAGTTCGGGTACACGCGTGCCGCCGGCACACCGGCGTTCAGCGCCGAGCGCACGTCGGCCTCGTTGGTGGACAGGAACAGGTTCGCGTTCAGCGGCTTCAGGTAGCGCCACGGCGACTGCCCGCGCGTGAACACGCCACGCTGGATCGGCAGCCCGTAATGTTGCGCCGAGCGGAACACGCGCATGCCCGAGACCGGGTCGTTGCGCGACAGGATCACCACCTCCACCCGCGCCAAGTCCTGGTTGAACGCGAGCAGCTTGTTGACGAGCGAAAACGCCACGCCAGCCTTGGCCGTGTGCTCCAGCCGCTCGAGCTGCAGGCGCATGTAGGCGCGGTCGTCGCTCGCTTCGAAGACGCGGTTCTCTTCCTCGAAGTCGAACAGCGCACGCGACGAGATGGCCACGACCAGTTGGCCGGCAAGGGTGACGGGCATGCGGTCGATGATAGTGGCCGGGGGCTTGCCGCTCGTGTAAGGTCGCGCCATGTGCACGAGCATGAGCACGCGCCTGGCGCCGGGTCTGCGCGGGTCTTTCTGGGCGATGCTCAGGCCGTCGTTCGCGCTGGCATTGGCCCTGCTGCTCGGCGCTTGCGCTTCGGGGCCGAAGCCGGGGTCGTTTGCGGACCGCGACGGCGCCGAAGCCAACCCGCCCAAGGACCTGGCCTCGGTGCCCGACGCCGAGCCGCGCGTCGAAGCACTGCGCACTGGCGGCCCGAACCGGCCCTATGAAGTGCTGGGCAAGCGTTACGTGCCCTTCACGCAGGACCGGCCGTTCACCGAACGCGGCCTGGCGTCGTGGTACGGCCGCAAGTTCCACGGCAGGCCCACCGCCAGCGGCGAGATCTACAACATGTATGCGATGACCGCCGCACACCCGACGATGCCGCTGCCCAGCTACGCGCGGGTGCGCAACCCGGCCAACGGGCGCGAGGTGGTGGTGCGCGTGAACGACCGCGGCCCGTTCCACCCTGGCCGCATCATCGACCTGAGTTACACCGCGGCGCTCAAGCTCGACCTGCTGCGTGGCGTGGCGACGGTGGAAGTGGAGCGCCTCACGTCGGACGCGATCCGCGCCGGCGGCTGGCGCCGCGAGCCGGAGGCGCAACCGCAATCGCAGCAAACGCAATCGCAACCGCTGCAAACGCATTCGCAACCGCTGCAACCAATTCAACCACCACCGCAACCGCAGGCAGCCGAGGCTCCGCCCGCACCAGTGGAGGCCGCACCGCAGGCCGCCGCCGCGGCCGAGCTGCCGACCCTGCCCGACATGGCGCGCAGCGGCGGCTTCTGGGTTCAGCTCGGCGCGTTCCGCCAGCGTGATGGCGCCGAGGACTTTCAGCGCCGCGTCGCGGCCGAACTCGACTGGCCGCTCGAGCGCCTGGCCGTGTTCAGCGACGCTCCATTGTTTCGCCTGCAGGCCGGCCCGTATGCCAGCCGCGACGAAGCGCGCAGTGCCGCCGAGCGGATTCGAGCTTCCCTTCAGTTGGTGCCTGTGGTGCTGGAAAGACGCTGAGGCCGTGTAGTATTTCTCAAAGGTGTATCGCCTTCCCGGCGGCTGCGACTGCTTTGCGCAGAGCCGGGCCGGAAAGAATGCAACATTCGGAACCGCCGTCAGGCAGCCCCGGCCAAATCGTTTTGGTTTTGCCAGGTTCCGATTGCATCCATGCCCACCCACTCCACCAAAGACCGTCTGAATCCAGCGCCCCTTGCTCCTGCACGCCCCGGCCACGCCTGGGGCCGCCGTGCCCTGCTGCGCGTGCTGGGCGGGTGCGGTGCGGCCGCGCTGGGCGGGCCGGGCCCGGCGCTGGCAGCGGCCGAGCCTGGAACGGCGTTTCGCATCGGGGTGGCGGGGGCCGCGGCGGGCACCGTGAACAGCGCGCTGGCCGTGTTTGCAGAGCGCGGGCGCAGTGTGCCGGCGCGGGTGGTGTCGCACCTGGGCAGCGTGGGCAGCCTGCGCGCCGTCGAACAGGGCGCGCTCGACCTGGCGCTGATCAGCCGGCCGCTGCTGGTGGACGAGCGCATGCGCGGCCTGCAGGCCTGGGAGTACGGCCGCACGCCTTTTGCGCTGGCCACCGGCGTGGCCGGCGTGACCGGCCTCACGCGCACGCGTCTGGCCGAGATGATCGAAGACCCGCGTGCCAGCTGGCCCGACGGCACGCCGGTGCGCGTGGTGCTGCGCCCCAAGTCCGACGGCGACTACGTGCTGCTGGCCAGCATGGGCCCGCTGGTGGAGCTGGCGCTGGAGCGCGCCAACGCGCGCGCCGGCATGGTCATCGCGATCACCGACCAGGAGGCCCTGGACGCGGTGGTGCGCTTGCGCGGCGGGCTGGGCGCGTTCAGCCTGGCGCTGTTGCGCTCGGGCGCGCAGACCCTGGTGCCGCTGGCGCTGGACGGTGTGGCGCCGAGCGTGGCCAACGTCGAGAACGCCAGCTACCGCATCGTCAACCGCATGCATGTGGTCACGCTCGGCGAGCCCAAGGGCGTGGCGCTGGATCTGATCAAGTTCTTCCAGTCGCCCGACGGCCTGGGCCTGCTCGCGCAGCTCGGGCACTCGACCAAGATCACGCGCTAGCAGGGCCTGGCATGGAACGCACGATCACCTGGATCGCAAGCATCGTCGCCCTGGCGATCCTGCTGGTGCTGCCGCTGAGCTACTTTGCGATCCACTACCACGCGGTGCAATCCGAACTGCGCATCGTGGCCGAGACCCATGCGCGCCTGTTCACGCAGTTGATCAACGACACGCCGGAGATGTGGCAGTTCCAGGCCGACCGGATCGACGAGATCCTGTCGCGCCGGCCCGGCGACGGCACGCCCGAAAGCCGCCGCGTGCGCGACGCCCAGGGCAAGCTGATCGCTGAAAGCGCCCAGTCGCTCGACGTGCCCACGACCGCCGCCCGCCTGCCGGTGTTCGACGCCGGGCGCGAGATCGGCCAGGTCGAGATCGAACGTTCGTTGCGCCCTGCCCTGCTGGGCAGCGGCCTGGCGGCGCTGCTGGCCGCACTGCTGGCCGGGGCGGTGTTCATGGCGCTGCGCCTGCTGCCGCTGCGTGCGCTGCGGCGCGCCGAACGCAAGGTGGAAGAGACCTTGGTGCACACCGCGTTCCTTGAAAAGGCGCACCGTGAAGCCGCCGAAGAAGCGCGCATCAAGACCCATTTCCTGGCCCGCCTGACGCACGAGATCCGCACCCCGCTGGGCGGCCTGCTGGGCATGACCGATACCTTGCGCAGCTCGCCGATGTCGGCCGCGCAGCGCCGCCAGGCCCAGCGCGCGCACGAATCGGGCGCGGCGCTGTTGCAGGTCGTCAACGACATCCTGGACTACTCGCAATTGCAGGCCGACGACGTGGTCGTGGCGCACGAGAGCTTCGACCCGGTGCTGCTGGTCGAAGGCGTGATCGAGCTGATGACGCCGCAGGCCGAGGCCGCCGGTCTGGTGCTGTACTACCAGGTCGGCCCCAACCTGCCGGCCGAAATGGAAGGCGACCCCGGCCGCCTGCGCCAGGTGCTGAACAACCTGGTCGGCAACGCGCTCAAGTTCACCCAGCGCGGCGAGGTCAAGGTCACCGTGTCGTGGGTGGCCTCCACCGTCAGTTCGCCGGCCGGCATTCACTTCGAGGTGCGCGACACCGGCGTGGGCCTGAGCCCTGAAGACCAGGCCCGCCTGTTCCGGCCGGTGATGCACGCCGACCAGGGCGCGTCGCGCCAGCACGGTGGCGCCGGGCTGGGGCTGGCCATCAGCCGCCAACTGGTGCAGTTGATGGGCGGCCAGATCGGCCTGCAGAGCCAGCTCGGGCGCGGGGCCAAGTTCTGGTTCGAGCTGCCGCAGGAGCAGAGCCACATCGTGCTGAGCCAAGCCTTGCCCACCGAACCGGGCGGTGTGCCCATGCACGCGCTGGTGGCCGACCCGCACACCGGCCGCGCACGCGCGTTGTGCACCCGACTGCTGGCGCTGGGGGTGCGCGTCAACGCGGTACACAACGCCAGCGCGTTCCGCACCGTGCTGGCCAAACAGCGCCACCCGTTCACCCATGTGCTGGCGCTGGCGTCGCTGAAGGTCAGTGCCGCCGAAGCCGGCGCGCTGCGCTGGGTCACGATGCACGACAGCGCGCAGCAGGGCTTCGACTGGGCCGACGAACCCGGCGGCATGGTGTTGAGTCTGCCCTGCCGCCGCGACGACCTGGTGCAGGCGCTGCTGGGCGCCCAGCCGTTCAGCGAGGTGGTGAATGCGGCCGAAGCCACAGAAGCTGCCGAAGCTGAAGCCGCCGCTGCGTTGGAGCCGACCGGCTGGCGCACCACGCAGCCGCCTGCGCCGCAGTCCAGCGCAACGCGGGCCGACGTGCCCAGCGTGCTGCTCGTCGAAGGCAACGAAGTCAGCCAGGAAGTGGGCCGCGCGCTGCTCGAATCGATGGGCTGCGAGGTGTACACCGCCGACGACGGCCACGAAGCCCTGCAGCGCCTGCCGCAGGGCTTCGGGCTGATCCTGCTCGACCTGCAGATGCCGGGCATGGACGGCTACACCACCGCGCGCGAAATCCGCCGCTGGGAAGCCACGCAGGCCACCCCGCGCCGAACCCCGCTGGTGGCGCTCACCGCCGACAGCATCCTCGACGTGCAGGAGCGCTGCTCCGCGGCCGGCATGGACGACATCGTCTCCAAGCCGGTGAACCTGGAAGCGCTGCGCGAAACGCTGGAGCGGTACCTGCCCGAACTGGCCACGGCCTGATTCCGATTCATGTTCAGGATTGATCCGCGCGGGCGCCGGTGCCAAGCTCGCAGCATGAACAACAGCACCGGCAAGCTCCTCTTCATCTTCGTGGGGGCGCTGCTGTTGTCGCTGATCGGCGCGTGGTGGGTGGCGTGGCGTTATCGGCAGGCGATGCGGCGCTGGATGAGCGCCGCGCTGGCCACACGCGTACACACGCAAGTGGCTGTCCGATCTGATGGTGCTGTTCACCGCGGTGTGGGGCATCTCGTTGCTCGACAAGTCGCTGATGGCCGCCAGCGACCTGGGGCTGGGTGGCGCGGTGATGCTGTTGCCGCTGGGGTGGGTGCCGCTCGTGATGGGTGCGCTGCGGTGGCGCCAGCGCCGCAGACAGGGCGAGGCCGGCCGCCCGCCCACCTTGCTGGTGCTGCGGGTGTTCCAGCACGACGAGCGCATCCGGCGCTGTTCGATCACGTGATCGAGCGCTGGCGCCTGAGCGGCAACACCGTGCTGATTGCCGGCACCGATCTGGTGGAGCGCACGCTCGACGCCGACGACATCTTCACCTGCATCGACGGCCGCCTGGCCGAGCGCTTCATTCACAGCCCGGCCGACGTGGCCACGCGCCTGGCCGCGTTCGACCTGGCGCCCGACGCCGACGGGCGCTACTGCATCAACAATTGTTATTGCCACGACACCACCTGGCAACAGGTGCTGGCCGCCCTGGTGCAGCGCAGCGACGTGGTGCTGATGGACCTGCGCAGCTTTCAGGCTCACAACCAAGGCTGCCGGCACGAACTGGGCGTTCTGGCGCGCGCGGCGCACCTGCAGCGCGTGGTGGTGCTGACCGACGGCGAGACCGACCGCGGGTGGCGCCACAGCCGCGTGACTTTCGTCCGGCTTGATGCGGTTGCAGCCGCGGCGGAATGGCCCCATCCTGCGGCTGGCGCAAGGCTTCGGGCACCCGGCGGTTCAGGAGGAGGAGCGTTGAGCGCGGCGATCTTCATCAGCTATCGACGGTCCGATGCGGCAGGCCACGCCGGGCGGCTGTTCGACCGCCTGGCGCATTGGTTTGACGGCGATGCGGTGTTCTACGACCTCGACAGCATCGATGCGGGCGACACCTTTCCGCAGCGCCTGGCCGATGGCATCGAGGCCGCGAAGGTCGTGCTGGTGCTGATCGGGCCGGGCTGGGTCGATGAGTTGAACCGGCGCGCCACCCGGCCCGGCGGCATCGACTACGTGCGCAGCGAGGTCGAACACGCGCTGCGTCGCCATGCCGCGCCCGGCGGGCCGAAGCTCATCCCGGTGCTGCTGGGCGGCGCCGCTGCCGCGTCGGCCGGCCAACTCGATCCATCGCTGCTCAGCACGATCGCACCGCTGTTCGCGCTCGACCTGCATTCGTTCCAGGGCAAGAACGACGACTGGAACCAGCAGTTCGTGCGCCTGCGCGAACAGATGGCGCGGGTGCCCGGCGTGCCCGAACCGCGCTTTCGCGTGCCGGCCGGCGCCGAGCCGGCGCCGTTCCACGTCATCGGCCAGTCGCTGAGCCGGCACTTCAGCGACCCGATGAAGCGCCTGGCCGAGCTGCAACGCGCGCTCGAAGCATCGGGCACCGCCGCGGTGCTGTCGCCGGCCGCGATCTACGGCATGGGCGGCGTCGGCAAGACGCAGCTCGCGCTGAAGTACAGCCACGCGTACCGCGACCGTTATGCCGGCGTCTGGTGGCTGCGCGCCGAGACCGACAGCAGCCTGCAGCTCGATGCGCTCAACGCGTGCCGTGCCGTGGCAGCGGCGGTGGCCGAAGGCGAGGCGCCCGCGCTGGCGTTCAAGCGCTGGTTGGACAAGGTGCCGGCCGGCGCGCCAGCGTGGCTGATCGTCTTCGACAACGCTGAAGACCCCGCTTCGCTGCGGCCCTTGCTGCCCGAACGCGGCGGCCACCACGTGTTGATCACGTCGCGCAACCCGGCCTGGGGCGGCCTCGCCACGCCGGTGGCCGCCGGGGTGTGGAGCGCCGAGCAGGGCGCGGACTTCCTCGCCAGGCGCCTCAAGCACCATGCCGACGCCACCCACAGCGCCGTGCTGCGCGGCCTGGCCGCCGCGCTCGGCGGCCTGCCGTTGGCGCTGGAACAGGCGGCCGGCTTCATCGACGAATCGGGCATGGCGGTGGCCGCCTACACCGCGCAGGTGCACCAGAACGACGCCGCGCCGCTGCTGCTCGACGAAGGCCGTGCCGCCACCGGCTACGAGCGTTCGGTGCTGGCCACGCTGGCCATCGCATTCCCGCGCCTGGGGGAGGACGCCGCGCAACTGCTGCGCCTGCTGTCGTTCTGCGCCGCCGACCCGGTGCCCGAGCGGCTGTTCACCGAGCAGGCAGACGCCTTGCCCGCCGCGCTGGCGGCCACCGCGCGCCAGCCGGTCAAGTGGGACAAGGCCGTGGGCTCGCTGCGGCGTTTCGGCCTGGCCGAGCGGGTGCAAATTTCGGCCCTCGACAAGGCTCCGGGGCAGGCCGACGCGCGATTGGAGCCGGCGCTGCAACTGCACCGGCTGACGCAGGAAGTGGCGCGCCATCGGCTCGCCACCGACCCCGCGGCCGATGCCAACCTGCTGCTGACGCTGCTCCGGGCCGCGCTGCCGGGCGACACCCGACAACCGACCCATTGGCCACGATACGCCGCGCTCGCGCCGCACGGCCTGCACGTCGAACGCCTGACCGAACAGCTGGCTCTTGATCGGCGGCAACTCACCGGCTTGTTGGACCGGATCGCGAGCTACCTTCAGCATGGCCCGGCCCTCTATTCGGCCGCGCGTCAGACTTTCGAGCGGGCACTGGCGCTGGATCGAGCCGACCTGGGTGAAGAGCACCCCGACGTGCTGACCTCGATGGGCAACCTGGCCAGCACGCTCTGGAACCAGGGCGACCTGGCCGGCGCGCACGAACTTCAACAGCAGGTGGCTGCGGTGATGCGCCGCGTGCTGGGCGAAGAGCACCCCGACACGCTGGCCTCGATGGGCAACCTGGCCAGCACGCTCAGCAATCAGGGTGACGTGGTCGGCGCGCGCGCGCTTCATGAGCAGGTGCTCGCGGTGATGCGCCACGTGCTGAGCGAAGAGCACCCCGACAGGCTGAGGTCAATGGGCAACCTGGCCAGCACGCTCTGGAACCAGGGCGACCTGGTCGGTGCGCGCGCGCTTGAAGAGCAGGTGCTCGCGGTGATGCGTCGCGTGCTGGGCAAAGATCACCCCGACACGCTGACCTCGATGAACAACCTGGCCGATACGCTCTGGAACCAGGGTGACCTGGGCGGCGCGCGCGAGCTTCAAGAGCAGGTGCTCGCGGTAAGGCGCCGCGTGCTGGGCGAAGAGCACCCCGACGCGCTGACCTCGATGAGCAACCTGGCCAACACGCTCGGGAGTCAGGGCGACCTGGTCGGCGCACGCGAGCTTCATGAGCAAGTGTGCGCGGTGAGGCGCCGCGTGCTGGGCGAAGAGCACCCCGACACGCTGATCTCGATGGGCAACCTCGCCAGCACGCTCGGGAACCAGGGCGATCGGGTCTGCGCGCGCGCGCTTGAAGAGCAGGTGCTCGCGGTGAGGCGCCGCGTGCTGGGCGAAGAGCATCCCGACACGCTGGGGTCGATGAACAACCTCGCGATCACGCTGTGGCGCGCCGGCGAGCGCGCGGCGGCCTTGGAGCTGATGCGACGCGCTGCCGAGGGAACCGCCGCAAAACTCGGCGCCGACCACCCCGAGGCCGTTTCGAGGGCAAGCGAACTCGCAACGATGCATGCCGCGCTCGGCGCCGCCGACCCCCCACCTGGAGCCATCACCCCATGACCCCCCACGCCTTCATCGCCATGCCCTTCGGCACCAAACCCGGCGCCGACGGCAAGGACATTCACTTCAACCGCATCCACGAAGAACTGCTCAAGCCCGCCCTCGAAGCCGCCGGTTGCACCGTCTTTCGTGCCGACGAGGAGCAGCGCGCCGGCGACATCCGCACCGACATGTTCCAGGAGCTGCTGGTGGCCGACCTGGTGCTGGCCGACCTGACCTTGGACAACCCCAACGTGTGGTACGAGCTCGGCGTGCGCCACGCGTTGCGTGCCCGGGGCGTGGTGCTGGTACAGGGGCCGCGTCCGACCAACCCGTTCGACATCTACACCGACCGCAAGCTGCGCTACCGCCTGAAGGACGGCGCGCCCGACCCGGCCTTCGTGGAGGCCGACAAGGCGGCACTGACGGCGATGGCGCGCGCCACGCTCGACGCTTCGGCGGTGCGCAAGGTGAGCCCGGTCTACACCTTGCTGCCGCACCTGAGCGAGCCGAAGTGGCGCGACCTGCTTCTGGCCGACCGCAACGAGTTCGGCGCCGCGTTCGAGCAATGGGACGGGCGCATGAAGGTGGCGCGCGCCAAGTGCCGCGCCGGCGACCTCCTGGTGCTGGCCGGCGAAACGCCGACACAAGCGCTGTGGCTCGAAGCCAAGCGCGCGGCCGGCAACGCGCTGCTACAGTTGCGCCAGTTCTCGTTCGCACTCGAACAGTTCGACGATGGCCTTCGCGCCGAACCCGACGACGCGGTGTGTCGCAGCAAGCGCATCGTCTGCTTGGGGCGCCTGGGGTGCCACGAAGAAGCGCACGAGGCGGCGCGTCAGCTCGTCGATGACCGACCCCGCGACGCAGAGGCGCTGGCACTGGCCGGGCGGGTGGAGAAGGATCGCTGGATGTCGCGCTGGCGCACCCCCGGCCTGGCGCCTGAGGTGCTGCGCGACTCTGCCGGTCTTGAAGCCGCGAGCCTCGAGGAGGCGCAGGCTCCGTACCACAAGGCGTTCATCACCGACCCGTCGCACCACTACTCGGGCATCAACGCGCTGACGCTTCTGTTGCTGCTGAAGCACCTTGGCGGTGAAGCGCAGCAGGTGGTGATCGACAACCTGGTCGGAGGCGTGCTTTGGGCCGCACTGTCTGCTCAGGAGCGTGATGGCAAGGACTACTGGGCCAAAGCAAGTTATGCGGAGCTGTGCCTGTTGGTCAATCCCCGCGAGTCGGTCGTCAAGGAATTTCGCATCGTCGCCGCGGCGGCCAAGGGCGACTGGTTTGCGCTCGACTCCACGCGGCAGACGCTGACCTTGCTGCGTGACCTTCAATTCCGGCCCGACGAGACCAAGGCTGCCCTGGAGATCATCGACCGCGAGATCGCCCGCAGCGTGCCGCCGTTCCAGCCGCGCCAGGTGCTCCTGTTCTCCGGTCACATGGTCGACGCGCCGGGCCGGCCCAAGGCGCGCTTCCCGGCTGCGAACGTGCCGCTGGCCACCGCTGCGATCGAAGGCACGCTCGACGGCCTGAAGGCCGGCCCCGGCGACCTGGCGCTGACGCAAGGCGCCGCCGGGGGCGACCTGATCTTCGCCGAAGCCTGCGTCAAGCGCGGCGTGCGCATGCAATTGCTGCTGCCGTTGCCCGAACCCGACTTCATGGAGGCGTCGGTGATGCCCTCAGCCGACGGCACGGCCTGGCGCGAACGCTACTACGCGCTGAAGCCGCAACTCGCCGAACCGCCGCGTGTGATGCCGGTCGAGCTGGGCCCCACGGCGAAAGGCGCCAGCGTGTTCGAGCGCTGCAATCAGTGGCTGCTGTACAGCGCCCTGTCACACGGCCCCGACAAGGTTCGCTTCGTCTGCCTGTGGGACGGTGCCGGCAGCGACGGGCCGGGCGGCACGAAACACATGGTCGAAGAAGTGAAGCGGCGCACCGGCCAGGTGAACTGGATCGACACGCGCACGCTCGGGTGAACCGTCGGCGATGCGGCACGGCTGATCACAACCTCGCATGGCCCGGATCTACGTTTCGTCCACGCGGCTCGACTTGGAGCCTGAGCGCGAGGTTGTCGTCGCCTGGCTGATTCAAGCCAGCCACCAGCCCGTGCACAGCTATGTGCCGGACAGCCTCACGGTCCGCGATGGTTGCTTGCACGACGTGGCCAGTTGCGAAGCGTATGTGCTGATCCTGGGGCATCGTTACGGGTTCGTCCCGATGCCTGGCAATCCAGACAGCCTGTCGATCACCGAACTCGAATACCGGCGTGCCCGCGAGCTGGACTTGCCTTGTGTGGTGTTGATGCCGAAAGGCGTGCGCGACGTCGCGGCGACGGACCTGCTCGATCCCGCCGCTTACGCCAAGGTGCGGGCCTTTGGTGAGCGAGTCAAGGCTGCGCACAGGCCGGCCCTGTTCAGCGGTGACGCAGAACTGATCGCAGCGCTGAGTGCCGGCCTCCAGAAGGCCCTACGGGGCAAGCCGCTCGATGACCCCGCGGTGCAGCGCGTGATTTCGGCTCTGGCGACACAAGGTGCGGGAAAGGATGCACAGATCAGGGCGCTGCAGGTCGAGAACGCACAGCTCAAGGCGATAAGCCGCAATAGCCACGGCGAGGCGCTGTTGGCGCAGGGCAACCTGGTGGCGGCACTCGAATCGTTCCGAGCGGCGATGGAGATTGCTCAAGCGCTGGCGGCGAGCGACCGAGGCAACACCGAGTGGCAGCGCGACTTGGCGCTCAGCCACATCAAGGTCGGCGACGTGCTCGCTGCGCAGGGCGAACTGCCGGCGGCGCTGGAGTCGTTCTGCGCGGCGCTGGAGATCGTCCAGGCGCTGGCGGCGCGTGATCCCAACAGCGCCGAGTCGCAGCGAGACCTTTCGGTCGGCCACATCCGGATCGGTGACGTGTTGTTGGGGCAGGGCGACCTGCCGGCGGCGCTGGAATCGTTTCGCGCGGCGCTGGGCATTGCGCAGGCACTGGCAGCGCGCGACCTCGGCCATGCAGGTTGGCAGCGCGACCTGTCGATCAGCCACAACAAGATGGGCGACGTGCTGGCGGCTCAAGGCGACATGCTGGCGGCGCTGGCGGCATTTCGCGCCGCGAAGGATGTTCGGCATGGCTTGGTAGCGCGCGACCCCGACAACACGCATTGGCAGCGTGACCTGTCGATCAGCCACGAGAAGATCGGCGACGTGTTGTTGGGGCAGGGTGACCTGCCGGCGGCGCTGGAATCGTTTCGTGCGGCGATGGAGATCGCTGAAGCACTTGCAGTCAGTGATGCCTCGAACGCCCAATGGCAAGTAGACGTTGCCGTGTGCTCAGCCAGGGTGGGAACACACATCGACGTGCCCAGGGACGAACGGCGCTCTTTGTTGAGCAAGGGATTCGAAACGCTCGAACGGTTGCATAGAGACGGGCGCCTGCCGCCGAGCCAGGATTGGCGAGCTTGGTTCCAGCAGCGCCTTGCTGAGACAAACTGACGACACCGAGGAGAGACGGCATGAACGACGCACTCGTGAAACGCATGCAAGCCCCCGGCCCGAAGAGGATCCTCGCCTGCGACGGCGGCGGCATTCTCGGCTTGATGAGTGTGGAGATTCTCGCCAAGCTCGAAGACGACTTGCGCGTCAGGCTCGCCAAGGGCCCTCGCTTTGTGCTGGCCGACTGGTTCGACTTCGTCTGCGGCACCAGTACCGGCGCGATCATCGCGGCCTGCATTTCGTGCGGCATGTCGATGGCGCAGGTCCGCAAGTTCTATGAGGACAGCGGCGCGCAGATGTTTGACAAGGCGTCGCTGCTGAAGCGCCTGAATCACAAGTACACCGACGAGCCGCTTGCCAAGATGCTGAAGGCCGAATTCGGCAAGGCACTCGGCGCCGACCCCA
The DNA here is from genome assembly GCA_031414975.1 of Methylibium sp. GTDB lineage: Bacteria > Pseudomonadota > Gammaproteobacteria > Burkholderiales > Burkholderiaceae_C > LGRD01. Next base: position 4,143 of record JANOQS010000243.1, on the reverse strand, counting down.
CGCTGGGCAGCCCGGGCCTGCGTACGCTGCTGATGATGGTGATGCGCAACGCCAGCACCGATTCGCCCTGGCCCGTCAGCAACAACCCTTTCGCCAAGTACAACCAGATCGTGCGTAAGGACAACAACCTGCGCCTGCCACTCTGGCAACTGGTGCGTGCCAGTACTGCGGCGCCCACCTACTTCCCGCCCGAGGTCGTGACCCTGGCCGAAGGCACGCCCGACGCGTACACCTTCATCTTCGTCGACGGTGGCGTGACCACCTACAACAACCCCGCCTTTCTGGCTTTTCAGATGGCCACCGCGGCACCTTACGCAGTGAACTGGGCCACCGGCGTGGATCAGTTGTTGGTCGTGTCGGTCGGCACCGGCGGCGCCGCCAAGGCGCGGCTGGATCTGAAGGCCGCCAACATGCACCTCCTCTACAACGCCACCACCTTGCCCGGCGCGCTGATGAACGCCGCTGCGGCGGGCTGGGACATGGCTTGCCGCATGTTGGGCGACTGCCGTTTCGGCGGGCCGATCGACCGCGAGTTCGGCAGCATGCTCGGCCAACCGGGCCAGCCGCCCAACTGGAGTGGCCCGAAGCTGTTCGCCTATGCGCGCTACGACCCCGACGTCACGTCCGAGGGGCTGACCGCTCTGGGGCTGGCCAGCATCGACGCGCAGGCCCTGCAAGAGATGGACTCCGTGAAGAACATGCCCGATATTCAGCGCGTGGGCAGGACCTTCGCGCGGCGCCACGTGTCGCTCGATCACCTACACGGATTTTGCTGACGGAGGCCGCCATGGCAAAGCCGATGAAGTACAGCACCCTCAACGACGACTGGGTCGTCAGCCCGAACGGCCAGCGCTTCGAGTCGCCGCCGCTGTCGGACGTGCACGACGAACAATGGCTGCTGTTCTCCGACCGCATCCGCAACGGTTCGATCGAAGCCGACGTCACGCTGCTCGACGCCCGCAAGGCGCGCAACGAACAGGTGTCGATGGAGGCCGACCTGGTGTTTCGCTACAACGGTCCCGACGGCTTCTACTACGCCGGCACGAGCGGGTTCGACACCAAGTTCTTCCTCGCCAAGGCGCTGCCGGGGCCTTACTACCAGTTGCGCGAGTACATCGGCCGGCGCAGCGCCGTGAAGAAGAACAAGACCTACCACCTGCGGGTCACGTTCAACGGCAGCCAGATCGTGCTGTACGAAAACGACGTGCAGCAACTGATGCTGCGCGACGACTCGTTTGCGCTCGGGCAACTCGGCCTGCGCACCTTCCGGACCCGGGCGCGCTTCGACAACGTTCGCATCCACCGCGAGGTGCCGACCTGCTTCCTGATCATGCCGTTCGCGACCGAGCTGGACTTCGTGCACGGCGTCATCTCCACGGTGGTGGGCTCGTTCGGCATCCGCTGCATCCGCGCCGACGAGGTGTACCTGTCGCGCCCGGTGATGGACGACGTGAAGCAGATGATCGCCGGGGCCGACCTGGTGATCGTCGACTTCACCGGCCGCAACCCCAACGTCTACTACGAAGCCGGGCTGGCCGACGCCTGGCGCAAGGACTGGATCGTGCTGTCGCAGACCAGCGAGGACATGACGTTCGACGTGCGCCACATCCGCTCGATCCGCTACAGCAACACGATGGGGGCCGACGTGCGCCTGCGCGACGAGCTGGGCCAGGCGCTGCACGCGCTGGGCTACCGGCCGAGGCCGGCTGCAGCGCCGACGGCATGACTTTTGTCCTACCGTTAGGGGTTGGCGCCGACCCGGGCCGGGCCGATGATGCGAAACGCCTTGCGCGCGACCGCGCGGGCACCCGCACCGGAGCATCCCATGGCCAGCAAGACCCCCGCCCCGGCGGCGAAGAAGCCGCAAGCGATGTCGCTGCACATCGGCCTGAACGAAGTGAGCGCCACCGCCTATGCCGGCTGGACCGGGCCGCTGGCGGCCTGCGAGGCCGATGCGCACGACATGGTGGCCATCGCCAAGGCCAAGGGCATGAAGAGCACGCTGCTGCTGGGGAAGAAGGGCACACGCGCCCACGTGCTGGCCGGCATGCGCGCTGCGGCCAAGGCGCTGGGCCCGGGCGACCTGTTCTTCATGAGCTACTCCGGCCACGGCGGCCAGCTGCCCGACGTGAGCGGTGACGAGCCCGACAAGCAGGACGAGACCTGGTGCCTGTTCGACGGCCAGTTGATCGACGACGAGCTGTACTTCGAGCTCAGCCGCTTCAAGGCGGGCGTGCGCGTGCTGGTGCTGTCCGACAGTTGCCACAGCGGCACGGTCACGCGGGCCGGCGCGCCCGTGGCCGGCACGCCGCACCTGCGCCCCAAGCTGATGCCGGCGACGGTCGGCCAGCGCGTCTATGCGTCGAACAAGGCTTTCTACGACCAGCTGCAGCGTGATGTCGCGCAGGCCGCGGGCGGCGCCGTGACCGACCCCGACACGGCGCTGGCCAACGTGGCGGTGAGCCAGCGGCTCACCGCCATCGTCAAGAAGTTCAACCCGGCGGTGATCCTGATCTCGGGCTGCCAGGACAACCAGACCGCGATGGACGGCGACCACAACGGCGCGTTCACCGAACAGTTGTTGAAGGTGTGGAACCACGGCGCGTTCAAAGGCAACCATGCCGAGTTGCATGCCCGGGCACGCCAGGGCTTGCCGCCCACGCAGTCGCCCAACCTGTTCGCACTCGGCCCGGCGGCGGCCACTGCGGCATTCCTGAAACAAGCGCCGTTCACGCCGTGACGAGGGCCCGCCAGCCCACTCGCCAGACGGCCGCAATCCCACGGAAGGCAAGACCATGAACGACCGATCGACAGCCGAAGGCAGCCCGAAGGAAATCGTCTTCATCGTGCCCGGCCAGGCCGTGCCCGCCGGTGCGGCCACGCGCGGTGGCGTTGCAGCAAACTTGGCGCCGGGCTTCGGCGGCCGCGGCACGCTGACGCAGCGCGTGCAGGTCGGCGCGCGGCGTGGCGCCGGAGGCTCGGTGCGTTTGACCGCACGGCCGGGGCTGGACGCGGTGGTGCTGCACATCACCAACGGCCCCTCGCTGATGCTGCACCCCGAGACGGCGCGCGACCTGATGCTGGCGCAAGCCGGGGCCGCAGGCGACGCCACGCGTGGTGGCGCTGGCGCGGCCGACGTGCTGCCGAACGAAGTGGCGGTGCCGGCACAGTTGAGCTGGCAGGGGCTGGAGCAGGCGCCGTCGGTGCGCGGCGCCACGCGCGGCCGGCTCGGCGACGTGCTGGTGTCGGCCATCGACGTGGTCACCGGCTTGCTGCGCGAGCCCGCGGCCAAATTTTCGGCCGAAAAGATCGGCGCGCATGTCGACAGCCAGGTCATCGCTGGCGTGTACGCGCTCGACGCTGACGCCTTCGACGCGCCACTCAAGGGCACCGGCACGCGGCTCGACAAGGTCCCGTCCGCAGGCGGCGCGCCGCTGCTGGTGTTGCTGCACGGCACCTTCTCTGAAACCCAGGGCACCTTCGGCAAGCTGTGGAAGGAGCACCCGCAGAAGGTGCGCGACCTGTTTGCGCACTACGCCGACCGCGTCTACGGCCTGGACCACCCGACGCTCACCGCCAGCCCGATCGACAACGCGCTGATGCTGGCCCAGGCGCTGCCCAACGGCGCGCGCGTTCACCTGCTCACGCATTCGCGCGGTGGCCTGGTGGCCGAGGTGTTGGCGCGCGTGTGCGCCGCGTGTGCCGTTGGCGAGCTCGATGTCAAGATGCTCGCGCCCTTCAAGGACGCCAAGTACAAGACGCAGAAAGACACGCTGCTCAAGCTCGCGGCCAACCTGAAGGGCCGCGACATCCGCATCGAACGTGTCGTGCGCGTGGCCTGCCCGGCGCGCGGCACTCTGCTCGCTTCGAAGCGCATGGACGCCTATGTGTCGGTGCTGAAGTGGTCGCTCGAGCTGGCCGGCATTCCGGTCGCGCCGGCGATCGTCGACTTCATCGGCGCGGTGGCCAGCCAGCGCACCGACCCGGCCGTGCTGCCCGGCATCGAGGCGATGACGCCCGACAGCGCGCTGGTGCAGTGGCTGCACGCGGCCGACGCCACCGGCCCGCTGCCCGGCAGGCTGCACGTGGTGGCCGGCGCGAGCTTCCTGTTCGACCAGGGCGGCAAGGTCACGCACTTCAGCT
>JANOQS010000242.1:0-4491 GCA_031414975.1 Methylibium sp. | reverse complement strand
AGCAGCACGTCTTCGAAGTTGGCGTGTGCGGCGAGGCGCTCTTCATGGTCCACCGGCGATGGGTGCACCGCGGTGGGCGCCAGCGCCGGAATCCGCGTGGCGGCGAGTTCGATCTGCTCGTCGATCAGCTTGTTGAATTCGCCTTCGGGGGGCGGGGTGGCGGCAGTCATGGGCGGTCTCCTGGTGGCTTGCCCCATGTTCCCCCTTTCGGCGCCATCGCGCCAGCGATGATCCGGCGCGGTGCGCTCCACACGCACAAGCGCTGGCGCGCGCTCAGGCCGGCACGCCGGCCGCTTCCTTCATCGTGCCGGCGAGCACGCCATAGACCTCCGTCCACGCCTCTTCCACCTCGGCCGTGTAGGCCACGCCCAGGCCCTGGCGCAGCGTCTTCAGCAGCGCGGCGCCGACGGTGTCGTAGTGCGGGTCCTTCACGCCGTAGCCGGCATGGCGGCGGCCCAGGTGCTGCAGCGCGGGCATCAGCACCTCGGGGCTGTTCAGCTTGCTGACGGCGAGCGAGATCATCTGCATCAGCTTGATTCCCTGCACCACCATGTCGCCCTTGAACAGGCGCTGCAAGGACGGGTCGGCGTCGAACAGGTTGGCATAGAACAGCGCCGCCGCCTGCGGCGCGATCGGCTCGATCAGGTCGAAGCTTTCCTTCACCAGCGAGATCGTGTGGTCGTTCATGGCAGGCCTCCGAACGGTGCATGGGGTGGGGGAGCCCCCAAGCCCATGCAAGCGCGATGCCGCCCCGGCGCGGTGCGCTCAGCCCGTGTAGCCCGCGAGGCGCGGCAGGTACAGCACGAAGTCGGGCAGCAAGGTGATCAGCGCCAGCGCGAAGATCATCACCCCCAGGTAGGGCATCACTTCGCGCACCAGGCCGGTCAGGCTCACGTTGGCGATCTTGGCCATCATGAACAGCAGCAGCCCGTACGGCGGGGTGATGAGCCCGAGCATGATGTTGAAGACGGCGACCACGCCGAAGTGCACCGGGTCGATGCCCAGGGCCTGCGCGGTCGGCAGCATCACCGGCAGCACCACGAGGATGATGGTGGAGCCTTCGAGGAAGCACCCGAGCAGCAGCAGGATCACGTTGATCATCAGCAGAAAGGCGAGCGGCGACAGCTCGTAGGCCTTGAGCACGGTGCTGACGCTGGCCGGAATGTTCTCGACCGTGATCACGTAGTTGAACACCAGCGCCCCGGCGATCAGCATGCCGATCGAGATGCTGATGCGCGCGCTCGACACCAGCGCGTCGTAGATGCTGCGCCATGTCAGGCTGCGGTAGAGCAGCCCGGACACCAGCAAGGCGTAGGCAGCGGCCACGCCGGCGGCTTCGGTGGGCGTGGTCACGCCGCTGTACAGGCAGCCGAGCAGGATCACGGGCAGCATCAGGGCCGGGAACGCCTCGCGCGTGATGCGTGGCATGTCGCGCAGCGGCACCGCCTCTTCGACCGCGAAGTTGCGCCGCTTGGCCTGGTAGTACACGAGGCCCATTTGCACCGCGCCCAGCAACAGCCCGGGCACCACGCCAGCCAGGAACAGGTAGCCGATGGACGCATCGGACACGAGTGCGTAGAGCACCAGCGGGATCGAGGGCGGCAGGATCGGCCCGATGATCGACGACACCGCCGACAGCGCCGCCGCGAACTCCGGCGTGTACTTCTTGTCGCGCGTCATCATCTCCTGCATGAGCTTGCCGGAGCCCGCCGCATCGGCGAGCGCGGACCCCGACATGCTCGCGAAGACCACGCTCTGCAGCACGTTGACCTGCGCCAGCCCGCCGGGGAAGCGCCCGACGATGGCGTTGCAGAAGCGCAGCAGCCTGTCCATGATGCTGCCGGTGCTCATGAACGTGGCCGCCAGGATGAACAGCGGGATCGCCAGCAGCAGGTAGCTGCCGTAGGTGCCGTTGAGCAGTTGCTCGGCGGCGATGCCCATGTCGGCGCCCTTGAGGTACAGGTACAGCACCGAAGCGCCGATCATGGCCAGCCCGATCGGCAGGCCGAGCAGGCTCAGCACGACGATCGCCAGCACCGAGAGCGAGAAGGGACTGGTCAGGTTCACAGTGCGGAGCTGCCCTTGGTGATGTCGATCGTCGCCGGCTCGCGCCCGCGCAGCAGGAAGGCGAGCTTCCAGAGGTAGCGCGCGATCACGGCGACCGAGAAGACGATGTAGATCGAGAACATCCAGTCGAAACGGATCTTCAGGTACGAGCTGCGCTCCACCTTCATGAAGCTGACGTAGCTGTACGCGGCCGGCAGCGACATCGCGAACAGCACCACGATGGCCACGGCGCCGGCGATGCCCATGCCGATGCGCGTTCGCCGCCCGACGGCGCTGCTCAGCAGGTCGAAGCGGATCTCGTCGTCGTCTTTCAGCACGAAGGCCGCACCCCACAGCACGAGCCACAACCAGGCGGCCACGGCCAGGTCGGACGTCCACCCGACTGGAAAGTTGAAGGCGTATCGGAAGACAACCTGGATGATGAAGCCGACGAAGATCACCGCCAGCAGCAGCGCGGCAACGCCTTCAGCGAACTGGTGCGCCCGCCGGGCCAGTGTGCGAAGCGGATGGGAATCGGGCATGGGTAAGCCAGCAGCCTTCAGAAGGCATGCAGGTACGCATCAAGCAGCCGCCGCGGATCCAGCTTTGCCGGTCCGCCAGCGGCGCCCCCTGGAGGGGGAGCGCCGAAGGCGCTACGGGGGTGGTTCACTTCAATGCGTTGATCTTGTCGACCACGCCGGCGGGCCAGCTCTTGGCCTCGTCCGAGGCGAGGTAGATCTTCTGCGCGTGGGCGCGGAAGGCATCGACGTTGGGCACGTACACGTCCAGGCCGGCGGCGCGGAAGCCCGCGGCCAGATGGGCCTCGCGCTCGGTGTGCTCGGCCGCGCTCCAGGCAATCGCCTTGTCGGCCGCCGCCTGCACCTTGGCCTGCGTCGCGGGCGACATGGCCTGCCAGACCTTCAGGTTCATCGTCAGCAGGTCGAAGGCCACCAGGTGCGACGTGAGCACGATCTGCCCCATCACCTCGTTGAACTTCATGTTCTGCACGTTCGGCAGCGGGTTGTCCTGGCCGTCGATCGCGCCAGTCTGCAGGCCGGTGTAGGTCTCGGCATAGGCCATCGGCGTCGGGTTGGCGCCGAGCGAGCGGCCCAGCAGTTGCCAGGCGTCGCCAGGCGGCATGCGCAGCTTCACGCCGGCCAGGTCGGCCGGGGTGCTGACCTTCTTCTTGCCCTTTAGGCCGACCTGGCGGGTGCCGAAGAAGGTCGGCCCGAGGATCTTCACCTTCACCTCGTCCTCGACCATCTTCTTCATCTGCGCGCCGAGGTCGCCGGCGAAGAACTTGTTCAGGTGGTCGGCGTCGCGGAACAGGTAGGCCGACGTGAGGATGGACCAGGCCGGGATCTGCTTGGAAAAGTCCTGCGGTGCGATGTTGCCCATCTCGAGGTTGTCGCGCTGCAGCGCCACCAGTTCGGTGCCCTGCTTGAACAGCGTCGAGTTCAGGAACGGCTCGACCTTGAACTCGGCTTCGACGTCCTTGGCGAAGCGCTGCATCATCTCGGCGCGGATGTCCTTGTCGGAGAACACGGCCGCAAAGCGAATGGTCTTGGGCTGGGCCCAGGCGGGCAGCACGGTGGCGGCGGCCAGCGCGGCGCCGGTGGCGAGCAGGGCGCGACGGTAGGTGTTCGTGGTCATGGAGGTCTCCTTCGGGTTGAAACGGGGTCAGGCCGCGTGTCCGGCCGGGGGTTCGGCCGCGAGTTCGGCCAGCACGCGCAGGCCGGCGGTGTAGGAGCGCCAGCCCAGCCCCTGCACCGTGCCCTTGACAGCGGGCGAGATGATCGAGTGGCTGCGCCAGGGCTCGCGCGCGGCAATGTTGCACATGTGCACTTCGATCATCGGGAAGGGCATGGCCTTGATGGCGTCGTGCAGCGGCACGCCGTGCTGCGTGAGACCGGCCGGGTTGACGAGCGCGCCCTGCACGGTGTCGATGTTCTCGTGCAGCTTGTCGATCAACGCACCTTCGTGGTTCGACTGGAAGCACTCCAGCGCCACGCCCAGCTCACGCGCCAGCGCGTGCAGCTTGTCGTTCACCTGGGCGAGCGTCGTCGTGCCGTAGATGTGCGGCTCGCGGCGGCCGAACAGGTTGAGGTTGGGCCCGTGGAGGACCAGCAGTTTGATCATGGCGCGGTGGGTGGGCCTGGGTGAGGATGAACCCGGCTTGGCGGGATTCGATGCGGGAAATGCTAGCAGATTGGAAAGTCTTTCCAATCTGGAAAGTACTTATGTTTGGCGCTACGATCGTGGCCATGAGCAGCCCTCTCGAACGCGGCATCAAGGTCCTGGAGCTTCTGGCCGCGCACCCGGAAGGTGTGGCCCTGTCGGCCATCGCGGTGGCCACCGACACGCCGCTGAGCGCCACCCACCGGCTGCTCGCCGACCTGGTGCGCGTGGGCTACGTGCGGCAGTTGCGCGACCAGGGCGACTACG
>JANOQS010000241.1:0-10436 GCA_031414975.1 Methylibium sp. | reverse complement strand
GAGATGTTGAACACGCTCGCGTTGTAGGGCTGCGCGCGGCCGGCGCCGATGGTGACGCGAAAGTCGTGCGTGGCCAGTTGACTGGGCACCATCGAATGGTTGATCCACTCGTAGCCGACCGCGCCCACGTCCATCTGGGTGCCGAACGGGCGCTTGTCCGATTCGCCCTTGGCGCGCTGGTAGACCAGCGAACGCTGCTGGCGCGAAAACGGCGCGGCTTCGTTGTCGCCTTCGATGAAGTACTGGCGGATCTCCGGCCGCACGAATTCCATCAGAAAGCGCAGGTGGCCGATGACCGGGTAATTGCGCAGCACCGAACGCTGCGACTGCAGGGTGTCGCGCAAGCCCAATGCGGTGAGGAACAGGAACACCAGCGCCCACCAGCCATGCAGCCCGAACGCGACCCAGGTGTAGGTGCACAACAGCAGCCCGACCGCGCTGAGCAGCCAGGGGGTGTAGCGCACCGGAAAGTGGTCGTCGAGCTTGCGCAGCCATTGGAACATCGGGGGGTCTCCGGGGGTGGCGGTCAGCGGGCTTGCAGATGCGCCAGCAAGGCCGCTGCGGTTTCGTCGGGCGCTTCTTCGGGCAGGAAGTGGCCGCACGGCAAGGCAGAGCCGGTGACGCGGCCGGCGCACTGGGCCTGCCACAGCTCGAGCGGCTTGAACAGGCGCTGCACCACGCCATTGGCGCCCCACAGCACCAGCGTGTCGCAGGCGATGCGCTCCTCCGCGGCGCGCGAAGCGCGGTCGTGCACCAGGTCGATGCCGGCGGCGGCGCGGTAGTCCTCGCAGGCCGAGTGGATGGCCTCGGGCCGGCAGAAGCAGCGTTCGTACTCGGCCAGCGCGGCCGGCTCGATGTGCGCGGTGCCGCGCGCGCCCCAGCCGCCCAATGCGCCGTGCAGGTAGAAGCGCGCGGTGTCGTCGTTGGCGCCGATCAAGCGTTCGGGCAGCGGCGCGGGCTGGATCAGCAGGAACCAGTGGTAATAGGCACTGGCGAAGGCCATGTCGGTCGCGGCGTACATGTCCAGGGTCGGCGCAATGTCGAGCAGGCACAGCGAGGTGACACGCTGCGCATGGTCCAGCGCGAGTCGGTGCGCCACACGACCGCCGCGGTCGTGGCCGACCACGGCGAAGGTCTCATGGCCGAGCCGGCTCATCAGCGCCGCCATGTCCTGTGCCATCGCGCGCTTGCTGTGCTTGGCGTGCTCGGCATCGCCAGGCAGTTTTGACGAGTCGCCATAACCGCGCAGGTCGGGCAGCACCAGGCGAAAGTGTTCTGCCAGCCGTTGCGCCACGCGGTGCCAGAGCGCGTGCGTCTGCGGGAAGCCGTGCAGCAGCAACAGCGGCGGGCCGTTGCGCCGGCCGCCGGTGCGGGCGAAGATCTGAACGCCGTTGACCTCGTGGTGAGCCGCCTCGAAACCGTCGAACCATGGACTTGTGCTCATGCAGATTCCTCAATCGCTGCCCGCCGGGGTCGCTCGTTATACTCGACCCCAGCGCTGATTTGCTCCGGCTTGCGGGCGCTTTAAAAATGCCGCTAAAGACAGGACCCACACCCGGTGTCCCGCTTTCGCGGCGCCGGGTTTTCTTTTGGGTCTGGCGCTTGGGTATTCCATGAGTTCAGTCGGTCAGGTTCTGCCCCAATCCATGCACTTCGCGGAACCGCTGCCGCTGCGCAGCGGCGCGCGGCTGCGCGACTACACGTTGGTGTACGAGACCTACGGCACGCTCAACGCGGCGCGCTCCAACGCCGTGCTGGTGTGCCACGCGCTCAACGCCAGCCACCACGTGGCCGGCACGCACGCGGGGCCGGACGGCGCGCCGCTCAAGGGCAGCGAAGGCTGGTGGGACAACCTCATCGGCCCCGGCAAGCCGCTCGACACGAACCGCTTCTTCGTGATCGGAGTCAACAACCCCGGCTCGTGTTTCGGCTCCACCGGGCCGATGCACACCCACCCCGACACCGGCCAGCCCTATGGCGTCGACTTCCCCGTCGTGACCGTGGAAGACTGGGTCGATGCGCAGGCCCGGCTGATGGACGGCCTGGGCATCACCACGCTGGCCGCCGTGATCGGCGGCAGTCTCGGTGGCATGCAGGCGCTGAGCTGGGCCATGCGCTTCCCGGGTCGGCTGCGTCACTGCATCGCGGTGGCGACTGCGCCCAACCTGTCGGCGCAGAACATCGCGTTCAACGAGGTCGCGCGGCGCGCCATCGTGACCGACCCCGACTTCCACGGCGGCCATTTCTACCGCCACAACACCTTGCCGCGCCGGGGCCTGCGCGTGGCGCGAATGATCGGCCACATCACCTACCTGAGCGACGACGCGATGGAGGCCAAGTTCGGGCGCGAGCTGAAGAACGGTGCGGTGAGCTTCAGCACGCTCGACGTGGAGTTCGAGATCGAGAGCTACCTGCGCTACCAGGGCGACAAGTTCAGCGAGTACTTCGACGCCAACACCTACCTGCTGATCACGCGCGCGCTCGACTACTTCGACCCGGCGGCACAACACGGCGGCGACCTGAGCGTGGCGCTGGCTGCGGCGCGCTGCAAATTCCAGCTGATCAGCTTCACGACCGACTGGCGCTTCTCGCCGGCCCGCTCGCGCGAGATCGTCAAGGCGCTGGTCGACAACAAGCTCGACGTGAGCTACGCCGAGATCGCAGCGCCGCACGGGCACGATGCCTTCCTGCTCGACGACCCGCGCTACCACGGTGTGCTGCGCGCGTGCTTCGACAACATCGCGCGGGAGCTGGGGCCATGAGCGACCGAAAGGACATGGAGCTGATCGCCGACATGGTGCCGCCCGGCTCGCGCGTGCTCGACCTCGGCTGCGGCAACGGCGAACTGCTGGCGCACCTGCAGCGCCATCGCCAATGCAGCGGCTACGGCATCGAGCTGGCCGACGCCAACGTGCTGGCCTGCACGCAGCGCGGCGTCAACGTGATCCAGCTGAACCTCGAAGAAGGCCTGGCGCTGTTCGGCGACCAGAGCTTCGACGTGGTGTTGCAACTCGACACCCTGCAGCACCTGCGCAACACCGAGAAGATGCTGTTCGAGACCGCGCGCGTCGGCCGCGTGGGCATCGTCAGTTTCCCGAACTTTGCGCACTGGCCGAACCGCGCCAGCATCTTCGGCGGCCGCATGCCGGTGACCAAGGTGCTGCCCTACCAGTGGTACGACACGCCCAACATCCGCGTCGGCACGTATGCCGACTTCGAAGTGCTGGCGCGCCGCGACGGGCTCGAGATCCTCGACGCCTTCGGCATCCAGCGCGGCCGGGTCGTGCGCCGCTGGCCCAACCTGCGCGCCAGCGTGGCGGTGTTCAAGTTCCAGCGCGGTGCGGGCGCACCAGCGCATTGAAACCCGGGCCTGCGGCGGGGCTTGCCGGTGTGGCAAGCGCCGATGCGTGGCGGCCACTATCCTCCACGCTCTTTCCAATTCGAGGAGATCGCTGATGACCCTGTTCCACCCGCTACACCCGCTCCACGCGTTGCGCACCGTGCTGGCCACCGCCGTGGCGACCACCCTGCTGTGGAGCAGTGCCGCCCACGCCGAAGCGCCGATGGTCAAGACCGCCGCGCCCGGCTTCTTCCGCATGATGCTGGGCGACTTCGAGGTCACTGCGCTGTCCGACGGCACCGTGGCGCTGCCGGTTGACAAGATCCTGACCAACACCACGCCGGGCAAGGTCGACCAGGCGCTCGCCAAGTCCTTTCTGAAGGCGCCACTCGAAACCTCGGTGAACGGCTACCTCATCAACACCGGCTCCAAGCTGGTGCTGGTGGACACCGGCGCTGCGGGTCTGTTCGGCCCGACCCTGGGCAACCTGGTGGCCAACCTGAAGGCGGCCGGTTATCAACCCGAGCAGGTCGACGCGGTCGTCATCACCCACATGCACGCCGACCACGTGGGCGGGTTGATGGCCGGCGACAAGCTGACCTTCCCGAACGCCACCGTGCACGCCGACAAGCACGACGCCGATTTCTGGCTCAGCCAGGCCAACATGGACAAGGCGCCGAAAGAGGCCAAGGGCTTCTTCCAGGGCGCGATGGCGTCGCTGAACCCGTACATCGCCGCCGGCAAGTTCAAGCCCTTCGATGGCAATACCGAGCTCGTGCCGGGCATCAAGGCGCAGGCGGCGCGCGGCCACACACCCGGCCACAGCACCTACGCGGTCGAAAGCAAGGGCCAGAAGCTGGTGCTGTGGGGCGACCTGATGCATGTGGCGGCAGTGCAGTTTGCCAACCCGTCGGTGACGATCCAGTTCGACACCGATTCCAAGGCTGCCGCGGTGCAGCGCAAGAAGGCGTATGCCGAAGCGGCCAAACAGGGTTACTGGGTCGCCGCGGCGCACCTGTCCTTCCCCGGCATCGGCCACCTGCGCAGCGACGGCAAGGGCTACACGTTCGTGCCGGTCAACTACGGCGTGGTGCGGTAGACGCAGGCACCGCGGCAATGCCGCGGTGCGCAAGCCAGGCGGCTGCCAGCAGCGCGAACGCCACGCCCGCGAACGCCACGGCGTCGGAGAACGCGGCCGCGACGTAGCCGAGATAAAGTGGCGTCGGCAGGCGGATCAGCCCTGCGACCAGTGACGCCACGCCGAGAGCGCCAGCGGCGCGGTCGGCGGCCTGGCGCGCCACCAGCGCAAAGCAGCATGGCACGACGCAGGCGGTGCCCAGGCCGACGAGCGCGAAGCCGAACAGGCTCAGCGCAAACACGTTCGACAGCGCGACGGTGGCAAATCCGACCGCCGCGATCAGCAGTGACAGCGTGATCACCAACGGGTCGCCGAGCCGGCGCCGCAGCGCGTCGCCGAACACGCGGATCAGCGCCTGAAAGCCGGCAAAGAAGGCCGCGCCCGCGCCCGCGAACGCTGCCAGATCGGCGGCCTGGCGCTCCAGGAATCGGGCCGACCACATCTGCGCACACATCTCGGCGCCGATGGTCACGCCCAGCACGATGCCCAGCAACACCACGCCGCGGCCCGCGCCGAAGCCGCGCCGCGTGGGCACGGCCAGCGGCGGCACCGGCGCTGCCGCGTGCGGGCCGAGCTGCCGCAATGCGAGCGCCACCGGCAGAGACACCAGCCCCACCGCCAACGCACACCAGCCCGCCCCCACGCCGTTGGCCAGCAGGCTGCCGGCGAGCGCGCCAATGGCGAATGCGGCCGACGCTGCCGCGTGCATGCTCAACAGCACCGGCCGGCCCAACTCGCGTTCGACGGCCGTGCCTTCGGTGTTCATGGCCAGGTCGAGCAGCCCGGCGCTCAGGCCCACTGCCATCAGTGCCAGCGTCAGTGCCAAGGTCGAGCCGGCATTGAAGAGCGCCGCGAACGTGAACACGTTGGCCAGCAGTGCCATCGAAATCAACCGGCGTGGCGCCACACGGCGCGCCAGTTGGCCGCCGCCGGCCATCGCGGCGATGTAGGCGCCGGCATGCAAGGTGAGCGCGATGCCCAGGCCGGCCGCATCGGTGCCGGTCTGGCGCAGCAGCACGGGAATGGCGCCGGCCCACAAACCCAGGCCAATCGCGAACGCGAAGAACACCGCGGTGACCACCGCGCGGGGCGCACCTGCGACCATCATCGATCGTTCGCGCGACTTGCCGGCTTCGGCGTGGCCAGGCCCGCCAGGTAAGCGTCGAGCACCTGGCGGCCCACGCGCACCAGGTCGAACGAGTTCGGGTCGAGCATCCAGTTCTGCATCAGCCCGTCGATCAGTGCGTGCAAGCCGAAGGCGGCGGCGCGTGCGGGCAGGCGCCGGCCGAGCAGGCCGCGCCGCATGGCCGCGTGCAGGCCGCGCTGCACGTGGGCCAGGCACTCGTCGCGCGTGCTCAGGTGGCGGTCACGCACCGCCTGCAGTTCGTCGACGTACTCGACCTTGTGGGTGGCGATCTCGAACACGCGCCGCACCTGCGGGTCGCTCACGACCTGGCGCAGCACGTTGGTGAAGCTGGTGCGGATGTGCTCCAGCGGGTCGGCCAGCATCGGGTCGTCGCTGCGGTTGGCGGCCTGTTCCATCGGCAGGGTCACGCGCAGCATCATCGCGTTGAACAGATCGGCCTTGTCCTTGAAGTGCCAGTAGATGGCGCCGCGCGTGAGGCCGGCGGCCTGCGCGATCTCGTTCAAGGTGGTGCGCGACACGCCACGCCGCTCGAACACCAGCTCGGCGGTGTCGAGAATGCGGCTGCGGGTGGCCTGGGCCTCTTCCTTCGTTCTGCGTACCATGGTTTTCGGGAGTCGGGAGCGCCGAGCATACATTCAATCATGTATGTATACTGCGGCGCTTCATCACGTTGGCCCGGTATTTGCACTGCGGCACAACAGCCTGGGCCACCGCGGCTGCCCCCATGCCGCTGCTCAGGCGTCCTCCTGAAGGGTTCTTGCATGTCCGCCTCCAACAACAACATCCCGTGGGCCCGTCGGCTCCCCATTCCGGCGGCCTTGCTGGCACTGCTGCTGGCGGCTTGCGGGCAACAGAGCGGCAAGCCAGCCGCCGCCGCGCCGCCCGGGGGCGGCATGCCGCCGGCCGAAGTCGGCGTGGTCACCGTGACGCAGCAGGCCGTGGGCCTGACCACCGAATTGCCCGGCCGGCTCGAGGCCTCGCGCGTGGCGCAGGTGCGGGCGCGTGCCACCGGCATCCTGCTCAAGCGCCAGTTCAAGGAAGGCGGCGACGTGAAGGCCGGCCAGTTGTTGTTCCAGATCGACGCGGCGCCGTACCGCGCCACCCAGGCCAGTGCGCAGGCCACCCTGGCGCGCGCCGAGGCGAACCTGACGCAGGCCAGCGCGCAGGCCGAACGCTTCAAGCCGCTGATGGAAGCGAACGCCATCAGCAAGCAGGACTTCATCAACGCAGTGGCGGCGCAGAAGACCGCCGAAGCCGACGTGGCCGCGGCCAAGGCGACGCTGACGACAGCGCAGATCAACCTGGGCTACGCATCGGTCACCGCGCCGATTGCCGGGCGCATCGGCCGCGCGCTGGTGACCGAAGGGGCGCTGGTCGGCCAGGGCGAGGCCACGCAACTCGCGGTGGTGCAGCAGATCAACCCGATGTACGTGAATTTCACGCAGTCCACCACCGAGGTGCTGCGCCTGCGCAAGGCAGTGGAAAGCGGCAAGTTCACGAAGTCCAGCGGTGCCGACGGCGCCAGCGTGCGCCTGGTGCTCGAAGACGGCAGCGAATATGACCAGCCCGGCAAGCTGCTGTTCGCCGACCTGACGGTGGACGCCACCTCGGGCCAGATCACCTTGCGCGCCGAGGTGCCCAACCCGAAAGGCCTGCTGCTGCCCGGCATGTACGTGCGCGTGCGGCTCGAGCAGGCGCAGGCCAGCGATGGCATCACCTTGCCGCAACAGGCCGTCACGCGCGGCTCTACCGGCGACAGCGTGCTGGTGGTCGGCGGCGACGGCAAGGTCAGCCCGCGGCCGGTCAAGATCGGCTCGGCGCAAGGCGGCCAGTGGGTCGTGCTCGATGGGCTGAAGGCCGGCGAGCAGGTGATGGTCGACGGCTTCCAGAAGCTGCGTGGCAATGCGCCGGTGAAGGCGGTGCCGTGGCAGGCGTCGGCTTCGGGGGCAGCGGCCGGAGCACCGGCTGCAGCGGCCAGCGCATCGCGTGCCGCATCGGGCGTGGTGGCCGCACCGGCCCCGGCGGTAGCTGGATCGGCCCCGGCCTCGGCGGCCTCGGCCCGCTGAAGGAGCGCAGCCCATGGCCCAGTTCTTCATCGACCGCCCCATCTTCGCGTGGGTGCTCGCGCTGTTCATCATGGTGATGGGTGGCGTGGCGGTCAAGCAGTTGCCGATCGCGCAGTACCCGTCGGTGGCGCCGCCGTCGATCGTGCTCACCGCGGTCTACCCCGGCGCGTCGGCGCAGACGCTCGAAGACAGCGTGATCAGCGTGATCGAGCAGGAAATGAACGGCTCGCCCGGGCTGATCTACATGGAGTCGGTCAGCCAGGCCAACGGCGTGGGCACGATCACCTTGACCTTCGAGTCGGGCTCCGACCCGGCGCTGGCGCAGGTGGACGTGCAGAACCGCCTGAGCCGCGCGTCGCCGCGCCTGCCGTCGGCGGTCACGCAGCAAGGTGTGCGCGTCGACAAGGCGCGCGCCAACTTCCTGCTGTTCACGATCCTGTCGTCCGACAACCCGGCCTTCGACCCGGTGGCCCTGGGCGACTACGCCTCGCGCACCGTGCTGCCCGAGTTGCAGCGCATTCCTGGCGTCGGCCAGGCGCAACTGTTCGGCACCGAACGTTCGATGCGCATCTGGCTCGACCCGGCCAAGCTGGTCGGCTTCAACCTCACGCCGACCGACGTGACGAATGCGATCCGCGCCCAGAACGCGCAGGTCTCGTCGGGCACCATCGGTGACTTGCCGATTTCCGGCGACCAGGCGATCTTCGCCACCGTCGTCGTCAACGGCCAGCTCAACTCGGTGGCGCAGTTCGGAAGCATCGTGCTGCGCGCCAACACCGACGGTTCGAGCGTGCGCCTGCGCGACGTGGCGCGCATCGAACTCGGCGCGCAAAGCTACGGCACCTCGGCGCGGCTGAACGGCAACCCGTCCACCGGCATCGGCGTGCAGCTCTCGCCCACCGGCAATGCGCTGGCCACCGCGCAGGCGGTCTACAAGCGCATGGACGAGTTGAAGACCTACTTCCCGCCGGGCGTCAAGTACGACATTCCTTACGACAGCTCGCGCTTCATCAAGATCTCGATCAGCCAGGTCGTCGAGACGCTGATCGAGGCGGTGATCCTGGTCTTCCTGGTGATGTACCTGTTCCTGCAGAACCTGCGCTACACCTTGATCCCGACGATCGTCGTGCCGGTCGCGCTGCTGGGTGCGTTCGCGATCATGTTTGCGTTCGGCTACTCGATCAACGTGCTGACGATGTTCGCGATGGTGCTCGCGGTGGGCATTCTGGTGGACGACGCGATCGTCGTGATCGAGAACGTCGAACGCATCATGAGCGAAGAGGGCCTGTCGCCGCGCGAGGCCACCAAGAAGGCGATGGGGCAGATCTCCTCCGCCCTCATCGGCATCAGCGTCACCCTGGTGTCGGTGTTCCTGCCGATGGCCTTCTTCGCCGGCTCGGTGGGCAACATCTACCGCCAGTTCTCGCTCGTGATGGTCAGCGCCATGCTGTTCTCGGTGTTCCTCGCGCTGTCGCTCACGCCGGCCTTGTGCGCCACCTTCCTGAAGCCGGTCGAGGCCGGCCACAAGCACGCCAAGCGCGGCCCGTTCGGCTGGTTCAACCGCGCCTTCCTGGCCACCACGCACGGCTACGAAAGCTGGGTCGCCAAGATGCTCAAGCGCACCACGCGCTTCGTGCTGCTGTTTGCCGCCATCGTCGGCCTGGTGGTGTTCATGTACACCCGGCTGCCAGGTTCGTTCCTGCCCAACGAAGACCAGGGCTACATCATCGCCAACGTGCAGTTGCCGCCGGGCGCCACGCAGGCGCGCACGCTGGAGGTGATGAAGCAGGTCGAAGGCTTCATGCTCAAGCAGCCCGAGGTCGACAAGATGGTCAGCGTGCTCGGCTTCAGCTTCTCGGGCAGTGGGCAGAACGCGGCGCTGGCTTTCGTCACGCTCAAGCCCTGGGGCGAGCGCGAAGGGCCGGGCCATTCGGCGCAGGCGCTGGCCGGCCGCGCGTTCGGCGCGCTGATGGGCGTGCGCGACGCGTTCATCTTCGCGCTCAGCCCGCCGTCGATCCCCGAACTCGGTACCGCCACCGGTTTCACCTTCCGGCTGCAGGACCGTGGCGGCAACGGCCACCAGGCCTTGCTGAATGCGCGCAACCAGATGCTCGGCATGGCCGGGCAAAGCAAGATCCTCGCCGGTGTGCGGCCCGACGGGCTGGAAGACGCGCCGCAACTGCAGCTCGACATCGACCGCGACCGCGCCGCCGCGCTCGGCGTGTCGTTCGACAGCATCCACGCGGTGCTGTCGATCTCGCTCGGTTCGACCTACGTGAACGACTTTCCGAACGCCGGCCGGCTGCAGCGCGTGGTGGTGCAGGCCGATGCGCCCAACCGCATGCAGCCCGACGACCTGCTCAAGCTCAACGTGCTCAACAACCAGGGCAAGCTCGTCCCGCTGGGTGCGGTGGCGACTACGCGCTGGGTCACCGGGCCGATGATGACGGTGCGCTACAACGGCTACCCGACGATGCGCCTGGCCGGCGATGCCGCGCCAGGCTTCAGCACCGGCGACGCGATGAACGAGATGGAAAAACTGGCCGGCCAGTTGCCGGCCGGCTTCGGCTTCGAGTGGACCGGGCAGTCGCGCGAAGAGCGCTTGTCGGGTGCGCAGGCTTTGATCCTGCTGGGCTTCTCGCTGCTGGCGGTGTTCCTGTGCCTGTCGGCGCTTTATGAAAGCTGGTCGATCCCGTTCTCGGTGCTGCTGGCGGTGCCGCTGGGCGTGCTCGGCGCGGTGCTCGG
>JANOQS010000240.1:0-2158 GCA_031414975.1 Methylibium sp. | reverse complement strand
GGGCCGAACGGCACCACGCGGGGCGAGCCGGCGAGCGCACATTCTTCTTCGAACAGGTGGCGCTGCACCGCGTTCCAGCCCGGCCCGCCGAACTCCTTGGGCCAGCCCCAGCCGAGCCAGCCCTGCTTGCCCAGAATCTTTGCCCAGCGCTGCATGTCGTCACGCGTCAGGCGCAGCGAGTTGTGCACCTTGTGGCTGATGTCCTTGGGCAGGTTCTGCGCCACCCAGCCGCGAATGTGTTCGCGGAAGGCTTGTTCTTCGGGGGTGAAGTTGAGGTCCATGCGGGGCTCTCCGTGGTCGGCTCGAAATGGCGGCCCGATTCGGCCGGCAGGAGCGCGTTTTAGCACGACCGTTCGGATTTACGCTGTCTCCTCGTTGACAAATCAGGTGATGAAACTGCGCCGGGATAATCGGCGCGGTGAATCCCCCGAGCTTTCGTGCCACCGTGGCCGCACTCGCCTTCGGCCAACTGGTGTGCTGGGCGGCGCTGTACTACGCGTTCTCGTCGTTCGTGCTGCCAATGCAGCGCGCGCTGGCCTGGAGCAAGCCGCAGACGATGGGCGCGTTCACCCTCGGCCTGGCGATGTGGGGCGTGGCCACCTACGCGGTCGGTGCGGCGATCGACCGCGGCCGCGGCCGGCGCGTGATGACCGTCGGCGCGGTGCTGGCCGGCGTGGGCTTCATGCTGTGGTCGCAGGCGGCCAGCCTGCCGCTGCTTTACGCCGCTTGGGCGGTCATGGGCGTCGCGATGGCGATGACGCTCTACGAACCCGCCTTCAACGTGCTCACCAAGCGCTTCCCCGACCGCTACGTACAGGGCATCACCTCGCTGACCCTGGTGGGCGGCTTTGCCAGCACCTTGAGCTTTCCGGCCGCGGCCGGGCTGATCGCGTGGCTCGGCTGGCGCGATGCGCTGCTGGCCATCGGCGCGGTGCTGCTGGGGGTGATCGCGCCACTGCACGCCTGGGCGCTGCGCGGTACGCCGCAGCACGCCGTGAAGGCACCAGCGGCAACTGCCGGCGGCGACGCCACCTTGCACGAAGCGCTGCGCGAACCCTCGTTCTGGCTCCTCACCGCCACCTTCACGCTCTACGCCTTCGGCTCGGCGGCGCTGTGGGCGCACGTGATGCCGGCCTTCGCGGCCAAGGGCTTCAGCGAAGCGCAGGCGCTCGCGGTGGTCGTTTGGATCGGCCCGGCGCAGGTGTTCGGGCGCTTGTTGTTCCTCGGGTTCGGCCGCTGGATGTCGGCACGCCAGATCGGGCTGATCGTGCTGGGCGGATTGCCGGTGTCACTGGCCATCTTCGCGCTGGCGAACCAGATGGCCGTGCTGCTGCTGTTCGCCTTGTTGTTCGGGCTGGCCAACGGGCTGGTCACGATCGTGCGCGGCAGCCTGGTGCCGCAGTACTTCGGGCGCGGCCACGTGGGGCGCATCAGCGGGGCGATGAGCGGCATCGCGCTGCTGTCCCGCGCAGCAGCACCGCTGGCCACCGCGTGGCTGCTGCTGGCGCTGCCGGGCTATCGCGAAATGCTGCTGGTGCTGGCAGCGCTGGGGGTGGTGGCGGTGGGCGCGTTCACCTTGGCCAGGCCGCCCGAGCGCCGGCCTGATGTGTAACAGGTGTGCACAATTCCAGCCGGCCGCCCACCGAGTGAAGCGTGGCGGCTTCACCTGCGGGCGCGAACTGTTCACCAATTGTCACCCTTGCTGTCTGCGTTCACTGACGTGACCGCGAACGACCGCACGGCGTTGGTAGATTGCAGGAATGGGGCCGAGACGGCTCGAAAAACAGCAGGCCGGGTCGCTTCATGGTCTTGGATACGCGTCGAACCAGACCGGGCAGGTGGATGGCCTGGGTGCTTGCCCCGCTGGGCAGCTTTGCTGGCGCGGCGCAGCCGGCGTCGCCTGGGGGCGGGAACAGCCTGGCTCTGCTGGGCGGATGGGCGGCTGCCGGCCTGATCGGTCTGGGCTTGCTGGTGTTTGCCGTTGCCCGCGTGGGCGCTGGCGGGCGGCGTGACAAAGCTAGGAGCGTGGGCGGCAGAAGGTCGTCGGCTGCAACGCGCGAGAAACCGGCACCGCCGGGTATCACCTCCTGCGCCCAGGGGGAAGACCCTGGGCTTGTCGGCGCTCCCCCGCGGTACTCGGTTTTCGCACGTTTCGCTT
>JANOQS010000239.1:0-7199 GCA_031414975.1 Methylibium sp. | reverse complement strand
GGCCTGGGGGCTGGAGCGTTTGCCGAACGTCCAGCCGCGTCAATTTCGGGCCAGTTCGGCCGGCACCACGGCCACCGCCGGCGGCGCCACCACGCCCATCGAGATCACGTACTTCAGTGCTTCGTCCACGCTCATCTGCAGCGCAATCACATCGGCGCGCGGCAGCATCAGGAAAAAGCCCGAGGTCGGGTTCGGCGTGGTCGGCACGTACACGCTGAGGTAGTCGCCGTGCAGGTGCTGGCCGGCCTCGCCACCGGGCTTGCCGGTGACGAAGGCGATGGTCCAGCAGCCGGCGCGCGGGTACTGCACCAGCACCGCCTCGCGAAAGGCATTGCCACTGGTCGAGAACAAGGTGTCGGACACCTGCTTGACCGAGCTGTAGATCGACTTGACGATCGGGATCTTCTTCAGCAGCCAGTGGCCTTGTGCCAGCCACCACTGGCCGACCATGTTGGCCGCGAATGCGCCGGTCAGCAGCAATCCCAACAGCAGCACCACCACGCCCAGGCCGGGCACGTTGCGCAGCGCTTCGATGGAGTCGTGCGCGGCCGCGGGCAGCAGCGCCTGCGTGGCATTCAGCACCCAGCCGAACACGCCGTCGAGCAAGCCGAGCGCCGAATGCAGCACCCAGATCGTGATGGCCAGAGGAAGCCAGACCAGCAGGCCGGCGATGAGGTATTTTTTCAAGGGGGTGTCCGCGGTGTCACTGGCCGCCAGTCGCCGGGCCGGACGGGGGTGCCGGGGCCGGGGCCGGGGCCGGCGCGCTCTTGGCCTCGCCGGTGGCCGCTTCGCCGCCGCCCTGGGCAGGTCTGGCGGGCTTGGCCGGCGCGGCGGCATCGGTCTTGGGCGCGTCAGCCTTGTCGCCATCGGCCTTCCCAGCGTCGCCCTTCACAGGCTCGGCCTTGCCGGCGGCGCCCTTGCCGTCACGGAAGTCAGTGACGTACCAGCCCGAGCCCTTGAGCTGGAAGCCGGCCGCCGTGACCTGCTTCTTGAAGGCTCCGGCACCGCACGAAGGGCAGACGGTCAGCAGTGGGTCGGAGACCTTCTGCAGCACATCTTTGGCGTGGCCACACGCTTCGCAGCGGTAGGCATAGATTGGCATGGCTAAGCCCTTGATTCAAAACGGAAAACCTAGAATTATACGGGCGCGTGTCGGCGCAAGTGCCGAACCGGCGTTCTCAGGTGGGTTCGAATCGCCGCATCTTCAATGACTGACTGAACAAGGAGTCCTCCCGTGATCCGCTTCACTCCCCAACCCCTCACGAACGTGGCCCGCACCCTGGCGCTGGGCCTGGCGATCGGCTTCACATGTACCGGCCAGGCACTGGCCGCCGATCCGCCCGAACCCAAGGTGCTGAACATCTACAACTGGTCCGACTACATCGCCGACGACACGATCAAGAACTTCGAGAAGGAGACCGGCATCAAGGTCAACTACGACAACTACGACAACAACGAAATCCTGCATGCCAAGCTGGTGGCGGGCAAAACGGGTTACGACATCGTGGTGCCCGGCGCGCACTTCGCCAAGCAGCAGATCGAGGCCAAGCTGTTCCGCCCGCTCGACCGCGCGCAACTGGGCAACTGGGGCAACCTCGACCCCGCCATCCTCGAGCAGATGGCCAAGGTGGACCCGGGCAACCAGTTCCTGGTGAACTGGATGTGGGGTTATGTCACGGTGGGCATCAATGTCGACAAGGTCAAGAAGGCGCTCGGCAGCGATCCGATGCCGGCCAACCCGTGGTCGCTGATCTTCGACCCCAAGTACGCCGCCAAGCTGAAGGGCTGCGGCGTGAACTTCCTCGACTCCGCCTCCGAAGTGCTGCCGGTGGCACTGCTCCATGTCGGCAAGCCCGGCTTCAGCCGCAATGTGGCCGACTACCCTGCCGCCGGCGAGATGCTGAAGAAGGTGCGGCCGTTCGTCACGCGCTTCTCGTCATCGGGCTACATCGAGGAGCTGGCCAAGGGTTCGCTGTGCGCGGTGATGGGCTATTCGGGCGACATCAACATCGCCCGCGCCCGCGCGATCGAGGGCAAGACCGGCCAGACCATCGAAGCCCTGGTGCCGGCCAGCGGCGCCACGCTGTTCTTCGATTCGATGGCGATTCCGGCCGATGCCAAGCACCCGAAAAACGCGCACCTGTTCATCAACTACATCCTGCGTCCGGAGGTGCATGCGTCGCTGACGAACAAGGTTTTCTACGCCAACCCGAACAAGGCTTCGCTGAAGGCGGTCAAGAAGGACGTGGCGGAAAACAAGTCGATCTTCCTGAGCGCGCAGGCCCTGGCCGGCATGACCGCGCCCGACAGCCTGCCGCAGGACGTCCGGCGCGTGCAGACGCGCACCTTCACGAACTTCAAGGCGGCTAAATAAGCAGCGCGGCAAGCGCCGCGCCCGCGCCGAGCACGAAGCCGGCGCCGACCCAGCCGAGCGCCCGCCACGGGCCGCCACGGCCGCGGCGCTGCTCCGCCAGCAGCGCCGCCAGCAGTTGCGCGTCGACCGCCGGGCGCGGCTGCAGCGCCTGGTGCAGCAGGCGCGGCAACTGCGGCAGCAACTGCACGTAGCGCGGCGCTTCGGTTTTCAGGTGCTCCACCAGGCCACGCCAGCCGACCTGCTCGTTCATCCAGCGTTCGAGAAACGGCTTGGCGGTGTTCCACAGGTCCAGCTCGGGGTCGAGCTGTCGGCCCAGCCCTTCGACGTTGAGCAAGGTCTTCTGCAGCAGCACCAGTTGCGGCTGGATCTCGACGTTGAAGCGGCGTGAGGTCTGGAACAGCCGCAGCAGCACCTGGCCGAGCGAGATGTCCTTCAGCGGCCGGTCGAAGTGCGGCTCGCAGACCGCGCGGATCGCACCTTCGAGCTCGTCCACCCGCGTGCCCGACGGCACCCAGCCGCTTTCCAGGTGCAGCTCGGCCACGCGCTTGTAATCGCGCCGGAAGAAGGCGATGAAGTTGTGCGCCAGGTACTGCTTGTCGGACTCGGTGAGCGTGCCGACGATGCCGAAGTCGAGCGCGATGTAGCGGCCGAAGGTCTCGGGCGCGATGCTCACCTGGATGTTGCCCGGGTGCATGTCGGCATGAAAAAAACCGTCGCGAAACACCTGCGTGAAGAAGATCGTCACGCCGTCGCGCGCCAGCTTGGGGATGTCCACGCCGGCCTCCACGAGCCGCTGCGTCTGGCTGATCGGCACGCCGTTCATGCGCTCCATCACGATCACGTTCTGGGTGCACAGCGGCCACACCATCTCGGGCACCAGGATCAGATTCAGCCCCTGCATGTTGCGGCGCAGTTGCGCGGCGTTGGCGGCTTCGCGCACCAGGTCGAGCTCGTCGTGCAGGTAGTTGTCGAACTCGGCCACCACCTCGCGCGGCTTCAGGCGCTTGCCGTCGATCGACAGGCGCTCGACCCAGCGCGCCAAGGTGCGCAGCAGGGCCAGGTCGTCGTCAATCACGTCCAGCATGCCGGGGCGCAGCACCTTCACCGCCACTTCGCGGCCGTCTTTCAGCGCGGCAAAGTGCACCTGTGCGATCGATGCGCTCGCCACCGGTTCGGCGTCGAAGCGCGCGAACACCTCATCGATAGTCCGGCCGAAAGCCTTTTCGACCAGCGCGCGCGCCTGCGCGGCCGGGAACGGCGGCACGTCGTCCTGCAACTTGGCCAACTCGTCAGCCAGGTCGGTGGGCAGCAGGTCGCGGCGCGTGGACAGCACCTGGCCGAACTTGACGAAGATCGGCCCGAGCCGCTCCAGCCCCTTGCGCAGCCGCTCGCCACGCGGCGCGTCGAGCCTGCGGCCGATCGTGCCCAGGCGCACCACCAGGCGCACCCACGGCTGGCGGAAGCTCGACAGCGCCAGCTCATCGAGCCCGTAACGCAGCACCGTCACGCAGATGACGATCAGGCGCGCCAGGTGCCTCATCCGGCGCCCGGCCCGCCGGGGCGCACGCGTGCGGCCAGCGCGCCGAGCCGGTTCACGGCCTCGCGCAGCCCGCCGGTCAGGCCACGCCCCAGGCGTGCCATTTCGCGCGCCGGCACCGGGCCGACTATTCTGGCCAGGTCGTCCTCGATGTCCCAGCGCAGGTGGTCGAAGAGCCAATTCACGTCGGTGGCGAACGCGGCATCGCCGGCCACCTCGACGTGCGGGCGCTCGCCGGCCAGTGCCTGCATCAAAGCCTTGGCGGGGTGCGCAGCGTCCAGCTCGATCTGCAAGTCGGCGGGTTCTGGAGCCTGCTCGCCGCACCACTCGACCAGCGCCGCCGGTGTGATCCGAAACGTCAGCTCGGGCAGCGCCGGCAACCAGGCCGGCCAGCCGTTCACCTGCAGCCGCAGGCGTTTGCCCACATGCGCGCGCAAGCGTTGCGCCGCCACCGGCTCCGATGCGAGCACATGGTTCACCAGCAGCGTGGCGCGCTCGATTCCCTCGTGGGCCAAGGCCACCTGGATAGTGTGAAACATGCACGGATTGTAGGCACGCGAAGTGCTTCCTCTGTGCGCAGGAGGACAATGGCGATGTGGGGTTTTGATAGAGAATCGACCGCCCCAAAGGCCGTTCGGCCCCTCGTGCAGGCGCACGCCCGGCACGCGGAAATTCACTCACCGATGTTCGAAGACCGCCGATTCAAGAGAACCTTCAGCAGCGCTCCCCAGTCGGTCACGTCACTCGTTGCGACGTTTCTCGAACCGAGCGTGACCGTGCTGACGTTCATTGCGGCCTGCGTGGTCTTCGACGAGCGCCTGAGCCGCACCGCACTGGCGGTGTGCCTGCTGGTCTTTGCACTCACCTTCCCCGGCCGCAACCGCTTCCATGACGGCAAGCTCACCGCGGCGGTCGACATCACCACCTCGTGGATCAGCCTGGTGGTCATTCTGGCGCTGTGCGCCTACGCCACGAACAGCCTGGACTACTTCGACGAGCAGGTGCTGATCGCCTGGGTGGTGCTCACGCCCGTTTTTCAATGGCTGGCGGTGCGTATCGGCATGGCCATCGTGTGGCGCGAAGCGGCGCGGGCCGAAGCCCGCCGCTCGACGATCGTCGTCGGCGCGAGCGCCCTCGGCGTGAAGGTCGCGCGGGCGCTGGAAGGCAGCAACGAACGCGGCATCGACTTTGTCGGTTACTTCGACGACCGCAGCGACGACCGGGTGCACGCGCAGGCCGTCTCGCAACGCCTGGGCGACCTCAAGGCCGTGGCCGGCTACATCACCGAGCATGGCATCCGCGAGGTCTACATCACCCTGCCGCTCGGTTCGCAGCCGCGCATCATCGCGCTGCTCGAACAACTGCAAGGCACCACGGCCTCGCTGTTCTTCGTGCCCGACGTGTTCGGCATCAGCATCATCCAGGGCCGCCTGCAGGACGTGAACGGCGTGCCGGTGGTGGGCATCTGCGAAACCCCGTTCACCGGCACCAACGAGCTGGCCAAACGGTTCAGCGACATCGTGCTGACCCTGATCATCCTGACGCTCATCGCCCCGCTGCTGGTGATCATCGCCATCGGCGTGAAGCTCAGCTCGCCCGGGCCGATCATCTTCAAGCAACGCCGCAACGGGCTGGACGGTGGCGAAATCGTGGTTTACAAGTTCCGCTCCATGACGGCCCAGGAAGACGGCTGGGACGTGCGCCAGGCCAAGCGCAACGACCCGCGCATCACGCCGTTCGGCCGCTTCATCCGGCGCACCTCGCTGGACGAGTTGCCGCAGTTCTTCAACGTGCTGCAGGGGCGCATGAGCATCGTCGGCCCGCGCCCGCACGCGGTGGCCCACAACGAGCAGTACCGCCAGATGATCAAGGCCTACATGGTGCGCCACAAGGTGCGCCCCGGCATCACCGGCTGGGCCCAGGTCAACGGCCACCGCGGCGAGACCGACACCATCGAAAAGATGCAGGCCCGGGTCGAATACGACCTGGAATACCTGCGCAACTGGAACTTGCAGCTCGACCTTCAGATCATCGTGCGCACCATTCGCGTGCTGATCTTCGACCGGCATGCGTTCTGACCTGCCGGCCCCCACATTGATCGCCACCCACGAAACCCCATGACGCACCTTGCCCACCATGCCGCCATGGCCGCGATGCCCGCCATGCCCGTTCTGCGCCGGTTGACCTTTGGCTGTGCCTGTGCCGCAGCGCTGGCCACCCCCGTTGGCGCCGGGGCCGAACCCAACCCCTATTCCATCGGCGTCAGCCAGGCCTTCGCGCACGACTCGAACCTGTATCGCACTGAGGCCAATCGGGTGCCAGACAAATACTCGATCACCGGCCTGCTGGCCGGCATTGACCAGCCGTTCGGGCGGCAGCGCTTCTATGCCAACGGCACGGTGCGCGCGACCCGGTTCGAAGACGTGGTCGAACTGAACAACACCAGCTATGCCGTCAACGTGGGCCTGGATTGGGCGACCATCGAGCAGTTGTCGGGCAGCTTCAACGTCTTGATGAATGAGAACCTGGCCAACTACGGCGCCTCCGTTGATCAGCCTCAGCTCACGAAGAAGAACATCGAGTCGACCCGCCAGGTCAATGCGCGGATTCAACTC
Source organism: Methylibium sp. (assembly GCA_031414975.1). Classification (GTDB taxonomy): domain Bacteria; phylum Pseudomonadota; class Gammaproteobacteria; order Burkholderiales; family Burkholderiaceae_C; genus LGRD01. Next base: position 673 of record JANOQS010000239.1, on the reverse strand, counting down.
GGCATGGTGTCGCTGCTGTCGCTTGAAGGCACGTTCTCGCACCGCCGGCTCGGTTATTCGGCCGACGAGTACGCCGCCTCCGAGGTGACGCAGAACGCGGCGAGCCTGGGGCTCACCTACCGCCCCAGCGGCCTGCTGACCCTGGGCACGGCGCTGCGCTTCACGCGCGGCGAGTACCCCAACGTCGTCACGGCCAGTGGAGAAACCGCCTCCTTCGACCGCAAGGACCTGGACCTCACGGCCACCTGGTTCGCCAGCGGGCTGAGCACCGTCAGCGGGCGGCTGAGCTTCGGGCGCCAGTCCAGCGACGCGCTCAGCCAACGCGACTTTTCGGGCACCACCGGCTCCCTCAGCTGGGCCTTCCTGCCGACCGGAAAGCTCAGCTTCAACACCACCTTCAGCCGTGACACCGGCGCGGAGAGCAGCTTCTACAACATCGCCGGCACGCCGTTCAGCGCCAGCGGCGACAACAGCCGCCTGACGAGCAGCGCGTCAGTGTCGGCAGCCTATGCGGCCACCGCCAAGATCAAGATCAACGCCGCATTCCGCTACAGCCGCCGCTCGCTGAGCAACGACCAGGTCGTGGCCGGCGTGCCAGGGCAAAACATCGAGGGCAAGGAGTCGCTCAAGACCCTGTCGCTCGGCGCCAACTACGAGCCCACCCGCAACTGGC
>JANOQS010000238.1:0-1904 GCA_031414975.1 Methylibium sp. | reverse complement strand
CTTCATCAGCACGACCTGGGCGCTTTCCATCGCCACGTCGGTGCCGGCGCCGATGGCAAAGCCCACGTCGGCCTGCGTCAGTGCCGGCGCATCGTTGATGCCATCGCCGACCATGCCGACCTTGTTGCCCTGGTCCTGCAGCTCCTTGATCTTGGCTGCCTTCTGGCCTGGCAGCACTTCGGCCAGCACGATGTCGATGCCGAGCTCCTTGCCGATGCGCTCGGCCGTGGCCTGGTTGTCGCCGGTCATCATCGCGACCTTGACGCCACGCTCCTGCAGCTTGGCGATCGTCGCCTTCGAGGTGGGGCGCACCGCATCGGCGATGGCGATCAGGCCGACCAGCTGGCCGGCGCGGGCGACGTGCACCACCGTGCGCCCGGCACCCTCGAGCCGCGTGGCATCGGCCGCCAGTGCCGTCATCGACGCCGGGCTGATGTCTTCCGCCTGCATCAGCTTGCGGTTGCCCAGCAGCACCGTGTCGGCGCCGATGGTGGCGCGGGCGCCCTGCCCGTCGATGTTGGCAAACGCCGTGGCCGTCTCGACCGGGGCGGCGCCTGCGCGCTTGAGCACCGCCTGCGCGAGCGGATGCTCGGAGAACTTCTCCACCCCCGCTGCCACGGCGAGCAGCTGTGCTTCGCTGACTCCGGACGCCGTGACCATCTCGACCACATCGGGCTGGCCGATGGTGAGCGTGCCGGTCTTGTCGAACACGACCACGGTCAGCTTGGTGGCGTTCTCCAGGGCCGAGGCGTTCTTGAACAGGATGCCGTTCATTGCCCCCAGTCCGGTACCGACCATGATGGCCATCGGCGTGGCCAGGCCCAGTGCGTCGGGGCAGGCGATCACGAACACCGTGATGGTCAGTGTCAGCGCGAACAGCAGCGGCTGGCCCAACACCCAGAACCAGACCGCAAAGGTCAGCAAACCGATGGCGATGGCGGCCAGCACCAACCACTGCGAAGCCTGGTCGGCCAGAAGCTGCCCCGGCGCCTTGGAGTTCTGCGCTTCCTGCACCAGCTTGACGATCTGCGCCAGCGCCGTGTCGGCACCGACCTTGGTGGCCTTGTAGCGGAAGCTGCCACTCTTGTTGATGGTGGCGCCGATGACGGGGTTGCCGACCACCTTTTTCACCGGCATCGATTCGCCCGTGAGCATCGATTCGTCGACTTGCGAACTGCCTTCGGTGACTTCGCCATCGACCGGGATCTTGTCGCCCGGCTTGATGACGACGGTCTCGCCCGCCAATACCTGCGCCGTGGGCACCTGCGTCTCTACACCGGCGCGCACGACGGTGGCCATCGGCGGGGCCAGGTCCATCAGCGCACGGATGGCGTCCGACGCGCCGGCGCGGGCCCGCATCTCGAGCCAGTGACCCAGCAGGATGAAAACGAGCAACACGGCCGAGGCCTCGAAGAACACGTCGCTTTCGTAGAAGAACGTGGCGCCTACGCTGAAGAAGTAGCCCGTGCCCACCGACAGCACGATGAGCGTCGCCATGTTGGCGACCCTGTTGCGCGCGGCCCGCACGGCCGCGACGAGGAACGGCCAGACCGGATAGGCAATGGCCCCCGTGGCCGCGAAGAAGAGAAAGAGCTTGCGGTCCATCCCGAACGGCGTGGGGAAGATGCCGAACATCTCGCCCATTGGCGAATACAGCATGACCGGCACAGCAAATACCAGAGCCACCAGGAAGCGGTTACGCATGTCGTCGGCCATGCCCTGCATCGACAGGCCGGGCGCGTGGCCCATGTCATGCATCATGTCTGCCTTCTGGTTGGGCGACGAACTGCCTGCTCCCCCATGGACAGCGTGATCGCCGTGGCCTGCATGAACATCCTTCACCGGCTTCGTCGGCTGCTTTGCAGCCGGATCGGCTCTGGATCCCTGCCCGCCTGCGCCGGCAT
>JANOQS010000237.1:0-6950 GCA_031414975.1 Methylibium sp. | reverse complement strand
TTGGGCCATCCACTCGGCGCGACCGGCGCGATTCGGTCCGCGACCGTCGTGCACGGGCTGCGGCGCAAGAACCTGAAGTACGGCATGGTCACCATGTGCGTGGGCATGGGGCAGGGCGCGGCGGGCATTCTCGAGCGCGTCTGACACGGGCTGCCGCGGTGGCCTTGCTTGCTGCACCGAGGGCCGAGGCGGCGCCGGCCGCGAGGGTCGGTCCGGCAGGGCGTGCCGATGCGGGCCAGCCCGTTTCGCTGCGCGCGGCCGATGGCCAGGTGCTCGCGGCCCACTGGCATGCGGCTGCGCAGAGCCGCGGCACCGTGGTGCTGGCGCCGGCCACCGGCGTACCTCAGACCTTCTACCTGCGCTTTGCACAATGGCTGTCCACGCAGGGTGTCGATTCGCTGCGCTTCGACTTTCGTGGCACGGCCGCGTCGCGCCCCGCACGGCTGCGCGGCTTCGTTGCCGACTTCTCGCACTGGGCACTCGACCTCGACGCCGCGCTGGCCCACGCGCTCGCCCAGGGCGCGCCGCGCGTGAGCCTCATCGGCCACAGCATCGGCGGCTTTCTCGCACCGGTGGCCGCGCACGCGCCGCACTTGCACCGGCTCGTGCTGGTCGGCGCACAAACCGCCTACTGGCGCGACTTCCCGCAGCCGCAGCGCTGGCCGATGGCGCTGATGTGGCACGGCGTGCTGCCGGCTGTGACGCAGTTCGTCGGCTACTTTCCCGGCCGCGCACTGCGGCTGGGTGAAGACCTGCCGCGTGGCGTGGCGATGGCCTGGGCAGCGCGGCCCTGGCGCGACCCGTGGGGCGTGGCCGAGTTCGCTGAAGGCTACGCGCGCGCGCTGCCGCCGACGCACCTGGTGGCAGCCGACGACGACGCGTTCGCCACGCCCGCCGCGATGGCGCGCGTGGCCCGGCGGCTGTGCGCCACCGAGACGCAGACGCACACGATCATGACCGGCACCGAAGGCCCGCCGCGTATCGGCCACTTCGGGCCGTTCCGGTCGGGCTGCGCTGCGCAGGTGTGGCCGCGCTTGCTCGCCTTGGCATTGCCGCTTCCCGTCACCGAGGGCCGTTGAATGAATCTGCAAGTCTCTTCCGCCGACGGCACCGCCATCGCCGTGCGGGCCCATGCGCCGCAGACCGGCGAGACCAGAGGCGTTGTCGTCATCGGCGGCGCGATGGGCGTAAAGCAGGACTTCTGCAGCCCGTTCGCGCAGTGGCTGGCCGGGCAGGGCTACCGTGTGTACAGCGACAACGCGCGCGCGTGGCGCCGGCCGATGCCAAGGTCGCGCGCATCGGCCACTTCGGGCTGTTCCGAGGCCAGTTCCAATCCACCCTGTGGGCACGCGTGGCGACGCTGCTGCAGGGCTTTTCAATGAGCAAGGAGACCGCATGAGCATCAAGACCGCCACCGTGAACGGCGTGGCCACCATCGAGATCGCCCGCCCCGAGAAGAAGAATGCCATCACCGTGGCGATGTACCAGGCCATGGCCGACGCGCTGAACGCGGCCAACGCCGACCCGGCCGTGCGCGCGGTGCTGATCACCGGCCAGCCGGGCATCTTCACCTCGGGCAACGACCTCGACGACTTCATGCAACGGCCGCGTCAAGGCGCCGACTCGCCGGTGTTCCAGTTCATGCGCGCGCTGCACGGTTGCGAGAAGCCGGTGGTGGCGGCCGTGACCGGTGCGGCCATCGGCATCGGCACCACGATGCTGCTGCATTGCGACCTCGTCTACGTGTCCGACGAAGCGCGCCTGGCGATGCCGTTCGTGAGCCTGGGCCTGGTGCCCGAGTTCGCTTCCAGCCTGATCGTGCCGGCGCTCGTCGGCCACGTGAAGGCGGCCGAGAAGCTGCTGCTGGGCGACCCCTTCACCGGCGAAGAGGCGGTGGAGATGCGTATCGCCAACGCCGTGCTGCCGGCCGGCGAGGTGGTGAACCACGCGCGCCGCATGGCCGAACGTTTCAATGCGTTACCGCCCGGCGCGGTGCGCGACACCAAGAAGCTGCTGCGGCGCGGGCGGACCGAACCCGTCTTGCAGGCCATCGCTGCCGAAGGCGAAGTCTTCGGCGTGCGTTTGAGCAGCCCCGAAGCGCGTGAAGCATTCAGCGCCTTCTTCCAGAAACGCAGGCCCGACTTCAGCCAATTCACCTGATCTCGGCGCCGTGGCGGTGACAATCCGCCCATGCTGAGAGTGGCCAAGCTCGCCCTGAGCCCGCTGTTGCTGTGGCAAGGGCGGGGAGTGCGGCGGCGCGCGTTGCGCTTGCCCGAGGCCGAGGGGGCGCGCGTGGGCGTGGCGGGCACCGGGGCGGTGTGCCTGCGCGTGCTGATCGTCGGCGACTCGTCAGCTGCCGGCGTCGGCGCGGCCACCCAGACGCAAGCACTGGCCGGGCGTTTGAGCGAGGCGCTGTCGCAGCGGCTGGGCGGCGCGGTGGCGTGGCAGCTGGTGGCGCAGACCGGCCACACCACGCGTGACGCCGTCGAGGCACTGAAGGTGCTGCCGCTGCACCCGGCCGACGTGATGGTCACCGCGCTGGGCGTGAACGACGTGGTTTCGCAGGTGTCGGCGCGGCGCTGGCTGTCCGACCTGGGCAAGCTCGACTGGTTGGCCAGCCGACGCGCCGGCGTGCGCCACATCGTGCACAGCGGCGTGCCGCCGATGCATGCCCTGCCGCTGCTGCCGCAGCCATTGCGCTGGGTGCTGGGCACCGACGCGCAGCGCTTCAACAAGGCGCTGGTCGAATGGGTGGCTTTGTACCCCGACCGCTGGACCTTGCCCCTGCCCTTTGAAGACCACCTGGCCAGCGCCGGCCCGTTGATGGCCGAAGACGGCTTCCACCCCGGCCCGGCAATCTACGCGTTGTGGGCCGAACAGCTTGCCGGCAAGATCAGCGGCGAAATCGTGCCGCTGTTGCCTGAAACCACCCCCACCCGAAGGAACCCTCCCCGATGAACCTCACCGGCAAGACCCTCTTCATCACCGGCGCATCGCGCGGCATCGGTCTGGCGATCGCCCTGCGCGCCGCTCGCGATGGCGCCAACATCGTCATCGCCGCGAAGACGACCGAGGCCAATCCCAAGCTGCCCGGCACCATCCACTCCGCCGCGGCCGAGATCGAGGCCGCTGGCGGCAAGGCGCTGGCGGTGCAGACCGACATTCGCGACGAGGCCAGCGTGCTGGCTGCGATCGAGCAGGCGGTTGGGCATTTCGGTGGCATCGACATCCTCGTCAACAACGCCAGCGCCATCAGCCTGACGCCGACGACCGCCACGCCGATGAAGCGCTTCGACCTGATGTTCGGCGTGAACGTGCGCGGCACCTATCTGTGCACGCAGGCCTGCCTGGCCGAACTGGTGAAGTCGGCCCAGGCCGGCCGCAACCCGCACGTGCTGAACATGGGCCCGCCGCTGAGCATGAAGCCGCACTGGTTCAAGAACCACACCGCCTACACGATGGCCAAGTACGGCATGAGCATGTGCACCTTGGGCCACGCGGCCGAGTTCAAGCCGCTGGGCATCGCCGTCAACAGCCTGTGGCCGCGCACGGCCATTGCCACCGCGGCGCTGCAGATGATCCCGGGCGTCGACATCGCGCGCTGCCGCAAGCCGGAGATATTGGCAGACGCCGCCTACCTGATATTGACCAGCGACGCGAAGACCACCAGCGGCAACTTCTTCATCGACGACACCCTGCTCGCCAGCCACGGTGTGAGCGACTTCGAGCCCTACAGCGTGACGCCGGGGACGACCGACTTCATCCCCGACTTCTTCGTCGATTGATCGAGCCGGCGGGTCACACCACCATCGCGACGAGCTGATCCAGGGGCAGGGCTTCCACGCCCTCGGCCAACGGGTATCGCTCGGCACCCGGGTAGACGACGAACTTGCGCTCGGGCATCACGTCTTCACAGGCCGAGTGAAAGCCGCGTTCGAGCTTGGGTGCCAGGCTGCGCTTGACCTCGATTGCCCAGGTGCGTCCGCCCGGCCAGGTGAGCAGCAGGTCGATTTCGGCGCCAGCAGCCGATCGGTAGAACGATGCCTCGACCTGCTTGCCGGAGTGCGAAGCTGCATTCAGGAGGTTCTCGATGACGAAGCACTCCCAGCTTGCGCCCACCACGGGGTGGCCGAGCAGGCGCTCAAGGTCGGCAATGCCCAGCAGCGCATGGATCAGCCCGCTGTCGCGAACATAGACCTTGGGTGCCTTCACGAGGCGTTTGCCAGCGTTCGCATGCCACGGCGCCAGGCGGCGCACCAGCAGCAGATCGACCATCAGGTCGAGGTAGCTGGCGACTGTCTTGCCGTCGACGCCGAGGCTCCTGGCCAACGATGCGGCGTTCAACAATCCACCTTGGTGATGCGCCAGCATCGTCCAGAAGCGGCGCAGGGTCTCGGCTGCGATACGCGGCCCGAGCATCGGCACATCACGCTCGAGGTAGGTGCGAATGAAGTCCTCGCGCCAACGCAGGCTGCGCGCGTCGGACGTGGCCAGCAGGCTTTCCGGAAAGCCGCCGCGCAGCCACAACGCCTCCTGGCGCTGCGGGCCCACTTCGGCCACCGTCAACGGGGCCAGCTCAAGGTAGGCAATGCGCCCCGCCAGCGACTCCCCCGATTGCTGCAACAAGTCGAGCGAGGCCGACCCGAGGATCAGGAACCGGCCTGACTTGCGGCCGGCGCGACGGTGCCGGTCGATCAGGCCGCGAAGCACCGGGAACAGCGCCGGCACGCGTTGAATCTCGTCCAGGATCACCAGCTTGTCGCCTTGCGCAGACAGGTAGTGCTCGGGTGCGCCGAGCTTGGACCGGTCCGCCTCGGACTGCAGGTCGAGGTAGGTCGATGGCCGGCCTTCAGCGATCTGAAAGGCCAGCGTTGTCTTGCCCACCTGGCGGGGTCCGAGCAGCGCCACGGCGGGAGCGTGCGCGAGTTCGGTCGTGGCAGTGGCGAGCAGAGCGCGTGAAAACATCCGTGCAATTATGGATCACAACTCCACATTTGCATGGTTGATCTGCCGGATTCGGTCGGGTTCAGCCCCCGCGCACCATCGCCAGCACCTTGCCCGCATCGAGCGTGCGCGCTTTCTCCTGCATCGCCGGCAGGTAGCGGCCCTGCAGGCCGCGCGCCTCCTGGGCCATCTTCTCGTACGCTTCCTTCAGCATCGTGGTGGACAGCGTGCGCCCGCCCGCGTAATAGCGCACCGCCACGTGGCCCAGCGCATAGGTGGTGACGAAGCTCAGGCCCGAGCTCACCGCCTGCCTGCCCACCCCGCCGAGCAGCCCGCCGCCAACGCGCCCCAGCAGCCCGCCGAGCAGCTTGCGCCCGGCCTGCTCGAGGTACTGCGAGGTCAGCCCGACGCCGGCGGTGGCAATGAAGTCCTTCACATGCCCGCTGTCGAGCTCGTAGCCGTGCTGCTGGCCGATGCGGTAGACGAGCTTCATCTGGAGCGGAATGATCGCCATCGTCGCCAGCGTCTCGGGCAACAACTCCAGCGCGCCGTTCAGGATCGCGGCGTTCAGAATGGTCTGGTCCAGCGCGGCCGTGTCGACATGCGTTGGCGTGGGCACGGCCGAGGAGGTGGCAGAGGGCGTGGCCGCCCCCGAATTGGAAGCCGCGCCAGCCACCGCCAGGGCGTCGGCCTGGCGCGAAAAGTTGCCGGCGGCCGCGGCGTCCAGCCCCAGCGCGCTGCGCAACTCGTTCAGGAAGGTCTGCTCGGGCACCGACTGCACGCCGTCGGCGTCGCACACGCACACCGCCATCTCGTAAGCGAGTTGGCGCGCTTCGATGCTGACCAGCGCCGGCACGGCTGTGGCCATCGACACGCGCTTCATCAGCACGTCCTGGTACAGGGTGGGGAGGTTCACGCCGTCGGCCTGCGACAGCGACTCGGCAATGCGCTTGACCTCGGCACGTTCGCGCTCGTGCTTGTCGCCGTCGACAAACGCGGCGAGCAGGCTCAAGCTCAGGATGGCCTGGGTTTCGGATGGGGTCACGGCTGAACTCCTGGTTGAATGGGGCCCGGGATGGGTTTTTTCTGCGGCCGTCAGGTTCCGGGCGTCGCTTGCGGTGCTGGTGGTGCTTGTGGAATGGGCCGCGGCTTGCCCTCGGAGTCGATCGCCACGTAGGTCAGGTTCGCTTCGGTCACCTTCACCACGTGCAGGTCGGCCGGGTTGCGCTCGGCGTACACCTCGACGTTGACGGTGACCGACGTGCGGCCGATGCGCTCGACCTTGGCATAAAAGCTCAACAGGTCGCTGATCGACACCGGCTGCTTGAAGATGAACTGGTTCACCGCCACCGTGGCGATGCGGCCCTTGGCGATGCGTGCCGGCAGCACCGCACCGGCCAGGTCGACCTGGGCCATGATCCAGCCGCCGAAGATGTCGCCGTTGCCATTCGCGTCGGCCGGCATCGGCATCACGCGCAGCACCAGCTGGCGCCCGTCGGGCAATTGAAGCGGGCCGAGCGGGCCGGGGCTGTCGCTTGAAATCTCGGGCATATTGCTCCACCTGCGAAAGTTGGTCGGGTCATTCTTCCATCTTTCTCCCGCCTTCTCCTGAGTCATTTCTCCAGCCCGAGCCCCGCCCCCATGCGCCACGCCTCCGTCGCCATCCCGCCCCCCGCCACGGGCTCGCCCACCGCCCCGCGCTCCGAGTGGGCCACGATCCGCAAGCTGGTGCCGTACGTGTGGCAATGGCGCTGGCGCGTGCTGCTCGCGCTGGCCTGCCTGGTGGCGGCCAAGGTGTCCAACATCGGCGTGCCGCTGGTGTTGAAGCAGCTCGTCGATGCGCTGGACCTCAAGCCCGGCGACCCGCGCGTGGCGCTGGCGGTGCCGGTGGCGCTGCTGCTGGCCTACGGCGCGCTGCGGCTGTCGATCACCTTGTTCACCGAGTTGCGCGAATTCCTGTTCTACCCGGTGGCGGCGCGCATCGCGCGGCGTGTGGGGCTGGAGAC
>JANOQS010000236.1:0-9186 GCA_031414975.1 Methylibium sp. | reverse complement strand
CCTGGTAGTTGCCTTGGTAGAAGACCCATTGCGAGTCGCCTTCCGCGGCCAGGATGTGGGTGCAGATGCGGTCGAGGAACCAGCGGTCGTGGCTGATCACCATCGCGCTGCCGGCAAACTCGAGCAGCGCTTCTTCGAGCGTGCGCAGCGTTTCGACGTCGAGGTCGTTCGACGGCTCGTCGAGCATCAGCACGTTGCCGCCCTTGGCCAGCGTCTTGGCCAGGTGCAGGCGGCCGCGTTCGCCGCCCGAGAGGCTGCCCACCAGCTTCTGCTGGTCGTTGCCCTTGAAGTTGAAGCGGCCGATGTAGGCGCGTGACGGCATCACGAACTTGCCGACGATGATGTTGTCCAGGCCGCCCGAGACGTCCTGCCACACCGTCTTGCCGGCTTCGAGCGATTCGCGGCTCTGGTCGACGAAGGCCATGCGCGCCGTCGGGCCGATCTTGACGTTGCCGCTGTCGGGCTTTTCCTTGCCGGCGATCATGCGGAACAAGGTGGACTTGCCCGCGCCGTTGGGGCCGATGATGCCGACGATGGCGCCGGCCGGCACCTTGAAGCTCAGGTCGTCGATCAGCACCCGGTCGCCGTAGCTCTTGGTGACGTTCTCGAACTCCAGCACCTCGTGGCCGAGCCGCTCGCCCACCGGGATGAAGATCTCGTTGGTCTCGTTGCGTTTCTGGTAGTCGATGTCGCTCAGCTCCTCGAAGCGCGCCAAACGCGCCTTGCTCTTGGCCTGGCGGCCCTTGGGGTTCTGGCGCACCCACTCGAGTTCCTTCTTCATCGCCTTGGTGCGCGCGTCTTCGGTCTTCTGTTCCTGCTCCAGGCGCTGCTCTTTCTGGTCGAGCCAGGTCGAGTAGTTGCCCTTCCACGGAATGCCCGAGCCGCGGTCGAGTTCGAGGATCCACTCGGCCGCGTTGTCGAGGAAGTAACGATCGTGGGTGATGGCCACCACGGTGCCGGGGAAGCGGCTCAGGAACTGCTCCAGCCAATCGACCGATTCGGCGTCCAGGTGGTTGGTGGGTTCGTCGAGCAACAGCATGTCGGGTTTGGACAGCAGCAGCCGGCACAGCGCGACGCGGCGCTTTTCGCCGCCCGAGAGTTTGCCGATCACCGCGTCCCACGGCGGCAGGCGCAGCGCGTCGGCGGCGAGTTCGAGTTGCAGGTCGGTGTTTTCGGAGCCGGCCGCGGCGATCACGGCTTCGAGTTCGGCCTGCTCGGCGGCCAGCTTGTCGAAGTCGGCGTCGGGCTCGGCATATTCGGCGTACACCTCGTCAAGCCGCTTCTTCGCGGCCAGCACGCCGCCGATGCCTTCTTCGACCGACTCGCGCACCGTCTGGTCCGGCTTCATCACCGGTTCCTGCGGCAGGTAACCGATCTTCAGGCCCGCCATCGGCGTGGCTTCGCCCTCGATGTCGGTGTCCACCCCGGCCATGATCTTGAGCAAGGTGCTCTTGCCCGAGCCGTTCAGCCCCAGCATGCCGATCTTGGCGCCGGGGAAGAAGCTGAGAGAGATGTTCTTGAGGATCTGGCGCTTGGGCGGAACGATCTTGCCCACGCGGTTCATCGTAAAGACGTACTGAGCCATGATTTCGGGTGTTTGCAGACGTGAATTGAGGGGGCCGAACGCGAGTGGCAGTCAGCGCCGGAGCGGCATTGTCGCTGGTTCGCCGGCTGAGCCACCCAAGTAGCGCTGACCTGCGCGCCTATCCGAGCGAGGCGAGCCGCCGCGCCAGCGCCAGCAGCGGCACCGCGGTAATGCCCGCACTCACCGGAAATTCGCCGTCCCCCGGATAGGCGACGAACACCTCGCTGGCCTGAATGTCGGCCGCGCCCAGGTGCAGGCCCTTGCTGACTTTGGGCGCCGACGAGCGCTTGACCTCGACCGCCCAACGCCGCCCGCCCGGCAGGTCGAGCACCAGGTCGATTTCGGCGCCAGCGGCGGTACGGTAGAAGAAGGCTTGCGTGCCTTCGGGCGCAGCGGCGATCAGGTTCTCGATCGCGAGCCCTTCCCAGCTGCCGCCGGCCACCGGGTGGCCGAGCACGGCGTCCAGGTCGGGCAGACCCAGCAGGGTGTGCACCAGACCGCTGTCGCGCACGTAAACCTTGGGCGAGCGCACAAGGCGCTTGCCGCCATTGCCGACCCAGGGCGGCAAGCGGCGCACCAGCATCAGGTCGCACATCAGGTCGAGGTAACGCGCCACGGTCTGGCCGCTCACGGCCAGTGAGGCGGCGATCTTCGAGGCGTTGAACAACTGCCCTTGTTCGTGCGCCAGCATGGTCCAGAAGCGGCGCAGCGTCTCGGCAGGGATGCGCGGTCCGAGTTGCGGAATGTCGCGTTCGAGGTAGGTCTTGATGAACTGACCGCGCCAGCGCTGGCTGGCGGCGTTGTCGCGGGCCAGGTAGGCGTCTGGAAAGCCGCCGCGCAGCCACAGCGTGTCCAGCGCCCGCGGGCCATCACCGGCGGTTTCGCTGACCAGGAAGGGCGTGAGCTCGAAGGTGGCGAGCCGGCCCGCCAGGCTCTCGGACGATTGCTGCAACAGCGCGCCGGTGGCCGAGCCGAGCAGCAGGAACTGGCCGGCACGCCGGCCGGCTCGGCGGCGCTTGTCGATCACGCTGCGCAAGGTGGCAAACAGGCCGGGCAGACGCTGCACTTCGTCGAGCACCACCAGCTTGTCGGCCTGGAGTGCGAGATAGGCCTCGGGATCGATGAGTCTGGCGGCGTCTGCCGGCGACTCCAGATCGAGGTAGACCGAATCGGCGCTGCTTTGGGCGAGCTCCACCGCCAACGTGGTCTTGCCGACCTGACGCGGCCCGAGGATGGCGACGGCAGGAAATTCGGCCAGGAGGCGTTGCAGTGCAGGCAGGTGTTCTCGGCTCTTCATCATTGCAATTGTTCCATGGCGCGGAAGATTTGCAATGTTCCATTGCCCACCGGCGTGGGCAGCCCGGGGCAGCCCGGCGCAGCTTTCTGGCCGAGACGAGCCCGATCACGGGCCGAAGACACCCACACATGGAGTCCGCATCGCCCTCCTCAGGTACGTTGGTTGCGCAAATTCGGGTTTTTACCAGTCCTCTAGCGCAAAGAAGTACAAGCAATCGCACCCCGGATACCAATGCGTGCAACGCCTCCTGGCTATCTTTGCAGCACCGACCGCAACCCCTCGTCGGACCGCCACAAACAGACAGGAGACTTGTCATGACGCTGAAGAAATCCCTTGCCCTTGCCTTCGGTCTGGCCGCCGCCGCCGGCGCCGCGACCGCGGGTGACCTGGTCATTGCCACCGTGAACAACGGCCACATGATCGAGATGCAGAAGCTCACGCCCGAATTCGAGAAGGCCAACCCGGGCATCAAGCTGAAGTGGGTCACGCTCGAAGAAGGCGTGCTGCGCCAGCGCGTGACGACCGACATCGCCACCAAGGGCGGCCAGTTCGACGTGATGACGATCGGCATGTACGAAACGCCGATCTGGGGCAAGAAGGGCTGGCTCAATGAGCTGAAGATGGACGCCGCGTACGACGTGGACGACCTGCTGCCCGCCATGCGCAACGGCCTGTCGCTGGACGGCAAGCTGTACGCCGTGCCGTTCTACGGCGAAAGCTCGATGCTGATGTACCGCAAGGACCTGACCGACAAGGCCGGCATCAAGTTCGCCGAGCGCCCGACCTGGGACGAAGTGCGCGACGCGGCCGCCAAGATCCACAACCCGAAGGCCGGCGTGTACGGCATCTGCCTGCGCGGCAAGCCGGGCTGGGGCGACAACATGGCCTTTCTGACGACCATGGTCAACAGCTTCGGCGGCCAGTGGTTCGACATGAACTGGAAGCCGCAGCTCGAGACCAAGCCGTGGAAGGATGCGGTCACGTTCTACGTCGACCTGTTGAAGAAGTACGGCCCCCCCGGCTCCAGTGCAAACAGCTTCAACGAGATCCTGGCGCTGTACAACGAAGGCAAGTGCGGCATGTGGATCGACGCGACGATCGCCGCCAGCTTCATCACCGACCCGAAGCAGAGCAAGGTGGCCGACAAGGTGGCCTTCGCGCAAGGCCCGAAGATGGCGACTGAAAAGGGCGCGAACTGGCTGTGGGCCTGGGCGCTGGCGATTCCGGCTGGCACCAAGAACGCCGCCGAAGCCCAGAAGTTCGTTACGTGGGCGACGTCGAAGGAGTACATCAACCTGGTCGCGAAGGAAAAGGGCTGGGCTGCAGTGCCCACCGGCACCCGCAAGTCGACCTACGCGAACCCCGAGTTCCTGAAGGCGGCCAAGTTTGCCGAGGCCGAGAAGAAGGCGATCGACAGCGCGAACCCGAACGACAGCACCTTGCCCAAGAGCCCGTACGTGGGCGTGCAGTTCGCAGCGATCCCCGAGTTCCAGGCGATCGGCATTGCGGTCGGCCAGCAGATGAGCTCGGCCCTGGCCGGCAAGGCCACGGTGGACCAGGCGCTGAAGGCGGCGCAGACGGCAGCCGATCGGGAAATGAAGAAGGGCGGCTACTACAAGTAAGTGGCCCGGGGGTTCCTCCACGCGGGCCCCCACCCCTGCCCTCCCCTTGGGCCCCGAGGGGCCCCTTCGTGGCCCTTGGGGAGGGTGAAAAGAAAAGCCTCGCCGCCCAACGACGATGGCATGGAGACGCATTGCCATGAACCGACTGCTGCCCCGCACGCTGATGGCCCCGGCCGTCATCACGCTGTTCCTGTGGATGATCGTGCCGCTGGCGATGACGATCTACTTCTCGCTGGTGCGCTACAACCTGATGCAGCCCGGCGAGAAGACCTTCCTCGGGCTCGAGAACTACGCCTACTTCGTGACCGACCCCGACTTCGGCCCGTCGGTCTGGAACACGCTGCTGCTGCTGGGCTCGGTGATCGCCATCACGGTGATCCTGGGCGTGGCGCTGGCGCTGCTCGTCAACGACGCCTTCCCCGGCCGCGGCATCGTGCGCGTGCTGTTGATCTCGCCGTTCTTCGTGATGCCCACCGCCAACGCGCTGCTGTGGAAGCACATGATGATGAACCCGGTCTACGGCGTGCTGGCGCAGGTGGCGCTGTTCTTCGGCATGGAACCGGTGGACTGGCTCACCAACCACCCGCTGTTCTCGGTGATCCTGATGGTGGCGTGGCAGTGGTTGCCGTTCGCCTGCCTGATCTTCATCACCTCGCTGCAGTCGCTCGACCGCGACCAGATGGAAGCGGCCGGCATGGACGGCGCCAACGCCTTCCAGAAGTTCTGGTTCCTCACCCTGCCGCACCTGGGCCGGCCGATCGCGGTCGTCGTGATGATCGAGATGATTTTCCTGATGAGCGTGTTCGCCGAGATCTTCACGACCACCGGCGGCGGGCCCGGCAATGAAAGCACCAACGTCGCGTTCCTGATCTTCAAGCAGGCGCTGATGAACTTCGACGTCGGCGTGGCTTCGGCCGGCGCGCTGTTCGCGGTGGTGCTGGCCAACATCGCCGCGGTGTTCCTGATCCGCATGATCGGCAAGAACCTTGACTGACGCCTCGACTGACACCCGCCAAGGAACACCATGAAGCACTTCACCCTGATCGTTCGCACCGTGGCCGCCTGGGGCATCACCTTGCTGATCGTGTTCCCGCTCATCTGGCTGGTCATCACGGCCTTCAAGACCGAGCAGCAGGCCATCGCCATTCCGCCACAGATCTTCTTCACCCCGACGATGGAGAGCTTCGAGGAGGTCAATGTGCGCAGCGACTACTTTCTGTTCGCGAAGAACTCGGTCATCACCAGCGTGGTCTCGACGATCCTGGGCCTGATGATCGCGGCGCCCGCGGCCTACTCGATGGCGTTCTTCCGCACCAAGAAGACGCGCGACATCCTGATGTGGATGTTGTCCACCAAGATGATGCCTGCGGTGGGCGCGCTGGTGCCGGTCTACGTGATGGCGCAGACCGCCGGCTTGCTCGACTCGCTGACGGCGCTGATCATCGTGTTCACCTTGTCGAACCTGCCGATCATGGTGTGGATGCTGTATTCGGGCTTCAAGGACATACCGCCCGACATCCTGGAAGCCGCGCGCATGGACGGCGCCAACGTGTGGGGCGAATTCATGCACGTGATCCGGCCGCTCGCGATGGGCACCTTGTCGTCCACCGGCCTGCTGTGCCTGGTGCTGAGCTGGAACGAGGCGTTCTGGTCGCTCAACCTCAGCTCGGCCAAGGCCGGCACCCTGGCCACCTTGATCGCTTCGTACTCCAGCCCCGAGGGCCTGTTCTGGGCCAAGTTGTCGGCCGCCTCGCTGATGGCGATCGCACCGATCGTCGTGGTCGGCTGGTTCAGCCAGAAGCAGTTGGTCCAAGGCCTGACCTTTGGCGCCGTCAAGTAAAGAACACCTGGAGACACACACCATGGCATTCCTCGAACTCAAGGGCGTCGAAAAATTCTTCGGCGAACTGCGCGCCATCAAGGGCGTGAACCTGTCGATCGAAAAAGGCGAATTCGTCGTCTTCGTCGGCCCTTCCGGTTGCGGCAAGTCGACCCTGCTGCGCATGATCGCCGGGCTGACCGACATCGACGGCGGCAGCCTGCACCTGGACGGGCGCGACATCACCAAGCTGCCCAGCAGCAAGCGCGACCTGGCGATGGTGTTCCAGAGTTACGCGCTGTACCCGCACATGAGCGTGTTCGACAACATGTCGTTCGCGCTGCGCCTGGCCAATGTGGACAAGGCGGTCATCATGGAGAAGGTCGGCCGCGCGGCCGAGATCCTGAACCTGACGAACTACCTGCACCGCACGCCCAAGGAGTTGTCGGGCGGCCAGCGCCAGCGCGTGGCCATCGGCCGCGCGATCGTGCGCGCGCCCAAGGTGTTCCTGTTCGACGAGCCCCTGTCCAACCTGGACGCCGCGCTGCGCGGCCAGACGCGGGTGGAGATCGCCAAGCTGCACCGCGACCTGGGGGCGACCACGATCTACGTGACGCACGACCAGGTCGAGGCCATGACCCTGGCCGACCGCGTGGTGGTGCTGCGCGACGGCGCGATCGAGCAGGTCGGCTCGCCGCTGGCGCTGTACGACAAGCCGGCGAACCAGTTCGTCGCGCAGTTCATCGGCACGCCGCAGATGAACGTGATCGACACGACGTCGCTGCCGGCCTTGCGCGATGTGGTGGGTGCTGCCAATGCGCCCGACGGTTTCATCGGCGTGCGGCCCGAGAACGTGATGGTGCGGCCGGTCGGCACCGGCAAGCTGACGGGCCAGGTCGAACTGGTCGAGTCACTCGGCGCCGACACGCTGATCTACGCCCAGGTCGGTGGCGCCAAGCAGGGCGTGCAACTGGTGGCACGCCAGAGCGAGCGCACCTCGCTGCGGCCGGGCGACGCGGTCGGGCTGGACATCGCGCCGTCGTCGTTCCACCTGTTCGACCGCCAGGGGCACACGGTCGCGGCACGGGCACAGTGAGGTCTGAATGAGCGCGGCATCTGCCACCGGCAACGTCATTCTTCACATCGGGCTCGGGTCGTTTCACCGGGCCCACCAGGCCGTCTACCTGCACGAGCTGCGCGAGACGGGGGACCGCAGCTGGGCAATAGTCGGCGGCAACATCCGCAACGACATGGCCGACACGATGGCCGCGCTGGCCGCGCAGCGCGGCGAGTACACGCTCGAAACGGTCTCGCCGGCCGGGGAGCGGCGTTACGAGCGCATCCGCTCAATCAGCGAGGTGATTGCCTTCGACACGAGCCTGGCGCGGCTGATCGACGTGGGCGCCGACCCGGCCACACGCATCATCTCGTTCACCGTCACCGAAGCGGGTTACTACCTCGACGCAAAGAACCAGCTCGACCTGGCCTACGCCGACCTGCGCAGCGACCTCGACGGCAGCACCCGCAGCACGATCTATGGCGCCGTGGCCGCGATCCTGCGCGAACGGCTCAAGCGTGGCGGCGCGCCGGTGACCTTGCTGAACTGCGACAACCTGCGCAGCAACGGCACGCGCTTTCGGGCCGGGCTGCTCGACTTTCTGCAGCGCCGCGGCGAAACCGCGTTGCGCGACTGGGTCGAGAAGAACACCACCTGCCCGTGCGACATGGTCGACCGCATCACGCCGCGACCGGCGCCCGATGTGGCTGAAAGAGTGAAGGCCACCACCGGCTGGGACGACCGCGCGCCGGTGATGGGCGAGAGCTTCATCCAGTGGGTCATCGAAGACGACTTCATCGCCGGCCGCCCGGCCTGGGAGAAGGTCGGCGCGCAGATGGTCGGATCGGTGCACGCACATGAAGAAGCGAAGATCCGCATCCTCAACGCCACCCACAGTTGCGTGGCCTGGGCCGGCAGCCTGTGCGGGTTGAGCTTCATCCACGAAGACATGGCCCACCCGGCGATCCGGCAGATGGCGTTCGACTACGTCACGAACGACGTGATCCCGTGTCTCGACACGAAGGAACACCCGAGCCCGATCGACCTGCCCGCGTACCGCGACGTGGTGCTCGAACGCTTCGGCAACCCGTACGTGCGCGACACCAACCAGCGTGTGGCGATGGACGGCTTCTCCAAGATCCCCGGCTTCATCGTGCCGACCCTGCGCGAGTGCATGGCGCGCGGCGCGCCCCTGCACAGCACCGCGCTGCTGCCGGCGCTGTTCTTCGTCTACCTCGGCCGCTGGCACCGTGGCGAACTGATCCACCCCTACCAGGACGGCGTGATGGACCCGGCCGCAGCACACGCCTTCTTCGCCGCGCCCGACCCGCTGGCCGCCTTCTGCCGCGACCCGTTGCTGTGGGGACCGCTGGCCGGCGACCCGGTGCTGACGGCGGCGATCCGCCAGGGTGTGGACACGGTGCACCGCTTCATCAAGGAGAACACCGATGGCTGAACGCGCCCGCGCCTGGCTACCATCGACATCCGATGTGAACGTGATGCCATGACCCTGAAGCAGCCGCGCGGCCCTGAGCTCGAGCACGACTTCGTCCGCGACCCGGCGCTCGGTTACGAGCCCGAGGGAAGCTACGGCTACGTGCGCTGCCTCGAACATGGGTTTCCGAACCCGCTGGTGCGCTGGCACTACCACGAAGAGTACGAACTGCACCTGATCGTGCGCACGCGCGGCAAAGTGTTCGTGGGCGACTACATCGGCCACTTCGAGCCCGGCCACCTGGTGCTGACCGGCCCGCGCCTGCCGCACAACTGGATTTCCACCGACGTGGCGCCCGAAGGCGTGGCGGT
>JANOQS010000235.1:0-17504 GCA_031414975.1 Methylibium sp. | reverse complement strand
TCGATGGCAATGGTGTCGCCGGTCTGCACCAGCGCGAGCGGCCCGCCCACGGCGCTTTCGGGCGAGATGTGCAGCACGCAACTGCCGTAGTGCGTGCCGCTCATGCGTGCGTCCGACAGGCGCAGCATGTCACGCACGCCTTGCTGGAGCAGCTTCCTGGGGATGGGCAGGCCGCCCCATTCGGGCATGCCCGGCGCGCCCACCGGGCCGGCGTTGCGCAGCACCAGAACGGTGTCTTGATCGACGTCGAGGTCGGGGTCGAGCATGGCAGCCTGCATTTGCGGCTGGCTGTCGAACACCAGCGCGCGGCCACGGTGCTTGAAGAATTTCGGGTTCGCAGCCGAGGCCTTCATCACCGCCCCTTCCGGCGCCAGGTTGCCGCGCAGCACGGCCAAGGTGCCGCCCTGGCTCACGGGTCGGGTCAGCGGGCGGATGACTTCGGCGTCGAGCACCTCGCGGCCGCGCAGGTTGTCGGCCACGCTGCGGCCGGTGACGGTCAACTCGCCCAGCGACAGTTCGTGCGCGATCACGTTCATCAGCGCCGGCAGCCCGCCCGCGTAATAGAAGTCTTCCATCAGCCTGTCGCCGCTGGGGAACAGGTTGGCGATCACCGGGATGCGCCGGCTCACCGCGTCCAGATCGTCCAGCGTGAGCTCGACGCCCGCGCGCCGCGCCAGCGCGATGATGTGCACGGCCGCGTTGGTCGAGCCGCCCAGCGCCATCTGCACCGCCACGGCATTCATGAAGGAGCCGCGTGTGAGGATGCGCTGCGGCGTCAGGTCGTCCCACACCATTTGCACGATGCGCTCGCCGCAGGCCGTGGCCATGCGCGTGTGCGCCGAGTCCATCGCCGGGATGCTGGTTGCGCCCGGCAGCGCCAGGCCGAGCGCCTCGGTCATGCTGGTCATGGTGCTGGCGGTGCCCATGGTGTTGCAGGTGCCGGGCGAACGGGTCATGCGTGATTCGAGGTGCACCCACTCGGCCGGGTCGATCTTGCCGGCCTGGTACTCGTCCCAGAACATGCGGGTGTGCGTGCCGGCGCCCACGGTCTTGCCCTGGTGGCGGTCGTTCAGCATCGGCCCGGCGGGGCAGAAGATCGTGGGCAGGCCCATGCTGATGGCGCCCATCAAGGTGCCGGGCGTGGTCTTGTCGCAACCGGCCAGCAGCACCGCGCCGTCGATCGGCAGCGAGCGCAGCAATTCCTCCACCTCCATCGCGAGAAAGTTGCGGTACTGCATGGTGGTCGGCTTGACCATCACCTCGCCCAGGCTCATGGCGGGCAGCTCGAAGGGACAACCGCCCGCCATCAGCACGCCGCGCTTGACGCTCTCGGCGCGCTCGCGCAGGTGGGCGTGGCAGGGCGACAAGTCGCTCCAGGTGTTGATGATGGCGATGATGGGTTTGTCCAGAACATCTTCGCGCCGCAGGCCCATCTGCTGCGCGCGTTGCCGGTGCGCAAACGCGCGCATGTCGCCGGCGGAGAACCAGCGGCGGCTGCGCAGATCGGCAAGGGTTTTGGACATGAAGGGCGGGTGCAGCGCGCGCCCTGGGCGGCTCGCTGCGTGTCAGGGTTTTACTTAGGGGGCGGCAAGAATGTTAGCGGTAACATTAGCGGCGGATCACCTTTTCGTCCATCCTCAAAAACCCTATGAGCAAGCCTGCCCGCCCTTTTCCGAAGCCGCCGGAGCCGCTCCCCCGCCAACGCCGTGGCCATGGCCGGGTGACGCTGGAGGAGGTGGCAAGGCAGGCGGGCGTCACGTCGATCACGGTGTCGCGTTATCTGCGCGAGCCGCAGCGGGTGGCGCCAGGCACCGCCGAGCGCATTCAAGTGGCGCTGCAGGCCACCGGCTATCTGCCCAACAAGCAGGCCGGGCAGCTTGCCAGCGGGCGCTCACGCATCGTCGCGGCCATCATTCCCAGCATCGCCAATTCGATTTTTGCCGAAACGGTGCAGGGCCTCAGCGACGGGCTTCAGCCCGCTGGCCACGAGCTGCTGCTGGCGTCGACCGGCTACTCGATGGAGCGCGAGGAGGAGCAGATTCGCGCGCTGCTGGGCTGGTTTCCGAGCGGCCTGATCGTCACAGGCCGGCACCACACCCCCACCGCGCTGGCCCTGCTGCGTGGCGCAGTGGCCGCCGGCACGCCGGTGATCGAGATCTGGGATCTGCAGGCCGCGTCGGCGCGGGCCGACTTCACGCAGGTCGGTTTCAACCACGAGCTCGTGGGCCGGGCGATGGCCGAGCACCTGCTGGCCCTGGGCCACCGGCAACTTGCGTATGTGGACAGCGGCGTGGCGGAGGACTTTCGCGCGCACGAGCGCGGGGCCGGCTTTCGCGCGGCGGCACGGGCGGCGGGTGCCGAGGTGCGCCTGGTGACGGCGCCCAAGGGCGAGGCGATTGCGATGGGCCGGCTGGCACTGGCCGCCTTGTTGGAGGGGCCTCACCCGACCGTCGGCGCCGTCGCGTTTGCGAACGACCACCTGGCCTGCGGCGCGCTGCTCGAAGCCGTGTCCCGGAGCGTCGCGGTGCCCGGCCAACTGGCGATCATGGGCTTCGGCGACTTTCCGATCAGCGCGCAGCTGAGCCCGGCGTTGACGACGGTCAGCCCGCCGCGCTATCTGATCGGCCGTGAGGCCGCGGGCTTGCTGCTGGCATCTTTTGACGGCGGCGTGTCAGTGGCGCAGCGCGAGCTGCCGTGGGAGCTGCTGGTGCGCCAGAGCACCGCCGGTGCGAAGTGACCCCCCTCGGCAGCGGCTGCACCGCCAGCACACCCCGGCGGGCCAATCGCCGGCATCAGGCCAGGCTTGCCTTCAGATAGTGCGCGCCCGGAATCGGGTTGAAGTAGTAAGGCGGAATCTCTTCGAAGCCGAGCGATGCGTACATGCCGCGCGCCGCTTCCATGTCGTCGAGCGTGTCGAGCAGCAGCACTGAGTAGCCGGCCCGGCGGGCTTCGTCGAGCAGGCTCTGGCCGAGCAGCCGGCCCAGGCCGAAGCGGCGGAACGCGGGTCGCACGAACAGGCGCTTCATCTCGCAGGCGTTGGCGTAGTCCACATCGGGCAGCGCGCGCACCGCCCCGCAGCCGGCCGGTTCGCCGTCGACGAAGGCCAGCAGCAGGTGGCCTCGGGGGGCAGCGTACTCACCCGGCAGTGTGGCCAGTTCGGCCTCGAAGTTCTGGAAGCACAGGTCGACGTTCAGGCTGGCTGCGTACTCGCGCATCAGTTCGCGGGCCGCGGCAATCAATTCCGGTGTGTCGGGGCTGCGCAAGCTGATGCGCGGCGGGTCGTCGTTCGGTTGCATCCTTGGGGGCGTGGACGGCGGCGGTGCGATGGAACAGTCTACCCGCCCAGGCTCACCAGCCACGCCACTCCCGCCGCGCAGGCCGCCACCAGCGCCAGCGCGAGCACACGCGAGCGCAGGTGGTCGGCCGACGCCGGCACTTGCGCCGGCAGTTGTTTGTCGCCCGTCAACATCGGGCGCACCAGGTTCTGGCCCTTGCGCACAAGGTAGAACAGAACAGCGCCCACGTGCAACAGCACCAGCGCAATGATCACCCACTGCCCGAAGTTCTTGTGCCACTTCGTCAACAGGCTGCTCGTGGCCCCGGAGACGAACTTGATCAGCGGGCCGGTGTTGGAAATGTCGTCGTCGGCGAACAGGCCGGTGCCCACCTGGGCCGCCAGCAGCGCCAGCAGCGCGAAGACCGAGAAGGCCCCGAGCGGGTTGTGCCCCACGTCGAGCTGCTCGTGCGGCAATGCCCGGCCGCGCAGGTAGCGCAGCACGGTGGACGGTGCATAGATGAAGCTCGCAAAGCGCGACCAGCGCCCCCCCACCAGCCCCCACAGAATGCGGAACGCGAGCAAGGTGAACACCACGTAGCCGAAGCGGAAGTGCCACACCATCGCGTTGCCGCCGATCTTGGCGCTGATCACCGAGCCGAGCACACACGCGGCCAGCAGCCAGTGGAAGGTGCGGGTGGGCAGGTCCCAGACGCGGACAGCCTGCAAAGCTTGGTTCATGGTGGTGGGGGTGCGCGGCACGAGGTGTTTGGTACGAGGTGTGTTGTATGGACGAACGAAGCCGCGAAGATAACCGGCCGAGCAGGCTTCGTGCCAGTGTCTCGGGGTTTCCACGGGCCTGAGGAATTCCGCGCAGCAAGCCTTCGTACACTTCCGGCGCCGCGCTGTGCTTTGCGCTGCGCGCTACCCGCCCCGCACGGCAAACCCACCCAGCCAGGAGAAACCGAATGAAATGCCTGTTCCGCGCCACGCCTCTGATGATTGCCGCCACGCTCGGCCTGGCCACCGCACTGCCCGCTGCGGCGCAGTTTGCCAAGCCTGAAGACGCCATCAAGTACCGCAAGGCGGTGTTCACGGTGATGGCAACCCACTTCGGGCGCGTGGCCGCCATGGCCAACGGCAAGGTCCCGTTCGACGCCAAGGTGGCCGCCGACAGCATCGAGATCGCCACCTCGATGTCCAAGCTGCCGTATGTCGCCTTCATCGAAGGCACCGACAAGGGCGACACCAAGGCCAAGCCGGAAATCTGGGCCGAGGCCGACAAGTTCAAGGCCGCCGCCGGCAAGATGCAGGAAGAAATGGGCAAGCTCAACGTGGCGGCCAAGGGCGGCAACCTCGACGCCATCAAGGCGGCCGTCGGCGAGACCGGCAAGGCGTGCAAGGCCTGCCACGACGCTTACCGCAAGGAGTGAGCGGCCAAGCTGAAGCGCCTGTGGATTTGCGCAGGGCAGGCGGCGCACCTCAAGCCGGCGCTGCCGCATTGCAACAGGGCTTCGCTCTGGCCTGAGGCTGGCCGGGGCGTCCGCCGGCGGCCGCAGCGGCGGACGGCGAACCGCCCTCGGCCATCCGTTACCATCGTGGGCTTCCCCGTGCCCGGCCGCCCATGACTGTCATTCGCCACGTTGCAACCCGTTCCGCCGCCCTGTTGCTGATCTTCACGGCGCCGCTGTGGGCGGCAGCCACCGCGTTCGCGCAGACGGCCGACGAGCCCCGCACCGGCGGCACCTTCAACACGCCGAGTTATTCGCCCCCGACGGCACCCCGCCAGGGTGCGGGGTCGGCCGGCACCCCGGGCACAAGCGCTGCCAACCCGAGCCTGTCCAACCCGCAGGGATCGACCGGTGTTCCGGGCAGCGGCCCGCGCGCGCAGCCGGGCACCGGTACCGAGCCGCTGCCGCGCCGCGCCGACCTGCCGCCGCCCAGGCCAAGCGAGTTCCAGAGATTCGTCGAAGGCGCCACCGGCCGCCTGCTGCCGCCTTTTGGCGCCGGCTTTTTTGCCGAGGCTTTCGACAACCTGCGCGCGCCCGACAACGTGCCGGTGTCGCCCGACTACACGCTCGGCCCGGGCGACGAGGTGGTGCTGCGTGTGTGGGGCTCGATCGACGTGGACTACCGCAGCACGGTGGACCGCAACGGCCTGCTGAGCCTGCCCAAGATCGGCAGCTTCAACGTGGCCGGCGTGAAGGCCGCAGACCTCGAAAAGAACCTGCGCGCGCAGATCGGCCGGCTGTTCACCAACTTCAACCTGAGCGCGTCGCTGGGCCAGTTGCGAGCGGTCAAGGTGTTCGTGGTCGGGCCGGCAGTTCGGCCGGGCGTGTACACCTTGCCGAGCCAGTCGACCATGCTCTCGGCGCTGGTCGCAGCCGGCGGGCCGGCGCCGAACGGTTCGATGCGCAAGCTCACGCTCAAGCGCGATGGGCGCACCGTGTCCGAACTCGACCTGTACGACTTCCTGGTGCAGGGCGACAAGTCCAAGGACATCCAGCTCGCCGCCGGCGACGTGGTGGTGCTGCAGGCCGCCGGCGCGCGCGTGGCGGTGACAGGCGCGATCGACTCGCCGGCCATCTACGAACTGAAGGGCGCCAGCGAACCGGTGCGCGAGGTGTTGCGCTTTGCCGGCGGCGCGCCGGTGCTGGCCAACCCGAACCGGGCGCAGCTCGAACGCATCGACCCGTCCAAGGCCAAAGCGCGCTTCGTCGAAGAGTTCAAGCTCGATGGCGATGGCCTGCAAAAGCCCATGCGCGATGGCGACGTTTTGACCCTGCTCGAAATCTCGCCACAGTTCGCCAACGCCGTGACCCTGAAAGGCGCGGTGGCGCAGCCGCTGCGCTACGCGCACAAGCCCGGCATGCGCATCCGCGACCTGATCCCCGACCGCGAAGCACTGGTCTCGCCCGACTTCTACCGGCGCAAGAACCTGCTGGTGCAGATGCTGGAACCCGAAAACGGCGAGCGGCGTGACACCTTGAACCGGGCCGACACGGGGCAAGGTGGCAGCTCCAACGCCTACCCGACCATGAATGCCGGCCCGACCCCCGGCGGCGACCCGGGCAACAACGCCAACAACATCAACAACCCCAACAACCCCAACAACTCCAACAACGCCGGCAGCGGCCAGCGCGGCAACGCCGGCATGCGGCGCGACGTCGATCGCGAGGACGACCGCAACGCCAGCACGCGCCCGCGCAAGACGCCGACGACCCTGTTCGAAGAACTGAACTGGGACTACGCGGTGATCGAGCGCCTGCTCGAAAAAGACCTCACCACGCAGGTGATCCCGTTCAACCTGGGCAAGGCCGTGCTGCAGGGCGACGAGGCGAACAACCTGGAGCTGCTTCCCGGCGACGTGGTCACGGTCTACAGCCAGAAGGATGTGCGCGTTGGCGTGGCGCGCCAGACCCGGCTGGTGGCGCTCGAAGGCGAAATCGTCTCGCCCGGCGTCTACCAATTGCAGCCCGGCGAAACGCTCAAGGGGTTGATCGCGCGCGCCGGGGGCCTGACGCCCCAGGCCTACGTCTACGGCCTCGAATTCAGCCGCGAAGAAACCCGCCAGCGCCAGCGCGAAAACCTGAACGCGGCAATCGCCCGGCTCGAGAGCCTGTCGGCCGTGCAAAGTGCCAGGGACGCCGCCAACCGGCGCGATGACACCACGGCGGCCAGCGCCTCGGCCGTCAGCAACGCCGCCACTCAGGCGCAGCTCACCCGGCTCACGCGCCTGCAGCCGAACGGCCGCATCGCGCTGGAACTCAACGCCGACGCCAAGACGCTGGACGAACTGCCCGACCTGCCGCTCGACCACGGTGACCGCATCAGCGTGCCGCCGCGGCCCGGCTTCGTGACCGTGGCCGGCGCGGTCGTCAACAGCAACGCCTTCCTGTGGAAGCCGGGCCGCACCGCGGGCGACTACCTCAGGCTGGCCGGCCTGGACGAAGCTGCCGAACCGTCCAACATGTTCATCCTGCGCGCCGACGGCACCGTGAGCCATGCCGGCGACCGGCGCAGCTTCTGGGGCGGCAACAAGATCGAGAGCGATCCGATGCAGCCGGGCGACGCGCTGATCGTGCCCAACCAGCTCGACTTCGAGACCTGGGGCCGTGCCCTGGTGCGCAACCTGAAGGACTGGTCGCAGATCTTTGCGCAGTTCGGCCTGGGGGTCGCGGCCGTCCAGACCTTGCGCAATTGAAGGGCCGGGGCATGAAACCGACCGACACCGATTTGAGCGTGGCGCCGACGCAGGACGAGCTCGAAGACGACGGCCCGCAAGTCGGGCTGGTCGATCTGCTGACCTGGATCGGCGAGGGCAAGGGGCTGATCGCCACACTGGTTGCCGTCGCCGCGGCGGCCTCGCTTGCCTATGCCTTCATGACGCCACTGATCTACACCGCCCGCGCGACCTTGCTGCCGCCCGGCTCACAGCAGCAAAGCGGCTCGGCCGCCGCGTTGGCTCAATTGGGTGCGTTGGGCGGCCTGGCCGGCGGCCTGGGGGCCAAGACGCCGGACGAGTTGTATGTGGCGCTGCTCAAGAGCAACACGGTGCAGCGTGCGTTGATCGATCGCTTTGACCTGAAGACGCGCTACAAGGTCGACACCTACGAGGTGCTGCGCAAGACGCTGCCGAGCTACATCCGGGTTTCGTCGGACAAGAAGAGTGGCCTGATCTCCATCGAGGTCGACGACGAAGAACCCAAGTTTGCCGCTGACCTGGCCAATGCCCACGTCGGAGAGGTCACCAAGGTGCTCGGCAAGCTCGCCGTCTCCGAAGCGCAATTGCGGCGTGTGTTCTTCGAACAGCAGTTGAACGACACCAAAGAGCGCCTCATCAAGGCCGAACTGGGGCTGCGCAGCGTGCAAGAGAAGTCCGGCATGATCGTGCTCGACAAGCAGGCCGAGGCCTTGATCGGCGGTGCCGCCACCTTGCGCGCGCAGATCGCCGAGCGCGAGGTGCAGATGAAGGTGCTGCGCACCGGCGCCACCGATCAGAACCCCGAAGTCATGCGCCTCGGTTCGGAGTTGCGGGCCTTGCGCTCGGAGCTGGCGCGCATGGAATCGAACCAGGGCGGCAACGCCGGCAGCGCGGTGGACATGCCGGTCGGCAAGATCCCCGAAGCAGCGATCGACTTCGTGCGTGCCCGGCGCGAGCTGAAGCTGCAGGAGACCCTGCTGGAAAGCATGGTGCGCCAGTACGAGGTCGCCAAGCTCGACGAAGCCAAGGAAGGGCCGGTGCTGCAGCAGGTCGACGTGGCGTTGCCGCCGGACCGCAAGTCGAAGCCGGCGCGCGCGATGATCGTGCTGGCTTCGGTGATGGCGGCTTTGCTGGCGGCCTGTGTGTTCGTGATCTGGCGCCGCTATTCGGCGCTGGTGCGAGAGCTCGATCCGCAGAGCGCGCTGGCCTGGCGCAACGTGGCGAAGGCCTGGCGGCTGGGGCGTTGAGAAGCGCAAGGCCTTCACCGCAGAAGCGCAGTGGCCACAGCTCGCGCCTGACCGTCAGCCCGCCAGCACCCGCGCAAACACCGCGCTGTCCACATTGCCGCCGCTGAGCGTGAGGCCCACGCGCTTGCCGGCCCAGCGCGAACGCTGCTGAAGCGCGCCGGCCAGCGCTGCGGCGCCCGCGCCTTCGGCCACGTTGTGGGTGTCGGCAAACAGCGCGCGCATCGCAGTGGCCACCTCGTCGTCCGTCACGGCGATCACGTCATCGACTTCGCGGCGGATGATCTCCAGCGCCTGCGCGTCGGGCAGCCGGCAGGCCATGCCGTCGGCGAGTTGGGTCGTGACGGGTGCTTCGATCAAGCGCCCGGCCCGGAACGACTGCTGGTAGGCCGTGGCGTGGGCCGACACCACGCCGACGATGCGTGCGCGCGCGCCGGTGTGGGCGCGTGCCGCGGCGCAGGCGCAGATGCCCGAGCCCTGGCCGATCGGCACGAACACCACCTCGGGAGCGTCCGGGCCGGCGGTGGCTTCGAAGAACTCGGTCCAGTACGTGGCCACGCCGCGCACCAGGTCGTCGTGGAACGAGGGCACCATGTGCAGGCCGCGTTCGGCCGCCAGTTGGATGGCATGCTCGCGCGCGGCCTGGAAGTCGTCGCCGTGCTCGACCAGTTCGACGCCGAGCGCACGCATCGCGGCGTTCTTCTCGACCGAGTTGCCGTGCGGCACGACGATGGTGGCGTGCATCCCGTGGCGGCGTGCCGCAAAACCGACCGACTGGCCGTGGTTGCCGCGCGTGGCGCTGATGACGCCGCGGCACGTCGGCTCACGTTGGCGCAGCGCGTCGAAATACACCAGTCCGCCGCGCAGCTTGAACGCGCCGATCGGCGTGTGGTTCTCGTGCTTGATCCACACGGCCGCGCCCAGGCGCTGCTCCAGCAAGGGCCAGCGCTGTTGCGGCGTGGGAGGCATCGCTTCGCGCACGACGCGCATCGCCGCCTGGAGGGAGTCAGGGCTGTACATGGGGGGCCTCGGGTGGCGCTGAATGCAAGGTGATGGGGCCGCGCGGTGTGCTCAGCGTGACGCTCAGCGCCGACCCGGCAGCGCCCGGCTCGGCGCGAACGCCCTCCGGCAGCATGGGCACCACAGAGGCCGGCAAGCCGCACAGGGTGACCTGCGTCAGCGCCACGCCGCTGGGCGGCAGCGTGTCGGTGGGGTGCACCTCGCCCCATTGAATGAGCGTCGGCAGCGCGCCGCCGAACAGGCGTTGGCCGTCGCCTCGCAGCGTGATCTGCCAGCGCAGCAGGCCGCGCGGCGTGTTGCGCTCAGCCTGCAGCACCTCGCCGCGGTCGATGCCGGCGGCACGCAGCGTGGCCACCGAGGCGTGCACGTTGTCGCAGCGTGCCACCCAGTGGATCAGCCGCGGCCCGTCGGCCAGCGCGCGCTGCACGCCCGCATCGTCAAGGTCGAACCAGCGCGGCCGCGCGGGCGGCGCCGCATTCGGGTCGATCGCGATGATCTCGAAGTAGCTGCGCGGGAACGCCGCCGAGCCGATGCCGAACAGCCGGTTGTGCGTGCCCATGAAGGCATGCTCGCCGCCCGGCCCGGGCACGATGCCCAGCGTGGCTTCACACCAGGCCACGCCATCGGCCAGGCTGCGGGCCGCCAGCACCAGGTGGTCGAGTTGAATCACAGCGTCAATTCACCGCGCACGCAGCTCACGCTGCTGCCGCCGATCCAGGTGTGGCCGTCAAGCGCCTCCACATGGACGCGGCCGGCGCGCTGCAGTGCGCTGCCCTGGCTCGCCACATAACGTGATGGCGCCAGCCCGGCACCAATGAGCCACTGCGCCAGGCCAGCGTTCAGGCTGCCAGTGACCGGGTCTTCATAACCGCCCGCGTCGGCGACGAACGCACGCACTTCGAACTGCGCGTCGCCGTCGGGCCACGGCGCGACGGCGCCGAGCGCCAGCCCCTGCATCGCCACGTAGTCGGGCTGCACCGCCAGCAACTCGTCGCGCGAGCCGAGCATCACCACCACCCAGCCCGGGCCGTTGTCGACCCACTGCGACGCGCGGATTGCCTCCACGTCGATGCGCAGGCTGCGCGCAATGTGCGCGAGCACCGCCGGTTCGACCGCACCGCTGCGACGCAAGGGCGGCGCCGCAAACGCCAGTCGCGTGCCGTCACGGCGGATGCGCACCAGCCCGACGCCGCACTGCTGCACCACCTGCGTCCCCTTGGCCCGCCCGCCGGCGGCCAGCCAGGCGTGGCAACTGCCCAGGGTCGGGTGGCCCGCAAACGGCAACTCGCGGCTGGGCGTGAAGATGCGCACGCGGTAGTCGGCCGCCGGGTCGGTGGGCTGGAGCAGGAAGCTGGTTTCGCTCAGGTTCGTCCAGCGCGCCAGCGCCTGCATCTGCGCGTCGCTCAGCGCGTCGGCGCTGTGCACCACGGCGAGCGGGTTGCCGAGCAACGGCGTGTCGGTGAAGACGTCGACCTGCGTGAAGGTGTGCTGTGTCATCGAACGGCTCCCTTCAACGCCTGCGCCAGCAGTTCGATGCCACGTGTGATCTGTGCCGGCGCGACGGTCACGAACGACAGCCGCAAGGTGTTGTGCTGCGGCGCGTCGGCGTAGAACGCCGCGCCGGGCACGTAGGCCATGCCGAGTTCCACCGCCCGGGGCAGCAGCGCGGTGGCGTCGGTGCCGGGCGGCAGGGTGAGCCAGAAGAACATGCCGCCGCTGGGAACGTTCCAGTGGCAACCGGGCGGCATGTGCGCCTCCAGCGCCGCGCGCATCGCGTCGCGCTGGGCCTTGTAGCGAGCACGGATCGTGGGCACGTGGTCGCGCAGGAAGCCGTCGCGGATCACCTCGTACACCACGCGCTGGTTGAAGCCGGGGGTGTGCAGGTCGGCGGCCTGCTTGGCCTGCAGCAGCTTGGGGCACAGCTCGGGCGGTGCGATCACGTAACCCAGCCGTAGGCCTGGCGCCAGCACCTTGGAGAACGAACCGAGGTAGACCGTGCCCTCGGCCCAGCGCGAGGCCAGCGGTGGCGGCGGTGCGGCGTCGAACCACAGGTCGCCGTACGGGTTGTCTTCGACGATCGGCAGATTGATGGCGCGCGCAGCCTCCACCACCGCAGCGCGGCGCGCCTCGCACATGCAGCGCCCGCTCGGGTTCTGGAAGTTGGGCAGCATGTACAGAAAGCGGCTGCCCTTGGCCACGCCCAGCGAGCCGGGCAGCGGGCCGTCGTCGTCGCACGGCACCACCACCACCTCGGGCTCGTAGGGCGCGAAGGCCTGCAAGGCGCCGAGGTAGGTCGGCGCTTCCACGGCGACGTGGCTGCCCGGGTCGATCAGCACCTTGCCCACCAGGTCCAGCCCCTGTTGCGAGCCGGTGGTGATGAGCACCTGCGCCGCACTCACCGCCAGGCCGTGCCCGGCCATGTGCTCGGCGACCCATTCGCGCAGCGGCGCAAACCCTTCGCTGGCGGCGTATTGCAGGGCCTCGCGCGGCGCGTCGCGCAGCACGCGCGTGGTGGCCTCGCGCATCGCCTCGATCGGGAAGCTGTCGGGCGAGGGCAGGCCGCCGGCCAGCGAGATGATGCCGGGCTGTTCGGTGACTTTCAGGATCTCGCGGATCACCGACGGGTTCATGCGCGCCGCGCGGCGCGCGGCCAACCACGGGGAAGGGGTGTTCATCAGAGGTCTCCTTGTTGTCATGCTTGTCATGCGCTGCGCGCAGCCGCTTGCTGGGTGGGCATTTTCTTGCCGATGAAGACGATCGCGATCACCGCGAGCGAAAACAGCACCGTCGTCGCCTCCAGCGTCTCGCCCAGCACCGGCACCGCGAACAGCAGCGCCAGGAAGGGCTGCACCAGTTGCACCTGGCTGACGCGCACCGTACCGCCCAGCGCCAGGCCGCGGTACCAGGCAAAGAAGCCCAGCCACATCGAGAACAGGGTCACGTAGGCAAAGCCGCCCCAGGCGGCGGTGCGCACCGGCGTGGCCGGCCAGCTGGCCAGCATCACCGGCAAGGTGAACGGCAGGCTCAGCACCAGCACCCAGCAGATCACCTGCTCGGCGCGCATCTGGGCCGCCAACTGCGCCCCGGCCACGTAGCCGATCGCCGCACTCGCCACCGACAACAACAGCAGCCCGTCGGCCGCGCTGAGCCGGCCGCTGCCCTGGTGCGCCGCAAACGCCAGCACCAGCGCGCAACCCGCCACTGCGCAGGCCCAGAAGCCGGCCGACGGGCGCTGCCCGAACCACAGCGCGCCCGCCACCGCGGTGGCCAGCGGCAACACGCCGGTGATCACGGCCGCGTGCATCGCATCCACATCGCGCACTGCCATGCCCATGAAGAGCGGAAAGCCGACCACAGTGCCGAGCGCGCACACCGCGAAGGCCGGCAACTGGCGGCGCAACGGCCGCGGCGCGCGCGTGGCCAGCAGGTAGAGCACGCTCAAGCAGCCGGCCAGAGCGGCGCGACCGGCGGCCACGAACAGCGGCGCCAACTGCGGCTCGGCGGCCGGGCCGACGGCCAGGCGCGTCATCGGCAAGGTCATCGCGAAGATCACCACGCCCAGCAGGCCCAGCCACAGGCCGCGGCGTTCGTCGTGCGGGTCGGTCGTCATGAGAGAGCATTCATGCGTGCCACTCTATCGCCAAGACCAGCACAGAGGAAGTACACTTTTCAGGCCAGCGTCATCATCTGTACTGGTGACTGCGGCAGCACAACCACAGGGCACGCCATGCTTTCCGAGTCTCCTCAACCGGCCGCCGAGCTGTCGCGCCAGGCCGACAGCACGCTCACCGAACAACTCGCCGCGCGCTTTGCCGAGCGCATCCGCCAGCGCCTGCTCGCGCCCGGCGCGCGTTTGCCGTCGGTGCGCGAGTGTGCGCGCCGGCACGGCGTGAGCCCGTCCACCGTCGTGTCGGCCTACGACCAGTTGCTGGCGCAGGGGCTGGTTGAAGCGCGGCGCCAGCGCGGCTTCTTCGTCCGCGAACCGCGCTCGGAGGGCGCGGCCCGCGCCAGTGCCGCCGCGCGTGACGCTGGTGACGCAGGCTCCGCTGCGTCCGGCGGCCCGCGCACGCCACTGCCCATCAGCGCCACTGCGCTGATTCGCGGCATGTTCCAGCCGCCCGGCAGCCACCCGATGCCGGGGCTGGGAACGCTGCCGCTGGACTGGCTCGACGCCGGCCTGCTGGCCACCGCGCTGCGCCGCGTCAGCAGCGGCACGCAGCTCGCCGCGTTGTCGCTGCAGTACGGCGAGCCGGCCGGCGACAGGCGCCTGCGCCGCGCGCTCGCCACCAAGCTGGCCGACCACGGTGTGAGCGCCACGCCGGAGCAGATCGTCACCACCATCGGCGCCACGCAGGCGCTCGACGTGGTGACGCGCAGCCTGCTGCGCGCCGGCGACAGCGTGCTGGTGGACGAACCCGGCTGGTCGGTCGAATACGCGCGCCTGGCCGCGCTGGGCCTGCGCGTGCTGCCCGTGCCGCACGGTGAAGACGGCCCCGACCTGGTGGCGATGGAGCGCCTGATCGATGCACAGAAGCCGCACGACAAGCCGCGCCTGTACATCACCGTGTCGGTGCTGCACAACCCGACCGGCGCGTCGCTGTCGCTCGGTTGCGCGCACCGCCTGCTGCAGCTCGCGCAGCGCCACGACCTGACGCTGGTCGAAGACGACACCTACGCCCACCTCGCCCCCGCCCACCTGCCGCGCCTGGCGGCGCTGGACGCGCTGGAGCGCACCGTCTACATCTCGGGCTTCTCGAAGATCCTGGTGCCGAACTGGCGTGTCGGCTTCATGGCCGCGCCACTCGCGCTGGTCGACCGGCTGGTCGACACCAAACTGCTGACGACGCTGACCACGCCGGCACTCACCGAGCAGGCGCTCGCGCACTGCCTGGAGCACGGCCTGCTGCGCCGCCACGCCGAGCGTGTGATGCAAAAGCTCGACGCCGCACGCGCCCGTTCGGCCCGGCTCGTGCAGGCGCACGGTTGCCGATTCGCCGCCCCGCCGCGCGGCCTGTTCGGTTGGGTCGATGTGGGCGTGGACACCGAGCAGCTCGCGCAGGTGCTGCTCGACGACGGCTGGCTCATCGCCCCCGGCGCGCTGTTCCACGCCACGCACCGGCCGACCACCTTGATGCGCATCAACTTCGCAACCACACAGGACGCGCGCTTCTGGCGCGCGCTGGACAAGGCGCGCGCCGGGCTCTGATCGCTGCCTCGGGCGCCCTTCAGACTGTGGGTGCCGAATGAGGCGAAAGAGATTCCGCCCTTAGCGCACACACAGCGCGGCTTAAGCGGTTGCGTCCAAACTGGCTTCACAGGGATTCACCTGTTTGCCATCAAGGAGAGCAACATGACCATTGAATGGGGAGGCCTGAACCTCCAGAGCA
This sequence comes from Methylibium sp., assembly GCA_031414975.1. GTDB lineage: Bacteria > Pseudomonadota > Gammaproteobacteria > Burkholderiales > Burkholderiaceae_C > LGRD01. Next base: position 2,375 of record JANOQS010000235.1, on the reverse strand, counting down.
ACACCGTCTGCCAGGTGCTCGACCCGGGCGACGCCCCGACCACCGTGCTCGACGCCAACGTCGCGTTCCGCGTGCGCGTCACCTGGACCGTGCCGCCCGGCCTGGCGCCCTTCCTGGGCGGCCAGTTCCGCCTGCGCTGCTTTGCCGAAAGCGTGGGCCCGGGCCAGGAGCAGCAGATCGGCGGCACCGAACTCGTGCCCGTCGTGCCGGGGCAGACCAACTACAGCCGCGACATGAACGTCGGCGCCAATGCGCTGCAGGGTGAAGGCGTGAACGACCCGGTCACGGGTCAGCCGGTCTCGGGCATGTACCGCATCGCCACGGTGATCCAGCACCTCAACGGCGGGCCGACCACCGGCAGCGGCTTCGCAGCCGACGCGCTGATCCAGATGCGTCAGCCCTGAACGCCCGCTCGGGCCCTTTGCCCGAGCGTTCTGGCGGCGGCCCGCACCCGGCGGGCCGCCGTCTCTCGCGCCGCCTTTCGCATCGAGCGCGCCATGACCTCACGCGGCCTGACGTTGCCGGATGCTGTGGAACAGCGCCACCGTCTGCGCGCTGGGGATCAGCTTCAGCTCGCGCGCCAGCGCATCCACGCAGAAGTGGTACTGGCGCAAGGCCAGGTGGGCGTGCCCCATGCGGCTGTAGCAACGCATCAGCGTGCGGTGGGCCGGTTCGTCGCAACGGTCCACGTCGAGCAGCCGCTGGGCCACGCCGGCGCAAGCCTCGAAGTCGCCCGCATCGAAATGATGGGCGCACAGCCATTCAAGCACGCGCACGAAGTCTGCCTGCAGGCTCTGGCGCTTCACGATCGGCCAATCCTCATAGCGGTCTTCTGCCAGCAGGGCCTGACCGTACAGCGCCTGCGCGGCCTGGCAGTCGGCCACGGCCCCGGCGGCGTCGCCACGCGGCTCGGCCACCTGCGCGCGGTGCAGGTGGTCGATGAACGCCTCGGCATCGACCCACAGCCGCAGCGCCGGGTCGAAGGCATAACAAGCCTGGCGAAAGCGCACGAACGTGAACCCGGGCGCGGCGCGCGCCAGCGTCTTGCGCAGGCCGTAGATCGCGACGTTCAGGTTGTTGCGGGCTGCGTCCTGACCGACGCCGGGCCAGAACACGTCCATCAGCACGTCCCGCGGCACGGGCTGGCTGCGGTGCAGGGCCAGGTACTTGAAGATCGACCGGCCCTTGCCGGGCGGCCAGTCGTCCACGGCATGATCGTTGACGAACACCCGGAACGGGCTCAGCACGTAGACCTGCACTGACGGCGCGCAGGTCGCGGCCGGCAAGGGGGCGGGGGCGACGGACATGCCCAGACCATAGGCGCCCGGCCGGCCGACCACAATGTGCCGCGGGCGCACGGCTCGTACCGATTGTCGAGAAGCGTGCGTCGATAATCGAGCCATCGCCGCAATGTCGCCGCAAATGTCGCCGCAATACCGCCACACCACCGCGGCGACCCGCCGGCAAGGAGCACCCCATGAACCACGCGCCAATCCACACCATGGACGCCGAACTCAGCCACGACCGCCAGACCATGCGCTACCGCTGCACGGTGTGCGCCTGGTGCGTCGAAGACGGCCCCGAAGGCGTCACGATCGTGCAAAAGGGTGACCCGACGGCGGCCCACCGCGGCGGCGCACTCGAGGTGGTGACCGACGACGTGGAACCCGACCCGCAGCCCAAACCGCTGCTGCACTGAAACTGAATCGAACGAACCCTGCATGGCCGTCCTCTCGCTCTCCAACGCCCACCTCGCTTTCGGCCATGTTGCCTTGCTCGACGACGCCGGTCTTTCACTCGAATCGGGTGAACGGCTCGGCCTGATCGGCCGCAACGGCGCCGGCAAGTCGTCGCTGCTGAAGATCATCGCCGGGCTCGAAAAGCTCGACGACGGCCTGCTGCAGATGACGCAGAACGTGCGCATCTGCTACGTGCCGCAGGAGCCGGTGTTCGACGCCGGCCACAGCGTGTTCGAAGTCGTCAGCGAGGGCGTGGCCGAAGCCCGCAGCGTGCGCCAGCAATACGAAGAACACGCTGACGGCGTCGACCTGGACGCGCTGCAGACGCGCATCGAAGCGCTCGACGCGTGGAACTGGGAGCAGCGCGTGGACACCACCTTGCACCAGTTGCACCTGGATGGCGAGCGCCAGATCGGCGAACTCTCCGGCGGCATGAAGAAGCGCGTGGCGCTGGCGCAGGCGCTGGTGGCCGTGCCTGACGTGCTGCTGCTCGATGAGCCGACCAACCACCTCGACCTGGACTCGATCGCCTGGCTGGAAGAGCTGTTGCGCGGCTTCAAGGGCAGCGTGATGCTGATCACCCACGACCGCGCGTTCCTCGACGCGGTGGCCACGCGCATCGTCGAACTCGACCGC
>JANOQS010000234.1:0-8618 GCA_031414975.1 Methylibium sp. | reverse complement strand
CCGGGCTGCCGCCGCGGGCGGTGAGGCCGGCGGGGCCGAGGCCACGAGTCGGGCGAGTGCGGCAACGGCGCTGCCGGCCGCCGGGCTCTTGTCGGTCAGGCGGTTCCAGGTACCGCTGATGAAGCCCCAGGCGTCGGCCGCGCGGGCGACCTGCGGCGTGGTGCGCACGTTCACGTGGGTGTCGCGGGCCAGTTCCATGCCGTGGTTGACGAGGCTGCTGGCCGACCCCAGCGGCAGCAGCAACATCTGCTCGTTGTGCCAGGGCCCGCGGACCATGCTGTCGCGCAGCCGGGTCACCACCGCCGCGATCTCGGCCGCCTTCAAGTCACCGACCATGATGACGCCGAGCCGGCTGAAGGCCAGCAGCATGTGGGCCAGGCTCTGGCGCCACGAGGGCTCGGTCTCGCAATCGGTGCTGTACATGCGCAGCTGGGTGCCGCCGGCCGAAGGCAGTTCAACGAAGTGGATGGTCGCCAGGGCCGTGCCATAGCCCTGGCGCCGGATCACGAGTTTTTGCACCGGGCGACCGCTGGCCGAGGCCACGCTGCCGAGCAGCTTGAGCGACGAGTTCGTGCCGACGTCGTGCACCGCAATGAACTCCGGCCGCAAGTGCTCGAACTGCTGCTGCATGGCCGGCGCCGGGTTGCAGCTGACGAACAGCTCGTGCTCGTTGGCCCGGGTCTGGCGGCCGACATCGACGGCGGTTTCTCCGAGGTAGTCTTCGCTGCTGCGCGCGATCTGGGTGGAAGGCGCGGCCAGTTCCCCCGGTGTGGTGTCGCCAGCGCCCCGGCCGGGCGCCGTGAGGGGCGCGGATCTGCTCCAGTGCGGTGCGTCTCGAGAGGGGTTGCTCATGCTCAGGTCCGGTGCGCAGCCTGTGATTCGGGTGTCGAGCGCGGCCAGAGGCGCCCCCGATGGCTGGCGAAATCAGTGTACGGGCAGGCCCCGGACCGGGGTGCTCAAAGCATGTGGACGAAGTCGCACGAACCGGCAGGGACTGGCGCCCGTCGGCAACATTCCCTGGCCAGATTGGGTAGGAGTAAGCCCTATGGGGGTTCACGCGCAGTGGGGCCTCCGGTGTAAGCCAACGGTAAGCGATGAGCCCAACAGTCGAGCCAGATTTCCTGGGTCTTGCATGTTGTTGGTCGTTTCCGCCGTCAAGCTGGTTGCCGAGATTGCACTGATGGCGCTGCTCGGCCAATGGCTGCTGGGCCTGCTGGCCGGCCCGAAGCGCGAGACCAACATGTTTTATCAAACGCTGGGCGTGTTGACGAAGCCCTTCGTCAAGGGCATGCGCCTGATCACGCCACGGGTCGTCATCGACCGCCACGTTCCGCTTGCCACCGGCCTGCTGCTGTTCACCGTCTGGGTCGCGGCCACGCTGACCAAGATCAACCTGTGTGTCGAGATCGGAGTTCAAGCATGTCAATGACGCCTCGCACCTGGGCCTACTGGCAGCACAAGCTGAAGGCGATGGCCTGGCTCCTGGTGGGCCGGCGCGAAGCGGCCCTCGGCGTGTTCTCGGACATGCTGCAGATCTGGCCCGGCGACGCCTACGTATTGGCCAGCCGCTCGCACCTGCTGGCCCAGCTCGGGCGCCGAGATGCGGCCATCGGCGACGCCCAGGCGCTGGTGGATGCGCACCCCCAGCGCAGCGCCGCCCACTGGTTCAACCTGGCCTTTCTGCTGGAGCAGGCCGGCCGATTCGACGAGGCCGAACGTGCCTTTCGCGGCGCCGTGGCGCTGGACCCCCAACTCGACCGCGCCTGGTACGGCCTCGGCCTGGTGCTGATCCGCCTGCAACGTTTCGACGATGCCGTGAAGGCCCTCAAGCGCAACACCGAACTGCAACCCATGAGCCCATATGGCTGGTACCAGCTGGCGCGGGTGCATGTAGATCGACACGAAACCGACGAGGCGCGGCGAATCATCGACCACCTCAAGGGGTTCGAGCCCAAGGTCGCCGCTCAGCTGGAGCGCGAGACCGGGCTGTTGGCGTGACGGGGTTCTAGGCCCGCACCGGCACGCGCGACCGACGCGCGTACCGGGCGGAATCGAAGTTGCTCTTGCTCCGGCAAGGGCGGGCCATTGGAGGCAACGGCAATGCAATTGACTGATAGACATCGCCAGTATTGGCAGAAGAACCTCCGGATCACCGGAATCCTTCTGGCCATCTGGTTCTTCGTGACCTTCGTGCTCGCGTACTTTGCACGCGACCTGAACTTCACGTTCTTCGGCTGGCCGTTCAGCTTCTGGGTCGCGTCCCAGGGCGCGCTGATCGTCTATGTCCTCATCATCGCGTACTACGCGCACTACATGAACAAGCTCGACAACGAATACGGCGTTGCCGAGATCGAGGAGGAATGACATGGCAGGCATGACACCCAGCTCCGGTGGCGGCGGCGCGTTCAGCGCCACCACCAACAAGGGCTTCAAACAGCAGCTCACCAAGGTGTACACGTGGTACACGGGAGGCTTCGTCTTGTTCGTGGTGGTGCTCGGCATCCTCGAACAGATGGGCCTGCCGCGAAACTACATCGGCTTCATCTTCCTGATCGCCACCGTGCTGCTGTACGCCGGCATCGGCGTGATGAGCCGCACCACCGACGCGGCCGAGTACTACGTTGCCGGCCGGCGCGTTCCGGCGATCTACAACGGCATGGCCACCGGCGCCGACTGGATGAGCGCCGCATCGTTCATCGGCATGGCCGGCACGCTGTACCTCACCGGGTATGGCGGCCTGGCGTTCATCCTCGGGTGGACGGGCGGCTATTGCCTGGTGGCCCTGTTCCTGGCGCCGTACCTGCGCAAGTTCGGGCAGTTCACGATCCCCGACTTCCTGGGCGCGCGATTCGAGGGCAACCTGCCGCGTTTCCTGGGCATCCTGGCGGCGATCCTGTGCTCGTTCACCTACGTGGTGGCGCAGATCTACGGCGTGGGCCTGATCACCGCGCGGCTGTCGGGCCTGGCGTTCGAGGTCGGCATTTTCGTCGGCCTGGGCGGCATCCTGGTGTGCTCGTTCCTCGGCGGCATGCGCGCCGTCACGTGGACGCAGGTGGCGCAGTACATCATCCTGATCGTGGCCTACCTGATCCCGGTGGTGTGGCTGTCGATCAAGCAGACCAGCATTCCGGTCCCGCAGGCCATCTACGGCTACCAGCTCGAGAAGGTGACGGCGCTGGAGAAGAAGCTGATCGACGACCCGAAGGAAAAGGAAGTCATCGCCATCTTCCAGAAGCGGGCCGACGACCTGGGCGCCAAGCTCAAGGACATTCCGGCAGCGCTGGCCGCCGACAAGGCCGCCGCCACCAAGAAGCTCGAAGACCTGAAGGCCGCCAATGCGCCTCTGGCCGAAGTGCAGGCGGCCGAGAAGGCCCTCGCCGGCGTGCCCAAGGACGAGGCCGACGCGAAGAAGGCCTGGACGGCTGCCAAGACGGCCAATGAAGGCCGCGCCAAGCCGCTGGCTGGCATGCCGCGCCACGCCGCGCAGTACGCAGGAGATCCGAACGGCGACCAGAAGGCGAAGGACACCTACGACACGTCGCGCCGCAACTTCCTCGCGCTGGTCTTCTGCCTGATGGTGGGCACGGCCGCGTTGCCACACATCCTGATGCGCTACTACACCACGCCGTCGGTCAAGCAGGCGCGGGAGTCGGTGACGTGGTCGCTGTTCTTCATCTTCCTGCTGTACTTCACGGCACCGGCGCTTGCGGTGCTGGTGAAGTTCGAGGTCTTCTCGGTGCTGGTGGGGACACCGATCGACCAGTTGCCGGCCTGGATCGCCAACTGGGCCCGGGTCGACCCGACGCTGCTGTCGGTGACCGACGTGAACGGCGACGGCATCTTCCAGCTCGGTGAAATGCGCATCGGCGGCGACATCATCGTGCTGGCGACGCCTGAGATCGGTGGCCTGCCGTACGTGATCTCCGGCCTGGTGGCAGCGGGCGGCCTGGCTGCCGCGCTGTCCACGGCGGATGGCCTGCTGCTGACGATTGCCAACGCGCTGTCGCACGACCTGTACTACAAGATGATCGACCCGAACGCTTCGACCTCGCGTCGCGTGGCCATCTCCAAGGCCCTGCTGCTGGTGGTGGCCCTGGCGGCGGCGGCGGTGGCGGCGCAGAAACCGGCGGACATCCTGTTCCTGGTCTCGGCGGCGTTCTCGTTCGCGGCGGCGGCGTTCTTCCCGCCGCTGGTGCTCGGCATCTTCTGGAAGCGCGCCAACAAGTGGGGCGCGTCGCTGGGCATGATTGCCGGCCTGGGCATCACGCTGTACTACATGATCACCACCCAACCGTGGATGCGCGGCATCTTCGGCGTGACCAGCCCGGTGGAGCTGTGGTTCGGCATCCTGCCGATCTCGGCCGGTGTGTTCGGTGTGCCGGTGGGCATTGCCGTGATGATCGTCGTCAGCCTGCTGACGCCGGCACCGCGCCAGGACACCCAGGAACTGGTGGAGCATGTGCGCTACCCCGACCTGAACCTGGGCAAGACCTGACCGATGAACTGATCGGCTGATTTCTCGGCTGATATCTCTGCCTCGAAAGCGTGGGCCCCTGGGAAACCAGGGGCCCATTTCACTTTGGGCGCTATAATCGCAGGCTTTCCTTGCCACACCCAGGTCTGACTTCAGACTGACGCAAATCGGGGTGGCTCAATCCACAAGGAGTATCAATGCGTCACTACGAGATCGTTCTGCTGATCCATCCGGATCAGAGCGAACAGGTTCCAGCCATGCTGGAGCGCTACAAGTCGGTGGTCACCACCGGCGGCGGCAAGGTGCACCGGGTCGAAGATTGGGGTCGTCGCCAGATGGCCTACATGATCCAGAAGCTGGCCAAGGCGCACTACCTGTGCATCAACATCGAATGCGGCAACGAAGTGCTGGCCGAGCTGGAAACAGGCTTTCGCTTCAACGACGCCGTGCTGCGCCACCTGACGGTGCAGAAGCGCCAGGCTGAAACCACGCCGTCGGTGATGCTGAAGATGGTCGAGCGCGAAGACAACCGTCGCGCTCCGCAGGAGGCCACGGCCTGACCACTGCCCCCGCGCCCGCATCGCCATCGCCCTGAATGAACCGGCTGGTTCTGACAGCGCAACTGGTGGAGCGGGGAGCGTTGCGATACACCCCGGCCGGTTTGCCGGCCGTCGATTTGAGCCTGAAGCACGAATCGTCGGTCACGCAGGACGGCCAACCCCGGCAGGTCTCGGTGGAGATCAAGGCCCGAGCGATCGGCGCCATCACCGAACGCCTGACAGGGATGGAAATGGGAAGCACGCACGGCTTTGCCGGCTTCCTGGGTTCACAACGCAACGGCCGCGGCGTCGTGTTTCATGTCACCGAGCTGGACTGAAGCCCGCTTCACTCGCTCACTGTTTGCAAGATGTCCGCCAGACGGATTGATATTCTGAAAGAGGTCAAATATGCCCCCGCCACGTGGTAATGGTCGGTTCTCGAAGGACCGCAAACCCAAACGCAATACCCAGTCGCTGCTATTCCGCCGCAAGCGCTTCTGCCGCTTCACGGTGACCGGCGTAAAAGAAATCGACTACAAGGACATCGACACCTTGCGCGATTTCATCGGCGAGAACGGCAAGATCACGCCGGCCCGCCTGACCGGCACACGCGCCTTTTTCCAACGCCAGCTGACCACCTGTATCAAGCGCGCCCGCTTCCTGGCGATGCTGCCGTACAGCGACCAGCACCGCGTCTGAGGAGCCCCTGATGCAAGTCATTCTTCTGGACAAAGTGGCCAACCTCGGCAACCTGGGCGACGTCGTCAAGGTCAAGGACGGTTACGCACGCAACTTCCTGATTCCCACCCGGGCGGCTCGGCGCGCCACCGAATCAGCGATCAAGGAATTCGAAGCCAAGCGCGCCGAACTCGAAAAGGCCGCGCTCGACAAGCTCGCCACCGCCAAGGCGCTGGGCGACAAGATGAGCGGCCGCACGGTGCACATCACGCAAAAGGCCGGTGTCGATGGCCGGCTGTTCGGTTCGGTCACGAACAACGACATCGCCGAAGCCTTGACCCGCATCGACTTCAAGGTCACCAAGGCGCAAGTGCGCATGCCCAACGGCCCACTGAAGACGGTCGGCGAGCACACTGTGTCGGTCGCGCCGCACACCGATGTGCTGGTCGAAGTCAAGGTGGTGGTGCTGGGCGAAACGGCGTAATCACGAACGTCGGACGCCATCCTTCCGGCATGGTGATGAAAGGGTCGGCTGTGCCGGCCCTTTCGCGCTTTTAGCGCACGCTTGGGTCGCGCTCGGGGCGCGCATTGCGGCCTGGCAGGCCCACAGCACTTGTGCACTGCATTTCCTGCCGCAGTCCACCGCTCGCCCACCCGATTTCCACAGACTTGCCCACAAGCGATTTGGCGCCGCGCTCGTATGATCCGCCGATGCCCGCCGTCCTCGCTTCTCCAGACTTTCCGTCCGCTTCCCGCAACTCCGGTCACCCCGACGATGAAGTGGCGCGGCTGCGGATTCCGCCGCACTCCATCGAAGCTGAACAAAGCGTGCTCGGCGGGCTGTTGCTCGACAACAGCGCCTGGGACCGGGCCGGCGACCTGCTGACCGAGAGCGACTTCTACCGCTTCGAGCACCGCGCCATCTATGCCGCCATCGGCGGGCTGGTCAACGCGACCAAGCCGGCTGACGTGATCACCGTCTTCGAGCAGTTGCAGAGCCTGGGCAAGGCCGAAGAGTGCGGCGGCATCCTGTACCTCAACTCGCTCGCGCAGAGCGTGCCCAGCGCGGCCAACATGCGCCGCTACGCGGAGATCGTGCGCGAGCGCGCGGTGCTGCGCAAGCTGGTGGCCGCCAGCGACGAGATCGCCACCACCGCCTTCAACCCGCAGGGCATGCCGGTCTCGCAGATCCTCGACGAAGCCGAGGGAAAGATCTTTCGCATCGGCGAAGAAGGCTCGCGTTCGCGCCAGGGTTTCCAGAGCATGGATTCGCTGGTGGTGCAGTTGATCGACCGCGTCAACGAACTGCACGAGAACGGCGCCGAAGAAGTGACCGGCGTGCGCACCGGCTTCTTCGACATGGACCGCATGACCGCGGGGCTGCAGCCGGGCGACCTGATCGTGCTGGCAGCGCGCCCGTCGATGGGCAAGACCGCGTTTGCGCTGAACATCGCCGAACACGTGGCCGCCAACGAAGGCCTGCCGGTGGTGGTGTTCTCGATGGAAATGGGCGCCTCGCAACTGGCGCTGCGCATGGTCGGCTCGCTCGGCCGCATCGACCAGCAGCACCTGCGCACCGGCGCGCTGAAGGACGACGAATGGGGCCGCTTGTCCGAGGCGGTCGAAAAGCTCGGCAAGGTCAGCCTGTTCATCGACGAAAGCCCGGCCCTCACCTCCAGCGAACTGCGCGCGCGCGCCCGGCGCCAGGCGCGCCAGTGCGGGCAACTCGGCCTGATCGTTGTAGACGACCTGCAACAGAAGAGCGGCAGCGGCGGCACCCGCGAAGAAAACCGCGCCACCGTGATCGGCGAGATTTCGCGCGGCCTGAAGTCGCTCGCCAAGGAGCTCAAGTGCCCGGTGATCGCGCTGTCGCAGCTCAACCGCAGCGTTGAGAGCCGCACCGACAAGCGGCCGATGATGAGCGACCTGCGCGAGTCGGGCGCCATCGAGCAGGATGCCGACGTGATCATGTTCATCTACCGCGACGAGTACTACACCAAAGACGCGTGCAAGGAGCCGGGTGTGGCCGAGATCATCATCGGCAAGCAGCGCAACGGGCCCACCGGCACGGTCAAGCTGACCTTCATCAAGCCGCTCACCAAGTTCGACAATCTGGCGCCGGGAAGCGCCGGCGGTGACTACTGAGGCCGCTTGACGCCGGAGTCGCAAGAATACAATCGGCGCACCCTCTCACTCCCCACGCAGTGCGCGCGACATCCCCATGTACAAGCACATCAAGGTACCCGCCGGCGGGCAGAAGATCACCGTCAACAGCGACTATTCGCTGAACGTCCCGCACCAGCCGATCATTCCTTACATCGAGGGTGACGGCACCGGGCTGGACATCACGCCGGTGATGATCAAGGTGGTGGATGCTGCGGTGGCCAAGGCCTACGGCGGCGCGCGGCAGATTCACTGGATGGAGATCTACGCCGGCGAAAAGGCGACCAAGGTCTACGGCCCCGATGTGTGGCTGCCCGAAGAGACCTTGCAGGTGCTGCGCGAGTACGTGGTGTCGATCAAGGGGCCGCTGACGACCCCGGTGGGCGGCGGCATCCGCTCCCTCAACGTGGCCCTGCGCCAGGAGCTCGACCTCTACGTCTGCCTGCGCCCGGTGCAGTACTTCAAGGGTGTGCCGTCGCCGTTGAAGGAGCCCGAGAAGACGAACATGGTGATCTTCCGCGAGAACTCGGAAGACATCTACGCTGGCATCGAATACGAAGCCGAGTCCGACAAGGCGAAGAAGCTCATCAAGTTCCTGATCGACGAGATGGGCGTCAAGAAGATCCGCTTCCCGAACACCTCGGGCATCGGCATCAAGCCGGTCTCGCGTGAAGGCACCGAGCGGCTGGTGCGCAAGGCGCTGCAGTACGCGGTCGACAACGACAAGCCCTTGTGCACGATGGTCACGTTGGGCTTGTCGTTGT
>JANOQS010000233.1:0-3873 GCA_031414975.1 Methylibium sp. | reverse complement strand
CTTCTACACCGGCAGCATGTTCCCCGAATGGCAGGGCAACCTGTTCATGGGCGCGCTGGCCGGTCAAGCCCTCTGGCGGATGACGCTGAGCGGCAACACCGTGGCCTCGCGCGAGGCGCTGTTCCCGGGTGCGCGGGTGCGCGCCGTCAAACAAGGGCCGGACGGCGCGCTGTACATGATGACGAACCGGATCGTCCGCATCGCGCGTTGACGCGAGCCGGGGGCCGGGGGCCGGCGTTGCCCCGGCCGACACGCCTCTTCATCGCCTGCATTGACCCGTGCCCGCGTGCGGGCATTGGCGCCTTGGGCATGCTCTGCGCTTCGCCGCCAATGCCCGGCACTCCCTGCGTCACCATGCGACACGCCCTGATTGCATTCACCCTCGTCATCGCCAGCGCCGCCGCCGTGGCGCAGGACCCCAAGACCATCACCGTCGCGAGCGGCCTGCAGAACCCCTGGGGGCTGGCTTTCCTGCCTGACGGCCGCATGCTCGTCACCGAGCGCGCGGGCCGATTGCGTGTCGTGCAGGCTGACGGCCGCGTGGGCGAGCCGGTGGCCGGCCTGCCGCGCATCGACGTGGGCGGGCAAGGTGGGCTGCTCGACGTGGCCGTCGACCCGAAGTTCAGCGAGAACGCGCTGGTCTATTGGAGCTTCAGCGAGCCCACCGCCACCGGAGAGGGCGGCAACAGCACCGCCGTCGCGCGCGGCAAGCTCGAGGGCAACCGCCTGACCGGCGTGCAGGTGATCTTTCGCCAGAGCCCGAAGGTCGCCAGCTCGGCCCACTTCGGTTCGCGCCTGGTGTTCGCGCGCGACGGGCGCCTGTTCATCACGCTCGGCGACCGCTACAGCCGGCGCGACGATGCGCAGACGCTGGACACGCACCACGGCAAGGTCGTGCGCATCGAGCCCGACGGCCGCGTGCCCGCCGACAACCCGTTCGTTGGCCGGGCCGGCGCACTGCCCGAGATCTGGAGCTACGGCCACCGCAACCTGCAAGGCGCTGCGCTGCACCCGCAGACCGGCGCGCTGTGGGCCCACGAACACGGCCCGCAGGGCGGCGACGAGCTCAACGCCGTGGCGGCCGGCAAGAACCACGGCTGGCCGGTGATCACTTACGGGCGCGCGTACGGCACCGGCTTCAAGATTGGCGACGGCACGGCGCGCGCCGATGTGGTGGCACCACTGACCTACTGGGTGCCGTCGATCGCGCCGAGCGGCATGGCCTTCGTGACCAGCGAGCGCTACCCCGGCTGGAAGGGCAACCTGTTCGTCGGCGCACTGCGCGGCGCGCTGCTGGTGCGGCTAGAGCTCGACGGCAACAAGGTGCTGAAGGAACACCGCTTGCTGCAATCCCTGGGCGAACGCATTCGCGACGTGCGCCAGGGCCCCGACGGCTGGCTGTACCTGCTGACCGACAGCAGCAATGGGCGGGTGATCCGCCTGGAGCCATGACGGCGCTTGCGTGGCATCGGATCGACGGCTGCACTTTGCCGGCACTTTGTCGGCTGCACGCGCTGGGCGCAGTGCGGCCAACGGCCTGGGCAGGCGACGGCGTCTCTACAATCGGGCCTGAGCCCTGATGCCTGAATGAACGCCGACCTCCATTGCCACTCCGCTGTCTCCGACGGCACCTTGCAGCCCGAAGAACTGGCGCTGCGTGCCAAGTCCAACGGCGTCGAGTTGTGGGCACTGACCGATCACGATGAAGTCGGCGGCCAGCACCGCGCGCGCGACGCGGCCCGGGCGCTGCGGCTGCCCTACCTCACCGGCACCGAGATCTCGGTCACCTTTGCCGACGTGACGGTGCACATCGTCGGCCTGGGCTTCGACTCCGACAACGCCGCGCTGCAGGCCGGCCTGGCTGCCACGCGCGGCGGGCGCACCCAGCGCGCGATGGAAATGGGCGAGGGGCTGGCGAAGGTCGGCATCACCAACGCCTACGAAGGCGCGCTGAACTACGTGAACAACCCCGAGCTGGTCTCGCGCACGCACTTCGCGCGCCACCTGGTGGCCACCGGCGTGTGCGCCGACACCTACGAGGTGTTCCGCAAGTACCTGGTCGAAGGCAAACCGGGTTATGTGCCGCACCGCTGGGCGAGTCTGCGCAACGCGGTCACCTGGATCACGCAGGCCGGTGGCGTTGCCGTCATCGCGCATCCGGCGCGCTACAAGTTCACGCCGAATGAAGAGTACGCGCTGTTCACCGAATTCATGATGCACGGCGGCCGCGGCGTCGAGGTGGTGACCGGCAGCCACAGTTCGGCCGACGCGGCCAAGTACGCCAAGACGGCGGTGGAGTTCGGCCTGCTCGCCTCGCGCGGCAGCGACTTTCACAGCCCCGAAGAAAGCCACGCCGATCTGGGCAGCCTGCCCGACCTGCCGGCCAAGCTCACGCCGGTGTGGAGCGTGCTCGAGGCGCGCATCCAGCGGCCGGCCTGAGGCCGCAGGGACGCACCTCTCCTTTCGTCGATGCATCAGCGGCCCGGCCTCGGGATCTTCCTGATCCTGCTGATGGCGGCGTGCTTCGCGGCGCTGGACACCTCCGTCAAGTACCTCGGCGCCGTCGTGCCGGTGTTGATGCTGCTGTGGGCGCGCTATGCGTTCCAGGCGGTCGCGATGGGCGCCTGGCTGCTGCTGCGCCCGGGCCCGGGCTTTCGCGTCGCGCACCCGAAGTTCCAGCTCGCCCGCGGCGTACTGCTGATGACGGCCAGCGTGATGTCCTTCGTCGGCCTGAAGTACATGCCGCTGGCCGAGTTCACTGCGGTGGGCATGCTCGCGCCGGTGGTCGTCACCAGCCTGGCCGCGCTGTTCCTGAACGAGCCGGTGTCGCCGCTGCGCTGGGCGCTGGTGATCACCGGCTTTGCTGGGGCGTTGATCGTCATCCGGCCCGGCAGCGGCGTGTTCGGCTGGGTGGCAGCGTTTCCGCTGCTGATGGCGCTGGCCTACGGCAGTTTCCAGGCACTCACCGCCAAGCTTGCGGCGCTGGAGCAGCCGCTGACGACGCACTTCTACACCGGGCTGGTCGGCCTGGTCTCGATCACACCGGTGCTGCTGCTCAGCGGCGTCGATGTGGGGGCGGTGTTGCGCGCAGCACCAACGCACCACGTCGTGCTGCTGCTGGCGCTGGGCGCGTTCGGCACGGCCGGGCACCTGTTCCTGATCCTGGCGCTGGGCATGGCGCCCACCGCCACCTTGATGCCCTTCATCTACCTGCAGATTCCCTTTGCGCTGGCCGCCAGCGCGCTGGTCTTCGCCCACCTGCCCGACGGCTGGGCCTGGCTGGGGATGGCGGTGATCGCGGTCAGCGGCGCAGCGACCGTGTGGCTGAACGTGCGGACGGCCTCGCCAGTGCGCCGGCCCGACTCGCCCGTGGCTGCGGACACGACGGCGGACTGACTCACAGCGAAACAAGGGCGGCGCGACAATCGCCGCATGTCGCAGTACTTCGAGGTCCACCCCGACAACCCGCAAGCGCGCTTGCTGAAGCAGGCCGCGCAGATCCTGCACGGCGGCGGCATTGCCGCGATTCCCACCGATTCGAGCTATGCGCTGGTGTGCCACCTGGACGACAGATCGGCCGCCGAGAACCTGCGCCGCATCCGCGGCGTGGACGACAAGCACCACCTGACCCTGCTGTGCCGCGACCTGAGCGAGCTGGCCAGTTACGCGCGCGTCGACAACAAGCAGTACCGGCTGCTCAAGCTGGGCACGCCGGGGCCGTTCACCTTCATCCTGGAAGCCACCAAGGAAGTGCCGCGGCGCGTGTCGCACCCGTCGCGCCGGACCGTCGGGCTGCGCGTGCCGGACCACAAGGTGACGCAGGAGTTGCTGGCGGTCTTCGGCCAGCCGCTGGTGGCCACCACCCTGATCGCG
>JANOQS010000232.1:0-5691 GCA_031414975.1 Methylibium sp. | reverse complement strand
CGCCACGATGCAGGTGCTGGTCGATTCGGCCCCGGCGCTGGGCCGCAAGGGTGGGGTGGGGCGCTCGTATGCCGACGCGCCGGAGATCGACGGCAGCGTGCGCCTGCTGCCGCCGGAGAAGGCGTCGAAGACCTTGAAGGTGGGCGAGTTCACGCGCGCCCGGATCGTCGACGCAAGAGGGCACGACCTGATCGCACAGCCGCTGTAGACCGCCGCAGACCGCTGCGGTGATCAGCGCGGAGCTGCCGCCGCGTGCACCACGATGCCTTCGAGCGGATCGACAGGCGCCTGCCACGGTGCCTGCTCGATCACCGCCTTGGCATCGGTCAGGCCGGCCTCGCGGCGCGCCTGAACGCCGGCCGGGGTGAAGTCGATATCCTTCGTGTGGTCCTCGCCTTCGAGGCGCGGCGCCAGCAGGCGCACCACGTGCATCGTCGTGCCGCAACCCCATGCGGCGAGTTCCTTGACCTTGGCATCGTCGCGCTTTTGCGCCGGCATCTGCTTTTGCAGTTCGCGGATCACGTGGCGCAGGTGGTGGATCTGCTGCTGCCGGGCGATATGGCTGTCGGTGCGGCTGGCGTACTGGATTTCCTTCTGCCGCCCCATCACCTGCCAGATCGACTGCGGCTCCGGCCCCTCGGGTTGCCACACGTTGACGGCGAAGATCAGCGAGTTGCGCCGCGGCCGGTCGTCCATCACCGCTTCGATCGGGGTGTTGGAATAGATCCCTCCGTCCCAATACGCGTCGCCGTTGATGCGCACCGCGGGGAAGGCCGGGGGCAGCGCGCCCGAGGCCATGATGTGTTCGACCTCCAACCGGTCCACCCGCGTGTCGAAGTAGTGCAGCTCGCCAGACTTCACGTGCACCGTGCCGACCGTCAGGCGCGTGCGCCCTTCGTGCAGGTAGTCGAAGTCGACCAGCGACAGCAGCGTTTCTCGCAAGGGCGAAGTGTCGTAGTAGGCCGCGGCCTCGACGCCGACGGTGGCCCGCGTGCCGGCCAGTGCGGCCGGGTTGGGCTTGAAGAAGGCCGGGATGCCGCCCGCCACCGTGGCCCAGTTGGCCAGCGCGTTGCCCCAGCCGAGGCGCGCGAATGTTCTGTCAGAGAAAGGGCCGTCGATGTCGATTCGCTGCTCCACGTGGTCCCAGAACGCATTCAACCGGGCCAGGCGCAGCTCGGGCGGGTTGCCGGCGATCAAGGCGCCGTTGATGGCCCCGATCGACGTGCCGACCACCCATTCGGGCTCGATGCCGGCCTGGCGCATCGCCTGGTACACACCCACCTGGTAGGCGCCCAGCGCACCGCCACCTTGCAGCACCAGGACCGTCTGGCCGGCCGTGGCGGTGTTGACCTTCTTCATCGCAACCCTCCTTCGCATGGATTGTGCCGGCGGCTCCCGACCGAGGCCACGTCTACACTGCGTCCGGTCCATGAATCCGAGGTCGTGAATGTCCAAGCGCCCATCCCTGAGCACGTCGTTGATCCACCACCCTTACCAGCCGCCGGCTGGTTTCGAGGCACCCCAGGTGGGCGTGCACAAGGCCTCGACCGTGATCTTCAAGAACACCACCGAGCAGCAGGCGCGCAACTGGAAGAGCAAGGCCGGCTATACCTACGGCCTGCATGGCACGCCCACCACCTTCGCGCTGGAAGAGCGCATCGCCACGCTCGAAGGCGGTTTGCAGAGCCTGCTGGTGCCCAGCGGCCTGGCGGCCATCTCGCTGATCGACATGGCCTTGCTGAAGACCGGTGACGAGGTGCTGCTGCCCGAGAACGCCTATGGCCCGGGCCGCGAACTGGCGCGCCAGGAACTGGCCGGCTGGGGCATCACGCACCGCCTGTACGACCCGATGAACCCGCAGGCGCTGGTGGAAATGATCACGCCGGCCACCAAGCTGGTGTGGCTGGAAGCGGCGGGTTCGGTGACGATGGAGTTCCCCGACCTGACCGGCCTGGTGCGCGCCGCCAGCGGCGGCCGTGGCGGCCGTGGCGGCCGTGGCGGCCGTGCCGATGGCGTGCTGACCGCGCTGGACAACACCTGGGGCGCCGGCGTGGCCTTCAACGGCTTCGAGCTCGAAGGGCCGGGCGAGGCGGGTCTGGGCGCAGACATCGTGATGCAGGCGTTGACCAAGTACCCGTCCGGCGGCGGCGACGTGCTGATGGGCTCGGTCACCACGCGTGACGAAGCGCTGCACCTGCGACTGAAGGCCACGCACATGCGCATGGGTTGGGGCATCGGCGCCAATGATGCCGAGTTGGTGCTGCGCTCGTTGCCCAGCCTGGCCTTGCGTTATGCGGCGCAGGACGCGGCGGCGCGCACGCTGGCGCAGTGGTGCGCGCGGCGCGCCGAGATCGCCCAGGTGCTGCACCCGGCGCTGCCGGGGTCGCCGGGGCATGAACATTGGCAGCGCTTGTGCACGCACGCCGCGGGTTTGTTCTCGGTGGTCTTCGATGCGAAGTACACCCGGAGCCAGGTGCATGCCTTCGTCGACGCGCTGAGGCTGTTCCGGATCGGCTACTCATGGGCCGGCGCAACGAGCCTGGTGGTGCCGTATGACCTGGCTGTGATTCGCGCCAAGCCCGGCTGGCCCGGCACCCTGGTGCGGTTCTCGATCGGGCTGGAGGGTGTCGACGATCTGCAGGCCGACCTGGAGCAGGCGCTCGGCGCGCTGAATTAGATCAGGCCTTTGACGACACCTTGTGCCGCATCAGGCGGCCTTTCTCCCGGTCCCAGTCACGCTTCTTCTCGGTGTCGCGCTTGTCGTGCTCGGCCTTGCCCTTGGCCAGCGCGATCTCGGCCTTCACGCGGCCGCCCTTGTAGTGCAGGTTCAGCGGCACCAAGGTGAAGCCCTTCTGCTCGACCTTGCCGATCAGGCGCTTGATCTCTTCCTTGTGCATCAGCAGCTTCTTGGTGCGGTCGGCTTCGGGGTGGATGTGCGTCGAGGCGCTGCGCAGTGCGTTGATGCGGCAGCCGATCAGGTACAGCTCGCCGTCGCGGATCACCACATAACCGTCGGTCAACTGCACCTGGCCGGCGCGCACCGCCTTGATCTCCCAGCCTTGCAGCACCATGCCCGCTTCATAGCGTTCTTCGATGTGATAGTCGAAATTGGCGCGGCGGTTTTCTGCGATGGACATGAAGGACCTGAAGGGGACACGAGCAGGATGACGAGGCCAACCTACAATTTCCGCATTGTATGAAGCACGTCAAGAAGTCGGTCCTGCTGTGGTATTCGCCGGCCGAGATGTACACGCTGGTCACAGCCGTTCACGACTATCCGCAGTTCCTGCCCTGGTGCGAACGTGCCGACGTGCTGGAGCAGCACGTGGACGGCATGACGGCCAGGCTGCACATGGCGCTGAGCGGGTTGCGCCATGCGTTCACCACACGCAACGTGCATGTGCAGGATGAGTCGGTGGTGGTGCAACTGGTCGATGGGCCGTTCTCCAGCCTCGACGGGCACTGGAAATTCGTGCCGCTGGCCAAGCCAGCGACGCACGAAGGCCGGGCCTGCCGGATCGAGTTCGAGCTCCGCTATGCCTTTTCGAACGGCGCGTTTGAAGCCGTGCTGAGCCCGGTGTTCGACCGGGTGGCCAACACCTTGGTCGATTCCTTCGTCAAGCGCGCCGAGCAGGTGTATGGCCCGCGCTGAACCGGCTTCGCATTTGGCCGTGTGCGTGGCCTACAGCCCGCGGGCCGGCGAAGTGGAGGAAGTGGCGCTGGAGCTGCCGGCTGGAGCCACCGTGCAGGACGCCTTGGCGCTCAGCGGCCTGATGCAACGCCATGCCGAGATCGACGCCGCCGCGGCGCGCATCGGCGTGTGGGGCAAGTTACGCCCGCTCGAACATGTGCTGCGCGACCGGGACCGGGTCGAGATCTACCGCCCGCTGCTGGTCGACCCGAAGGAGGCGCGGCGGCTGCGTTACCGCAAGCACCGCGAGCGAATCAAGGCTTGATGGCGGCGAGCGGGCTCACTTGCAGTCCGACGCCATGATCTCCGTCGTGCGCTTGCGCTCCTCGGCGCGGGCTTTGTCATCCAGGATTTCACGCTCGCCGCTGGCGTTGGTGCGTGCAATGCGGATGCCGTCGTCGATCGTGCGCAATTGGGCTCTGGCCCGCCCGCAGTTGTCGGCCCGCGCGGCAGCCAGCTTCTGTTCTTCGGCTTTCGCCTGGGCGGCCTTTTCTTCCTCGGCCTTGCGGCGCTTGGCTTCGAGTTCCGGCTCGGTCGTCTTGGGCGCCAGCGCCACTCCCGACGCGGCCGATGCCGCGGCCGGAGCCGGCCTCGCAAGCGCCACGGCCGGCGCAGCCACCTGGCGTTGCGCACCGTTCGGTCGTTGAAGGATGTCCTGCTCGCTCACGCTGGCCGGCGGCGGCAGGTCGCTGTACTGCACCCGCCCGCCTTTGTCGCGCCACTTCCACTGCGCTTCGGCCGGCAGCGCCAGCAGGGCGCCGGTCACGGCCAGAAGCACCATCCACACACGGCTGTTCATGATCTTCAACCCAGGCATCTGCATGGGGGCAAAGTGTAGCGGTCGGGCCCCGGCTCGGGCCAATGTCAAGGATTCGGATCGTGGCGGAGTGCCTGCATCTGTTGCCTCCGTATAATTCCCGTTTGCATCAGGAGCTTCTTCTCATGCGCCTTCTTGGCAAAGCGCTCACCTTCGACGACGTGTTGTTGGTGCCCGCCTTCTCCCAGGTGTTGCCCCGCGACACCAGCCTCTCGACCCCTCTTTCGCGCAACATCCGGCTGAACCTGCCGCTGGTGTCTGCGGCCATGGACACCGTCACCGAAGCGCGCCTGGCGATTGCCATTGCGCAAGAGGGCGGCATCGGCATCGTGCACAAGAACCTCACGCCTCAGCAGCAGGCCGCCGAGGTGGCGCGCGTGAAGCGCTATGAGTCGGGCGTGCTGCGCGATCCGATCACGGTGGCACCCGAAACGACCGTGCGCCAGGTGATGGAGCTGTCGCGCCAGCACGGCGTGTCGGGCTTCCCGGTGCTGCAGGGGCCCAAGGTGGTGGGCATCGTGACCAACCGCGACCTGCGCTTCGAGACCCGGCTGGACGCGCCGGTGCGCGACATCATGACGCCGCGCGAGCGCCTCATCACCGTGCGCGAAGGCGCCTCGCTGGCCGACGGCAAGGCCCTGATGCACCAGCACAAGCTGGAGCGCGTGCTGGTCGTCAACGATGCGTTCGAACTGCGCGGGCTGATGACGGTGAAGGACATCACCAAGCAGACCAGCTTTCCGAACGCCGCGCGCGACGCCCACGGCAAGCTGCGCGTGGGTGCCGCGGTGGGCGTGGGCGACGGCACCGAGGAGCGCGTCGAACTGCTGGTGAAGGCCGGCGTCGACGTGCTGGTGGTCGACACCGCGCACGGCCACAGCGCGGGCGTGATCGAGCGCGTGCGCTGGGTCAAGCAGAACTTCCCCAAGGTCGACGTGATCGGCGGCAACATCGCCACTGGCGCGGCCGCACTGGCGCTGGCCGAGGCCGGTGCCGACGCGGTGAAGGTCGGCATCGGCCCCGGCTCGATCTGCACCACACGCATCGTCACCGGCGTGGGTGTTCCGCAGATCATGGCGATCGACGCGGTCTCGAAAGCGCTCAAGGGCAGCGGCGTGCCGCTGATCGCCGACGGTGGCATTCGCTACTCGGGCGACCTGGCCAAGGCGATCGCCGCCGGCGC
>JANOQS010000231.1:0-40565 GCA_031414975.1 Methylibium sp. | reverse complement strand
CTTCCACAACTGGACCGGCAACCGCATCACCTGTCGAGACTGGTTCCAGCTCAGCCTGAAGGAGGGCCTGACGGTCTTCCGCGACCAGGAGTTCAGCCAGGACATGGCCGGCCCGGCTGACCCTTCCGCAGGCGCGTTCTCACCCGCGGCGACGGCGCGCGCGGTGATGCGCATCAAGGACGTGCGCAACCTGCGCCAGCTCCAGTTCCCCGAAGACGCCGGCCCGATGGCGCACGCCGTGCGGCCCGACAGTTACGCCGAGATCAACAACTTCTACACCGCCACGGTGTATGAAAAGGGCGCCGAGGTCGTGCGCATGATGCAGACGCTGGTCGGGCGCGTGGGCTTCGCAGCCGGCATGAGCCTCTACTTCGAACGCCACGACGGCCAGGCAGTGACTTGCGATGACTTTGCCCAGGCGATGGCCGACGCCAACCCGGGCAGCGCGCTGGCGCGCCACCTCGAGCCGTTCAAGCGCTGGTACGCGCAGGCCGGCACGCCGCGCCTGACCGCACGCGGCCGCTACGACGCGCCCTCGCGCACCTACACCCTGGGGCTGGAGCAGCACAACCCGGCCGCGCCCGGCGAGCCCGACAAACTGCCCCACGTGCTGCCGGTGACCCTGGGCCTGATCGGCCGTGACGGCCGGCCGCTGGCGCTGCAGCTCGAAGACGAGCCGCCGGGCAGCGCCACCGAACGCGTGCTGGTGCTGCACGAAGCGCGCTCGTTCTTCACCTTCGTGAACCTCGACGTCGAACCCGTGCCGTCGCTGCTGCGCGGCTTCTCGGCGCCGGTGGTGCTGGCAGACTCGCTGACCGACGCCGACCTGCTGACCCTGCTGAACTTCGACACCGACCCGTTCAACCGCTGGGAAGCCGGCCAGCGCCTCGCGTTGCGCAGGCTGCTCGCCAGCGTCAATCGTGAAGTCAGCGGCGCGGCCGATGCGTCGCAAGACGGCGAATTCATCACCGCAATGCGCGGCGTCTTGCGCGACCCCGCGCTCGACCCGTCATTCAAAGAGCTGGTGCTGACCCTGCCAAGCGAGACCTATGTGAGCGAGCAGCTCGACAGCGTCGACCCGCAGCAGGTGCATGCCGCGCGCGAGGCGCTCAGGCTGCAGATGGCGCAGGCGCTGCGCGTCGACTGGGCCTGGGCCTTCGACGCGCACCAGGTGAGCGGCGGCTACACGCCCGACCCGGTGTCGTCGGGCCGGCGTGCGCTGGCCAACCTGAGCCTGGGCATGTTGTGCCTGGACGCGGCGGCGAGCAATGACTCGGTGTGGCCCGGGCGCGCCTTCCAGCGCTTCAAGGACGCCGCCCACATGACGGACAGGCAGGGCGCACTGTGCGCACTGCTCGACGCCCACAGCGAACTCGCCGTACCCGCCCTGCAGCGCTTTCACGCGCAGTTCAAGGACGACCCGCTGGTGCTCGACAAATGGTTCGCGCTGCAGGCCATGGCGCCTGAGAAAGACGGCCGCGTGTTCGCCAAGGTCAAGACCCTGCTGGCCCACCCCGACTTCACGCTTGGCAACCCGAACCGCGCGCGCAGCGTGCTCACTTCGCTGTGCCGATACAACCCGGCCGCCTTCCATCGCCGCGACGCGGCCGGCTACGTGCTGTGGGCCGAGCACGTGCTGGCGCTCGACACGATCAACCCACAACTCGCCGCACGCCTGGCGCGGGCGATGGACCGCTGGAGCCGCCTGGCCGAGCCCTACCGCAACGCCGCGTGCGAAGCCATTGCCCGCGTCGCGGCGCGCACCGAGCTGTCGAGCGACGTGCGCGAGATCGTCACGCACGCACTCGCCGCCTGACCCAACGACCCTCAACAGAGAGAACCCATGGCCAAGAAGAAGAACGCCTTCTACGCACAGTCCGGCGGCGTCACCGCTGTCATCAACGCCTCTGCTGCCGGCGTGATCCAGACCGCCCGGCTCCACAAGGACCGCATCGGCAAGGTGCTGGCCGGCCGCAACGGCATCATCGGCGCGCTCACCGAAGACCTGATCGACACCGGCAAGGAATCGGCCTCGGCGATCGAAGCCTTGCGCTACACGCCGTCGGGTGCGTTCGGCTCGTGCCGCTTCAAGCTCAAGTCGCTCGACGCCAACCGGCGCGAGTACGAACGCCTGATCGAGGTCTTCAAGGCGCACGACATCGGCTACTTCTTCTACAACGGCGGCGGCGACTCGGCCGACACCTGCTTCAAGGTCAGCCAGTTGTCCGAGAGCATGGGCTACCCGCTGCAGGCCATCCACGTGCCCAAGACGATCGACAACGACCTGCCCATCACCGACTGCTGCCCCGGCTTCGGCTCGGTCGCCAAGTACGTGGCGGTGTCCACGCTCGAAGCCTCGTTCGACGTGCGCTCGATGTGCTCGACCTCGACCAAGGTCTTCGTGGTGGAAGTGATGGGCCGCCACGCCGGCTGGATCGCCGCCGCCGGCGGGCTGGTCGAAGACCACGGCATCCCGGTCGTGATCCTGTTCCCCGAAATCCCGTTCGACCAGAAGAAGTTCCTCGCACTCGTCGACAAGCACGTGAAGACGCACGGCTACTGCACCGTCGTCGTCTCCGAAGGCTGCCACAACGCCGACGGCAGCTTCCTGGCCGAACAGGGCTCGCGCGACGCCTTCGGCCACGCCCAGCTTGGCGGCGCCGCGCCGGTGGTCGCCAACATGGTCAAGGAAGCGCTGGGCCACAAGTTCCACTGGGCCGTGGCCGACTACCTGCAACGCGCGGCGCGCCACATCGCGTCGAAGACCGACGTGAAGCAGGCTTATGAGCTGGGCCAGAAGGCCGTCGAGCTCGCGCTCAAGGGCCACAACGCGGTGATGCCCACGGTGGACCGTATCAGCGACTCGCCGTACAAATACAAGATTGGCATGGCGCCACTGTCCAAGGTCGCCAACGTCGAGAAGTTCATGCCGCGCGACTTCATCACCAAGGATGGCTTCGGCATCACCGACAAGTGCAAGCGCTACCTGCGCCCGCTGATCCAGGGCGAGGACGCGCCGAAGTACAAGGATGGGCTGCCGGTGTACGTGACCCTGAAGAACATTTCGGTGGCCAAGAAGCTGCCCGCGTTCAGCCTGAAGTGATCTGGTGGTGTTGCCGGGCTGGGCTAGAATCCGCTTTTCGTTTTCGAGGCCGGACAGGCCCTGAATCCGAGCCGGCGTAGCTCAGTTGGTAGAGCAGCGCATTCGTAATGCGAAGGTCGGGAGTTCGACTCTTCTCGCCGGCACCAGAATGCTAAATAGATCATGCAGTTAGAACTGAACAGGCCGCTCTCGTAGCGGCCTTTTCTTTGTGGTGCCGGATCTCACTCAACCGATCTTCGGCGGGTACTTGAAGTTCTCAAGGTCCGGAGGCAAGCGGATGTCTTCGTACATCAGTAGCGAGCGCTCCAAGAAGATGAGCGTACGGGTGGCCTTGCCGATCTTCCACGTGTTCCACCCTGCAAGCAGCATCAGTGCGCCACTGGCGTAAGTTGCGAAGAACACGACCGCTGATCCGTTGAGCATGAAAGCGACCGCCAGCGTACTCATCAGCAGCAGCATGTTGAAGATGATCGAACCGAGCGTCATCATGGTGTGCCAACGGGTGTGCTCTCGAAACTCCGCATCGCTGAGCGCATCACACATCTCGAAGATTCGATCCTGTGCCTTCTTCGAGCGCAGTACGAGCGACTGGCTTACCTTAGACGCTCCCGTCTTGACCCCCTTTGAGATCGGCCCGTAGGTCGCTGTGGTCAGCAATCCGAGCAGGTACGGCAGTCCGACGATCGCCAGCCAAAAGTAGACCGTCCCCGCCTCTGCCAGAAACTTCTCCATCTTCACCCTCCATCAGTAGACAGATGCGAGCATCAATGCGGTCACACTTCGATCGCCCTCGCTGATGACAGCGTAGTTGGTGCCTCGTCATCGTGAAGCCGCCAGAGAAACGGCCAGTTGAACCGCCCCGACTTCCGTGGAGGCCGATTGGTTTAAGTCAGACCGGCGTGGTCTCTTGAATTTGGCTGTTCGGTTGTTTGATTTTCCTTTCTTCAAGCTCCCCGCAGGGGCCGCCGGAGGCCCCCGCTTGTAGCCGCCAGTAGTTTGCCTCGGCTTCGGCCGGCGGGATGTAGCCGATGGGCGCAAGCAGGCGGTGGTTGTTGAACCAGGCCACCCATTCCAGCGTGGCCAGTTCCACCGCCTCCTTCGTTTTCCAAGGCGCCCGGCGTTTGATCAACTCGGCCTTGTACAGCCCGTTGATCGTCTCGGCCAAGGCGTTGTCATAGCTGTCGCCCTTGCTGCCCACCGAGGGCTCGATGCCAGCCTCGGCCAAGCGTTCGCTGTACCGGATGCCCACGTACTGGGCTGCGACCCGCGATCGGAGTGATGGACCAGGCTGCTGTGGCGCTCGGGTTGGCGCGCGTAAAGCGCCTGCTCCAGCGCGTCGAGCACGAAGTCCGCTCTCATCGAACTGCTCACGCGCCAGCCTACGATGCGCCGGGCGTACACGTCGATGACGAAGGCCACGTACAACCAGCCTTGCCAGGTCGAGACATAGGTGAAGTCCGAGACCCAGAGCTGGTTCGGCCGCTCGGCCCGGAATTGCCGGTTGACCCTGTCCAGCGGGCACGGTGCCTTGCTGTCGCTGATCGTCGTGCGCACCACCTTGCCTCGCACTACACCGCGCAGCCCTTGCCGGCGCATCAGCCGCTCGACGGTACAGCGCGCCACCGAGGTGCCCTCCCGTGCCAACTGGCGCCAGACCTTGTCGGCCCCGTAGACCTGCAGGTTGGTCTGCCAGACGCGCTCGATCTGGGGCACCAGTGCTTCGTCGCGCTGAACACGTGCGCAGCGTTGTTCGGGGTTGCGCCGCAGGGCCGCGTGGCGTCGGTATCCCGACGGGGCGATCTGCAGAACCTTGCAGATCGGCTCGACCCCGTGGATGCCGCGGTGTTCGTCGATGAACTCCCTCACGACTTGAGTCGGCGGTCGAGCTCCGCCTGGGCGAAAAACGCGCTGGCCAGCTTGAGGATCTCGTTGGCACGGCGCAGTTCCTTGTTCTCGCGCTCCAGCTCCTTGACGCGCTGGGCTTCGGCGGTGGTCACGCCGGCGCGGACACCGGTGTCGATCTCCTGGCGTTGGACCCAGCTCAGCAGGGTCTGCGGCACGCAGCCGATCTTCGCGGCGATCGACTCGACTGCCGCCCACAGCGATGGGCACTCTCCTCGGTGCTCCTGCACCAGGCGCACTGCGCGCTCACGGACTTCGGGTGAGAACTTCTTTGACTTGTTCATGGCTCCATCTTCTCAAGAGTTGGAGCCTCCTCAAAATCCGGGGCGGTTCACTCTTTGCACCGCCACATCGATATGGTCAGGCGGTCGTGGGCGCCGGCTGAACCCGCATCGGCTTCGCCTTGAATCGCTGCGCTGCCTGACACACGTCATAGGCACTTTGCTCTGCCAGCCACAGGCGAGCCTCGCCGCCGCGCTTCACGCCCAGCCAGGCCTCGATGCGCAATGCCATTTCAGGCGAAATGGCCGCACGGCCATTGAGCACGCGCGACAGCGCGACGCGGGAAACGTCAAGCTGCTGCGCGGCCTGGGTGACGGTGAGCCCGAGCGCGGGCAAAACGTCGTCGCGCAGCGTCAGGCCGGGGTGCGGGGGGTTGAACATGCGTGCCATCGTCCATGCTCCGTCTTCAGTGGTAGTCCTGATAGTCAACCAGCACGGCGTCCGTGCCGTCGAAGGTGAAGGTCATTCGCCAATTGCCGCTGACCCACACCGAAAAGTGCCCCTTGAGGTCGCGCCCCTTCAGCGGGTGCAGACCCCAGCCCGGCAGATTCATGCCCTGGGCATTTGTCGTTTCGTTCAGGCGTCTGAGCATGGCGGCCAGTCGAGGGGCATGTGCAGCCTGTATGCCGGCCATGCTGCCCTTCTCGAAAAGTACCTTCAGGCCCTTGTGCCGGAACGTCCTTATCATGGGGAAATTGTATCGCGTAACGCTACGAGTTGCAACGCATTCCGGGATACGCGCTCACTGGGCCGCCGTGACCCTCGGTCCAGTGCGCGGACCAGCGCTGCACGCTTGGGTAGCCCGCACGCCCCGCAGGGCAGAATGCCGGCATGCCCACCTGCCGTCTCCGACTCGGCATTCGCCGTCGAAGCTGCCTGCTTGCCGCGCTGCCTTGGCTGACCGTGCCAGCGCTGGCGGCAGACACACCGCTGCGCGAAGCGATGCGCCGCGCCGAGGCACTGCGCGACGAGGCGCTGCGGGCCGGCGACCAGGCCTATGGCGCGGTGGTGCTGCGCGGCGATGTCATCGTCGGCGCCGCGCCAAGCCGCGTGGTCACTTCCACCGACCCGACGGCGCATGCCGAGACGGAAGCCATCCGCGACGCGGCGCGCCGGCTGCGCACGCGCGACCGGTCGGGCTGCGTGCTCGTGTCGACCTCGCGCCCCTGCCGCATGTGCGAGGCCGCCGCCGGCTGGGCCGGCATCGCGCGCATGGTCTACGGCGAGGCGTTGACCGATGCAGGGGCACCCCGGTGAGGCGCCGCACGCTGCTGGCCGGCGGCGCGGCGTGGCCCGTGTGGGCACGCGGCGACGCCCCGCCACTCGTGAGCGCAGCCGTTGCCGGCGACGTGGCGGGCTTGCGCCGGCTGCTCGACGCGGGCGCGCCGGTGGACACGCGCGATGCGCGCCGCCGCACCGCCCTGCTCGCCGCCACGCACGCGAATCGCATCGATGCGGCGCGGCTGCTGATCGAGCGCGGCGCCGACGTGAACGCCCAGGACGACCTGCAGGACTCGCCCTTTCTCTATGCCGGCGCGCAGGGCCGGCTCGAGATCCTGCGCCTGACCCTCGCCGCGGGCGCCGACCTGAAGAGCACCAACCGCTACGGCGGCACGGCGTTGATCCCGGCCGCGCACCACGGCCACGTCGAGACGGTGCGCGAACTGCTGAAGACGAAGATTCACATCGACCACGTCAACCGCCTCGGCTGGACGGCGCTGCTCGAGGCCATCATCCTCGGCGACGGTGGCGCCGCGCACACCGAGATCGTGCGCCTGCTGGTGGCACACGGCGCCAGGCTGCAACTGGCCGATGCGCAAGGCGTGACGCCACTGGCACATGCCGAGCAGCGCGGCCAGCGCGCGATCGCCGAGATCCTGCGCCGCGCCGGCGCACGGGCTTGACATCACCGCGGCGATGCAACGACGCCATTTCCTCACGCTGATCAGCGGAGCCCACGCCATCATGTCCAGCCCCCCTGCCCTGGCCGACAGCTCCGGCCCGCAACTGGCCTCGTACTACGAACGCCACATGGCGCTGCAGGGCGGTGTGGCCCATGGCTGGATCGGCCGCGGCGTGCCGGTGCGTCTGCGCGCTGGCGTGCGCCAAGTGGGCGTCAGCCAGGATGCGTATTTCGCCCTGCTCGACGACGGACGGCTGATCACCTGGGACGGCCCACCCGACGCGGCCCTCACGCTGATGACCGGCGTGGCCGCGTTTGCCTGCGGCCAGTCGGGCTGGTTCGCCATCGACGCTGCGCAGGTGCTGTGGCAGGGCGGCGGCACGCGGCCGGCGCCGGCGCGGGTTGCCGACGACGTGGCCACGGCCTGCATCGGCGACAGTGCCGACTACTACATCCGCCGCGACGGCACGCTCTGGGCCAAGGGCCTGGCGCACCGCGGCCAGTATGGCGACGGTCTGCTCACCGCCACCGCCGACTTCGTGACCACCGCGCGCGACGCGGTGGCCGTGAAGGCGCACACCGGCCACGCCCTCTACCTGAGCCAGAGCGGAGTGGTCATGGGCACCGGCGGCAACCGTTACGGGCCGCTCGGCGCGCACGGCCTGGGCGACAAGGCCGATCGCTGGGGCCGCGTGTTCGATGGTGCGCGCGCCATTGCCACCGGCTCGCGCCATTCGGTGGCGATTCGCAGCGACGGCACCCTGTGGGCCTGGGGCGAAGGTTTCGGCACCGAACCGCGCGCGCTGGTCGAGGGCGTTGTCGCAGCGGCTGCGGGCAACACGGCGACGCTCGCGCTGCGCACCGACGGCAGCCTGCTGCAATGGGACAGCGGCGCCGGGCCGCGCCGCTTGAAAATGCCCTGATGGCGCAGTGAGGCGGGCAGGGCTCTGCAATGGCCCCGGTTTCCTCCCTACCGACTTCGTTCGTCAGCGCCAGCCGCAAAGGGGGCATCGCCTTCATCTTCGTCGCCGTGGCGTGTTTCGGCGCGCTCGACACCTCGTCCAAGTTCGCGGCCACCACGGTGCCGGTGCTGATGGCGATCTGGGTGCGCTACCTGACCCAGACGGTCGTCACCGCCGCGGTGCTGTGGCCGCGCCAGCGGGCCACGCTGTTCCGCACTGGCCGCCGTCCCGGGCTGCAGTTGCTGCGTGCGCTGCTGCTGATCCTGAGCAACGCGCTGGCGTTTGTGAGCCTGGCGCACATGCACGTCGGCGAGTTCACCTCGGTCGTCATGCTCACGCCGCTGGTGCTGACCTTTGTGGCAGCACTGGCGCTGCACGAACGCGTGTCGTGGCTGCGCTGGGCCTGCGTGGCCGGCGGGTTCGCGGGCGTGCTGCTCGTCATGCGCCCGGGGCAGGACACGTTCCGCCTGGTGATGCTGCTGCCGCTGATCCTGGTGCTCTCTGATCAACGCCGAACGCGACTCGGCGCAATCGAGCATCGCAGCCATCGCCGGCGCCGACGAGCGGTAGTTCCAGCAGCGCCCTTCGTGCACCGATGCCCAGATGGGTATGCACGCATACGCCGATCGGTATTTACTGCTGCGAACCCTTACTGACAGCGGCGAGAAGGCGGACCTATAGTCGCGTCCCCCTCGAGCGCGAAATGCAAAACACGCCGGGCACATGCAGACGATGTGAAACCGACGACGATGCCCGAGGACAGTTCATCCACATACTTTCGGTTGAAGGAGACAACATGAAGAACTCACATCTGATGGCGATCGGCGTGGCACTGGCCGCCCTCGTTGCCGCCGCTCCCGCGATAGCGCAGAAGAAGACGCTGGCGGTCGTCGTGAAGGGCCTCGACAACCCCTTCTTCACCGTGCTCGGCGACGGCTGCGCGCTGTGGAACAAGGAGAACCCGAAGTCGGAGTACACCTGCCTCTACACCGGCCCGGCCTCCAGCGCCGACGAAGCCGGCGAGGTGCAGATCGTCGAAGACCTGATCAACAAGGGCGTGGCCGGCATCGCGATTTCGCCGTCGAACGCCCCGGCCATGGCCAACATGCTCAAGGCCAAGGCACCGAAGATGCCGATCATGACGATCGACGCCGACCTGACCGCTGCCGACAAGGGTCTGCGCAAGACCTACCTCGGCACGAACAACTACGACATGGGCGTGCTGATGGCCAAGCACCTGAAGGGCCTGAACGCCAAGGGCGGCTCGGTGTGCATGCAACTGGGCAACGTCGCGGCCGCCAACATCAACGAGCGCGCCGCGGGCTTTCGCGACACGATCGGCGGTAAGAAGGGCATCGACCGGCTGAAGGGCGAAGGCGGCTGGACCGAGATCGCCGGCTGCCCGCTGTACACGAACGACCAGATCGACCTGGCGAACCAGCAGATGCAGGACGTGTTCACCAAGAACCCGACCTTGAACGCCTTCATCCTGGTCGGCGGCTGGGCCCAGTTCGGCCCGCAGGCCTACGCGCAGGTGACCGACCAGGTGATGGCCAAGCTGAAGTCCAAGCAGCTCCTCATCATCGCCGGCGACACGCTGCCACCGCAGCTCGACGCGCTGAAGAACGGCCGCAGCCATGCACAGATCGGCCAGCGCCCGTTCGAGATGGGCCACCGTGCGCCGGCCGTGCTGATCGACCTGATCAACGGCAAGAAGGTCGCCGACCCGCTGTACACCGGGCTGGACGAGTGCGTGCCCGGCAACCTGGGCAAGTGCCCGGCGAAGTGACGCAACGCTGAAACGCAGGTTCAAGGGCGCCCACCGGCGCCCTTGTGTTGTGAGGGAGAGCAGGAAACATGGCCGTCCTGGAACTGACCGGGGTCTCGAAACACTTCGGTGCCATTCAGGCGCTGGTGAACGTGTCGTTGTCGCTCGAGGCCGGCGAGGTGCTCGGGCTCATGGGCGACAACGGCGCGGGCAAGTCCACGCTGGTCAAGATCGTCGCCGGCAACCACAGCCAGAGCGGCGGCACGATGGCGCTCGAAGGCCGGCCGGTGCACTTCCACAAGCCGTCGGACGCGCGCCAGGCGGGCATCGAGATCGTGCACCAGGACCTGGCGCTGTGCGACAACCTGTCGGCCGCCGAGAACGTGTTTCTCGGCCGCGAGATGCTGCGCGGCTTCGGCCCGCTGCGCGTGATCGACTACCGAAGCATGTACCGCCGGGCCGGCGAACTGTTCGCCGAGCTCAAGTCTGAAACGCGGCCGCGCGACCTGGTGCGGCGCATGTCGGGCGGCCAGCGCCAGGCGGTGGCGATCGCGCGCACGCGCCTGTCCGACCCGAAGATCGTGCTGATGGACGAGCCCACCGCCGCCATCAGCGTGCGCCAGGTCGCCGAGGTGCTGAACCTGATCCGCAGGCTGCGCGACCACGGCATCGCGGTGGTGCTGATCAGCCACCGCATGCCCGACGTGTTCGCCGTCGCCAGCCGCATCGCCGTGCTGCGGCGCGGCGAGAAGGTGGCCGACAAGGCGGTGGCGAGTACATCGCCCGAAGAAGTGACCGGCCTGATCACCGGCGCCATCGAAACTGCATAGGGCCCCGCTGACCATGGCCGTCACCCCCACCTCTCTCGAAGAATCCATCGCCGGGCGCGAGCACCGCCACTGGCTCGCCTGGCTCGCGAGCCAGCAGACCTTCTGGGTCTCGATCGCGGCGATCGTGGCCTTCCTGGTGCTCACGCTGGCCAGCGATGTGTTCGCCACGCAGCAGAACCTGTTCAACGTGACGCGCAACTTCGCCTTCGTCGCCATCATCGGCATCGGCATGACGGCGGTGATCATCGCCGGCGGCATCGACCTGTCGGTCGGCGCGGTGCTGGTGCTGTCGGGCATGGTGATCGGCATGACGATGAACGCGGGCATGTCGATCTGGCTCGCGGTGCCGCTGGCGCTGGGTGCGTCGCTGCTGGTCGGCGCGATCAACGGCTTCATGATCGCCTATGTGGGCGTGCCGTCCTTCGTGGTCACCTTGGGCATGCTGTCGATCGCGCGCAGCCTCGCGATGGTGCTGTCGAACAACCGCATGGTCTACGAGTTCGGGCCCGACCAGCCGACCTTGCTGGCCATGGGCGGTGGCTTCGTCGAGCTGCCGCTGCCGTTCATCGACGCGATCCGCATCCCCAACCCGGTGATCTGGTTGCTCGTGATGCTGCTGCTCG
Source organism: Methylibium sp. (assembly GCA_031414975.1). Lineage (GTDB taxonomy): Bacteria > Pseudomonadota > Gammaproteobacteria > Burkholderiales > Burkholderiaceae_C > LGRD01. Next base: position 29,192 of record JANOQS010000231.1, on the reverse strand, counting down.
CCGGCTTCGCGTTCCGCTGGACGCGCTGGGGGCGCTACCTGTTCGCCATCGGCGGCAACGAGCGCGCGGCCACGGCCACCGGCGTGCCGGTCAAGCTCGTCAAGCTCAGCGTCTACATGTTCTGCAGCCTGTGCGCCGGCATCACCGGCATCCTGGAAGTCGGCTGGCTCGGCACCATCACCACCGGCCTCGGCCAGGGCATGGAGTTGACGGTGATCGCCGCGGCGGTGATCGGCGGCGCCAACCTGTCGGGCGGCATCGGCACGGCGTTCGGCGCGGTCGTCGGCGCGGCGCTGATCGAGGTCATCCGCAACAGCCTCACCTTGCTGGGCATCAGCACCTTCTGGCAAGGCACCTTCGTCGGCAGCTTCATCATCATCGCGGTGCTGTTCGACCGGCTGCGGGCGCGCAACGCCAACGACTAGCGGCGGGCCTGGTTTCGGCCGGGTTCGGCAAGGCAGGGCAAGGCCGATCAGCGGGGCAATCCGGGCTCGATTCGTTCCCCGTCACGCCTGAGCGCGTGCCAGACTCCCGCACCCGTCGTCATGGAGCCGGCATGGCCCTCTTCGACCTTCGTGCGCTGACCCTGGTCGGCTTGATCAGCAGCCTGCTGCTGGCCTTTGCCGTGCTGCTGATCAGCCGCGTCACGCGCAACGACGCCTCGGTGCGCGCCTGGGCCCTGGGCGCGAGCCTGAGTGCAGTGGCCGCCCTGTCGCTGGGCCTGCGCGGCAGCATCCCCGACGGCCTGTCGGTCGCCATCGTCAACGGTGGCCTGGTGGCCGGGGCCTGCTGGCTCTACTTCGGCCACCGCCTGTACCTGGGCCTGCCGCGGGGCCGTCGCTGGGACATTTTGTTGAGCCTGGCGGTGGCCGCCGCGGCCGTCTACTTCACGGTGGCCCAACCGAGCCTGACCGCGCGCATCGTCATCACCTCGATGACCATCGGCATCGTCGATCTGGCCTGCGCGCACCTGCTGCTGGTCTCCGGCGGGCCGCAGCGCCGGTTCGACCGCAGCATGCTGATGGTGATCGGCCTGCTGCACCTGCTGCGCGGCTTTGTGTGGGTCATGCGGTCGATGGTGACGCCGCTGTCGGCGTCAGGCAACGAGGCCCTGCAGGCCGGCTCGGTGATGGAGCAGATCACCTTCGGCACCTTCTCCGTCTTCAACATCGGCCTCACCGTCGCCCTCAGCAGCCTGGTGGTCTCGCGCAGCCAGGCCCGGCTGCTGGCCAGCGAGGAGCGTTACCGCGGCCTGGTTGAGCAGGCCGCCGACGGCATCTTCATGAGCGACGCGGCCGGCAACTACACCGACGTCAACACCGCTGGCGCGCAGATGCTCGGCTACGCGCCGGACGAAGTGCGCACGCTCAACGTGCGCGACGTGCTGATGCCCGAAGACGCGGCGCACCTGCCCATGGACACCTCGCGTTACGCCGGTGGCCGCACGGTCACGGCGCAATGGCCTTTCCGGCGCAAGGACGGCAGCACCTTCATCGGCGAGGTGGTGGGCCGCCAGCTCAGCGACGGCCGGCTGCTTGGCCTGCTGCGCGACGTCACCCGGCAAAAGGAAGCCGAAGCCGCGCTGCTGCAGGCCAAGCTCGCAGCCGAATCGGCTAACCGCGCCAAGAGCGTGTTCGTGACCCACATGAGCCACGAGATCCGCACGCCGATGAACGCGATCGTCGGCATGGCCTACCTGATGCGGCGCGACCCGATCACCGCCAAGCAGGCCAGCCAGCTCGACAAGATCGACCACGCCGCCGAGCATCTGCTCGAGATCGTCAACGCCATCCTCGACCTGTCCAAGATCGAGGCCGGCAAGCTCACGCTGGAGCAGGTGCCGTTCCGGCTCGACGACGTGGTGCAGACCCTGGTGAACCTGGTGGCCGAACGCGCGCGTGAGAAGGGGCTGGCATTCAACGTTGACTTCCACGGCCTGCCCACCGCGCTGGTCGGCGACCAGACCCGGCTCGCGCAGGGGCTGCTCAACTTCCTGAGCAACGCCGTGAAGTTCACCCAACGCGGTTCGATCACGCTGACCGCGCAGGTTCTGGACGACACGCCCGAAGGTCTGCGAATCCGCTTCAACGTGTGCGACACCGGCATCGGCATCACCGTCGAACAGCAGGCCAGGCTGTTCGGTGCGTTCGAGCAGGCCGACAGTTCGACCACGCGGCGCTACGGCGGCACCGGGTTGGGGCTGGCGATCACGCGTCAGCTATCCCAGTTGATGGCCGGCGACTCCGGCGTGCTCAGCAGCCCGGGCGAAGGCAGCACGTTCTGGCTCACGGCCTGGTTCGGCAAGACCGACGTGCTGCCGGCCTCCACGGTGACCGGCGAGCTGACTGACCCGGTGCCCGCCGAACGCAGCAGCCACCGCGGCCGCAAGGTGCTGCTGGTCGAAGACGAGCCGATCAACCAGCTCGTCGCCACCGCCATGCTGGACAGCGTGGACCTGGGCTACGACATGGCCGAGAACGGCCGCCAGGCGGTCGAGCTCGCGCAGCGCCATGCCTACGACCTGATCCTGATGGACGTGTTCATGCCCGAGATGGACGGCCTGGAAGCCACGCGCCGGATTCGTGCCATGGCCAGGCATCTGCGAACCCCGATCCTGGCGATGACCGCCAACGCGTTCGACGAAGATCGCCAGGCCTGCGCGGCTGCCGGCATGAACGATTTCATCGACAAGCCGGTCCAGCCGGCGCGCCTGTTTGCCACCCTGCGGCTGTGGCTGGACCAGCCCGCCGGTCAGTTTTGAACACGGCGCCTCGGCCGGCGCCGACGCGTCAGCGCCGCGCCGCCGCAACAGACGGTTCGACGCGGTTCTTGCCGGCCGCCTTGGCCGCGTACATGAGTCGATCGGCCCGGGCCAGGACGTCTGCCGCCGTGCTGTCGTCGCAGCCCTCGTCGGCGCTGTGCGCCACGCCAATGCTCGCTCCGACCGTGCACGGCGGGCGGCCACCCCAGAGCGCAGGCCCGTCCGCGGCCAGCACGACGGGATCGCTGAACTCGGTCAGTGCGCGATGCGCCACCTCCAGCGCCTGATCCAGGTCGTGGCAACTGTCGAGCACCAGCACGAACTCATCCCCGCCCCAGCGCCCGCAGGTGTCGCCCGCCCTGCACACGCCCGACAAGCGGCGGCCGACTTCGACGAGCACCTCGTCGCCGGCCGCGTGGCCCAGCGCATCGTTGATCGGCTTGAAGCCGTCCAGATCGATCTGCACCACGGCAAACGGCCGCTGGTGGCGCCGCCACGCCGCCCAATGCTTGCTCAAGGCCTGTTCGACGAAGGCCCGGTTCGCCAGCCCTGTCAAGCCGTCGCGCAACGCCTGGTCCTGCCAGGCCCGCTCTTGCGCACGGCGTACCGTCACGTCTTCAAATGCCGCCAGCATCACCGACGATCGCTCATGCCGGCTGACCATCGTGCTCACCTCGCAGGAGCTGGCCTCGCCGCGGCCATTGCGCGTGGTCAGCTCCGCCCGCCCTTGCCATTGGGTGCCGGCTTCCAGCGCCATCCGGTGCCGGCGCCAGTTCTCTGCGACGACGCCGTCGAACCAGATCGGCAGATCTTCGAGTCGGCGGCCGACGATCGCTTCACGGGACACGCCGAAGTAGCGTTCAAACGCCGGGTTCGCCTCGCGCACCCGGTCCTGCGCACCGGTGTCGGCACTCAGCATGGGCACGGGAACGATGGTCAACAGCTGCACCATCTCTTCCATCGAACAGCTCAGCTCGCGCCGAATGCTCTCGATCGCCGACAACAGCGCGCCGACCTCCCCTTCGGCGGTGGCATCGATCTGCTCGGTGATCTCTCCCTGGGCCACCGAAGCGGCGGCGCGTGTCGCGCGGCCGAGCCACATCACCGTACTGCGCGACACCAGCCACGCGAACAACGAAACGCAGCCCAACACCAGCGCCAGGCCGGCTCCCATCAGCGCTTGCAGCTTCTTGAAGGCCGCCTCGCTGCCTTCGTGGAGATCGCGCGCCTCGTCGAGCTGCACCTGGGACAGCTCGTTCAGGACCTTGGTCAGCGGATCGACCACCGGATACATCGCCACCGCAGCGAAACGCCCGAGGGCCTGTGCGTCGCGGCGCGCCAGGATGGCGTCAAGATCGTCCGCCAGCAGGTGCACTGCGGCCAGACGCGGACGGATCTGCTCGATCAAGTGCCGCTCGCGCTCCACCAGGTAGGTGGTGAGGTACTCTTCCCACGCGCTTGCCGCGATGCCACGGGTGGCTGCCAGCCTGCGGCGCGCGGCCTCCCAGTCCACCGAACCGTCGCGCAGCTTGTGGGTCTGGTCGATGAGGTCCACCGCGAACGCGTCGGACACCTGCTTGAGTTGGCGCAGCGGCACGACCCGATCGCGGTAGATCGACGCCATGGCCTCGTTGGCAGACCGCAGTTGCGACATCGCCAGCAGGCTGACCAGCAACAGGCCAAGCAAGGGCACGACGGCCACCAGCGTCAAACGGGTCTTCAGAGACCCCATCGAGCGCCCTTTGAAGAGGAACAGGATTCTTCTCGGATGCATGCATTGACCCCCAGCGATCCAGCCGCGCCACTCGATGGACATCGAACACCGATGCGCCCCGCCTGAGCTGCAGCGAGCGAACCCGACTGCGTCAGGGTTGACACGGAGCTTTGCCGGTTGCCACAGCTCGCGCACAGGCGCACCATCTTGCTCCCAGATTCCGGAGACGACGATGAAAAAGGCCAGCACCGATCTTTCCCCCGCCGAGCAGGCGCTGCGCGACGCCGCGCTCGAATACCACCGCTCACCCACGCGCGGCAAGATCTCGATCACGCCGACCAAACCGCTGTCCAACCAGCGCGACCTGTCGCTGGCCTATTCCCCCGGCGTGGCCTATGCCTGCCTGGCGATCGAAGCCGACCCGTCGCTGGCGGCCGAGTACACGTCGCGCGGCAACCTGGTCGGCGTGGTCACCAACGGCACCGCGGTGCTGGGGCTGGGCGACATCGGCCCGCTCGCGGGCAAGCCGGTGATGGAAGGCAAGGGATGCCTGTTCCAGAAGTTCGCCGGCATCGACGTGTTCGACATCGAACTCGCCGAACGCGACCCCGACAAGCTGGTCGACATCATCGCCGCGCTCGAACCCACGCTGGGCGGCGTGAACCTCGAAGACATCAAGGCGCCGGAGTGCTTCTACATCGAGAAGAAGCTGCGCGAGCGCATGAAGATTCCGGTCTTCCACGATGACCAGCACGGCACCGCCATCATCTCGGCCGCGGCCTTGCTGAACGGCCTGGAGCTGGTGGGCAAGAAGATCGGCGAGGTGAAGATCGCCGTGTCGGGCGCGGGCGCAGCAGCCATTGCCTGCCTGGACCTGATGATCGAGCTCGGCGTGAAGCGCGAGAACGTGTTCGTGTGCGACTCCAAGGGCATGCTGCACGACCGCCGCGAAGACAAGCTCGACGAGTCGAAGAAGCGCTACCAGCAGAAGACCGCGGCACGCACGCTGGCCGACGTGATGGTCAAGGCCGACGTGGTGCTGGGCTGCTCGGCGGCCGGCGCGATCACGGCCGAGATGGTCAAGTCGATGGCCGACAAACCCATCATCCTGGCCTTGGCCAACCCCGAGCCGGAGATCCGCCCCGAACTCGCCAAGCAGGTGCGGCCCGACTGCATCATCGCGACCGGCCGGTCGGACTACCCGAACCAGGTCAACAACGTGCTGTGCTTTCCGTACATCTTCCGCGGCGCGCTCGACAGCGGCGCCACCTCGATCACCGAGGCGATGAAGGTGGCCTGCGTGCGCGAGATCGCCGACCTGGCCAAGGCCGAGATCAGCGCCGAGGTGGCCTCGGCCTACGCCGGGCGCGAGCTGCGGTTCGGGCCCGACTACCTCATTCCCACGCCGTTCGATTCACGCCTGATCCTGCGCATCGCACCGGCCGTGGCGCAGGCGGCGGTGGCCTCCGGCGTGGCCACGCGGCCCATCAAGGACCTCGAGGCCTACCGGCAGTCTTTGACCCGCTTCGTCACCCACACCGGCATGTTCATGCGGCCGGTTTTCAACGCCGCGCGTGCCAACCCGAAACGCGTGGCCTATGCCGAGGGCGAAGACGAGCGCGTGCTGCGCGCCGTGCAGGCCGCGCTGGACGAGCAGCTTGTCAAGCCGATCCTGATCGGCCGCCCGGCGGTGATCGCTGCGCGCATCGAACGCGCCGGCCTGCGCCTGCAGCCGGGACGCGACTTCGAGGTCGTGAACCCGGAAGACGATTCGCGCTTCCGCCAATACTGGGAGGCCTACCACGCACTGACCGCGCGCGACGGCGTGACGCCCGAAACCGCCAAGGCGGTGGTGCGGCGCTCCAACACCACCATCGCCGCGCTGATGGTGCACCTGGGCGACGCCGACGCGATGCTGTGCGGCCTGGTGGGCCGCTTCGACGCCCACCTGGACCATGTGAAGGAAGTCATCGGCCTGCGCACCGGCGCCCGCGCGGTGGCAGCCATGAATGCGCTGATGCTCGAGAAGCACACCTTGTTCATCACCGACACCTTCGTCAACGACGACCCGAACGCCGAACAACTGGCCGACATTGCCGCGCTGGCGGTCGAAGAGGTCAAGCGCTTCGGCGTGCCGCCCAAGGTGGCGTTCCTGTCGCATTCGATGTTCGGCAGCAGCAAGCGGCCGTCGGCCCTGAAGATGCGCGCCGCGCGCGACCTGTTCAGCCAGCGCATGCCCGATGTGCAAGCCGATGGCGAGATGCACGGCGACGCGGCGCTGAGCGAAGAAGTGCGCCACACGCTGATGCCGGGCTCGACCCTGGCCGGCACCGCCAACGTGCTGGTGTGCCCGAACCTGGACGCCGCCAACATCTTATTCAACGTGCTCAAGGTGACCGGCGGGCACGGCGTGACGGTCGGCCCGATCCTGCTCGGCGTGAACGCGCCGGCACACATCCTGACGCCCTCGGCCACGGTGCGGCGGGTCGTCAACATGACGGCGCTGGCGGTGGCGCACGCCGGCGCCGAGAGCCGCTGAGTACCGCTGACCGCCGCTGACCTCCGCTGACAGCGCTCAGCGAATCAGCTCAAGCGGCACGCCAGCCGGTATTTCCGGCGTGCCGTTGATCTCGCGCAGGCGGGCCATGAAAGCGGCCGCCGGCAGCGGCCGGCTGCACAGGTAACCCTGGAACAGGTCGCAGCCCAGCAGCTTCAATTCCTCGCGCTGGGCTTCGGTCTCCACTCCTTCGGCGACCACGCGCAGTTCCAGGCTGTGGGCCAGCGCGATGATGGCCTTGACGATCGCCACGTCGGTGCTGTCGCTGGGCGTGCCGGAGATGAACGACTTGTCGATCTTCAGCTCGTCGAGCGGAAAGCGCTTCAGGTAGCTCATCGACGAGTAGCCGGTGCCAAAGTCATCGATCGACAATTCGCAGCCCAGGGCGCGCAGTTCGTTGAGCTGTTCGCGCGTGGCGTCCACGCGGTCCATCAACATGCCCTCGGTCAGCTCGACCACCAATTGCCCGGGGCGGATGCCGTGGCGGCGGATCGCATCGCCGATCATCGGCACCAGCCCGCCGGCCACCACTTCCTGGCGCGACACGTTGACCGCAATCTTGATGTCGCCCTGGCCGGCGGCGCGCCAGCGCGCCATCTGCGCGCACGCACGATCGACCACCCATTCGCCGATCTCCACGATCAGGCCCGACTGCTCGGCCAGCGGAATGAACTGGTCCGGTGGCACCAGGCCCATGTCCGGGTGCTTCCAGCGCAGCAGCGCCTCGGCGCCGATCAGCCGGCCGCTGGCCAGCTCGACCTTGGGCTGGTAGTGCAGCAGCAGTTCGTCGCGCTCGATGGCGCGGCGCAGGCGGGTTTCGAGCGCCAGCTTTTCGCGCGAGGCGCTGTCGATCTCGGTGGAATAGAACTGGAAGGTGTTGCGCCCGTTGCTCTTGGCCCGCACCATCGCCGCCACCGCATTGCGGCGCAGGGTCTCGTCGTCCTGCCCATCGGTGGGGCACATGGCGATGCCGATGCTGGGGGTGATGAACAGGTCCTTGCCGTCGTGCTGAAACGGCCGCGCCATCGCGGCCAGCATGCGGCGCGCCATCTGGCCGGCCACATCGGCCGACTGGATGGCAGGCAGCAGCAAGGCAAACTCGTCGCCACCCGTGCGGCTGAGCATCGGCGCGTCGGTCTGGCGCCGCCCGGCGCGCACGTCGCCGCGCCGCAGGCTGGAGCCCAGGCGCAGCGCCACGGCGCCGAGCAACTGGTCGCCGGCCTTGTCGCCCAGGCTGTCGTTGATCTGCTTGAAGCGGTCCATGCCGATGTGCAGCAGGGCCAGGAAACCGCGCTTGTCACGCGCCCCGCCGAGCACCGCTCGCAGTCGCTCCAGGAACACGCGCCGGTTCGGCAGGCCGGTCAACGGGTCTTCATTGGCCAGGCGATCCTGGTAGACCTTGAACACCAGGCTGTTGCGCACCCGCAGCACCAGCTCGCCCGGGTCGAGCGGCTTGGTCAGCATCTCCGCGCCCAGCTCCAGGGCTTTGAGGCGGATGCCGGGGGCGGCCGATTCGGCCATCCCGATCACCGGGATGTAGCGCATTTGTTCGTCGAGCCGCATGCGCTCCAGGATGTCGAACCCCGACAGCCCCGGCATCGCCAGGTCCAGCAGCATCAGGCCGGGCCGGTGGCGGCGCGCCGAGTCGAGCGCCCACAGCGGGTCGTGCACCGTCACGAAGTGGCGAAAGCCGGCGGCCTGCAGGCAGTTGCGGATCACCTCGGTCATGCGCGGCTCGTCGTCCACGATCATCACCGTCACCTCGTGCAGGCCCGACGAGGGCGGCAGCGGCACCGCGTCGCTGGTCACGAAGTCGGACGGGCCGTGGGCTGAATCGGCCCAGCGCGCAAAGTCGGTGGCGGGGCGAAAGTCGCCGTCATCACCATGCACGTGCAGGTCGAGATCGAGCTTGAAGGTCATGACTGCCCCTCGTCAGACGACACTGGGTGGCTCATGCGGCACACGTCCGGTTCTTGCCGGTGCGTTTGGCTTCGAACAATGAATGATCGGCGCGCTCCAGGGTGTCTTCGATGCGCTCGGTCGAGCGGTAGCACGTCACGCCGGCCGAGAAGGTGACCATCACGTTCTTCTGCTCGTGCATGAACAGGCCACTGCTCAAGGTGCGCTGCAGCCGGGTCAGGATCAGCTGCGCGTCTTCCAGCGCCGTGCCGGGCAGCAGCACCACGAACTCTTCGCCGCCGTAGCGGGCCACGGTGTCAGACGGCCGCAGGCTGTTCTTGACCAGCGTCGCGAGCGATTTCAAGGCTTCGTCGCCGGCGTTGTGGCCGAGTTCGTCGTTGAGCTTCTTGAAGTTGTCGATGTCCAGCAGGCCCACGGCCAGGCTCTCGCCGTGGCGGTCGGCGCGTGCCTTGGCGATCTCGAAGTCGCGCAGCAGGCCACGCCGGTTGGCCACCTGGGTCAACTGGTCGGTCGAGACTTCGCCGGACAGGCGGTGCAGTTCCCCCTCCAGCGCGGTCACGCGCTGGGTCAGGTCGCTGGCCTTGGCGTGTTCGTCGTTCAGGCGCTGGCGCGTCACCGCCACCAGAGTCTGCACGGTGTGGGTCTCCTCCACCATTTCGCGCACCACGCCGGTCAGCATTTCAAGCGACTCGGACCGTTCGATCACATCGGCATAACGCCCCACGCTGTCATGGAAACGGCCGGTCTGCGAGCCCAGCTCACCGAGCTCGCTCAGCATGCGGTTGATCAGCGCCTTGAGTGCGTCGCGGGCGCGGTTGCGCTCCTCGCGCATCTGGCTCTGGCGCAGGCGCGTGGTGCGCAGCAATTCGGTGACCGACTTGACGCCGCGTGCGGTGATGCCGTCTTCCAGCGTGATCCGCATCGCGTCGCACTGGCCCTTGGCCCAGCTTTCGTCTTCGGCCAATTCGGTCAGGCTGACCGTCAACTCATGGCACAGGGCGCCGAGCTGGTCGACCAGATGGTGGCGGTGCTGCAGCAGGCGCCGCGCGCGCTCGCACTGCTCTGCCATTTGCGCGACCAAGCCGGGGCTGGCGCCTTCGCTGTGGATGCGTGCGGCCGTCTCGGTCAACTGCGCGGCGACCTGCTGGGCGGACGGGTCGGCCTGCGGCAGCGCGTCGGTCACGGTGGCCATCAGGTGGCGCAGCAAGTCGTCCCAGGCCAGAGCGGGCGCCGGGCTCACGGGCAGAACCCGCAGGTCGGCCGATCCCAGGCTCACACCCGAGGTCGACGGCGTTGCGGCACCGCCAGGCTCGGCGCCGGCCATCCCTTCGATCTCGACCGACGCGTCCGGCGTGTCGGACTCCCAGTGCGTCATCAACTGGCCCAGGCGCTGCTGCATGCGGCGCAGGTCGGAGCGGCTGCCGTCGAGCACGCGCTGCAGGCTGTCTTTCTTGCGCGCCAGGGTCCATTGGCGGCCACCGCGTTCCATGCCGCGCACCACGCGGTCGATCAGCAGCGCGACCGGGCGGCCGTCCTGGCCGGTGTCGCCCAACAAGGCATCGGCACGGTCCCATTGCGAATCGGACAAAGCCTTGCAGAAGTTGCTGGCACGCGCTTCGGATTCGTCACCCATCGCACGCAGCGCCAGGCGCTGCACCAGCGCAATCGCCTCGGCCGGCACTGCCGACGGCCGGCCGCCGCCCGACTCCATCCGGTAGGCGATGGCGTAGTTCTCGGGCGTCGGCTCGAGCTTGTCAATGGCCAGCCGGCGCAGCGCATTCTTCGCTCGTTGGGCGACCGACGCAGCGGGTGCGGCGACGTGGCTGGTGGAGGGGGTGGTCACTGCCATACAGGGTCTCGAAGATTCGGTTGCGCCACCGTTCAGGCGACACATGCGGCTTTATCGACCGGCGCCGACTGAACAAAAGGGTGGGCCAGCGCAAATTCGGCATTTGCCACGATCCACGCTGCATTTCTGGGATTCAGGGTCTGGTGCACCCAGGCCTCCAGGTCGGCCGGCGACAGCGCCTTGCTGAACAGAAAGCCCTGCATCAGGTCGCAGCCCAGGCGACGCAGCGCTTCCATCTGACGCACGTTTTCCACGCCCTCGGCCACCACGCGCAGGCCGAGTGAGCGGGCCAGTGCAACGATGGCGGTGACGATGGCCGAGCTCTGCTGAGTCAAGCCCAGATCGCGCACGAACGAGCGGTCGATCTTCAGCTCGCTCAGCGGCAGCGAGGTGAGGTAGGCGAGCGACGAATAACCGGTCCCGAAGTCGTCGATCGAGATCTGCACGCCCACGTCCTTGAGCTGGTGCAGCACCGGCATCACGTGCTGCAAGTCCTTCATCAGCCCGGTTTCGGTGATCTCCAGCACGATGGCACCGTGGGAGATGCCGTGGTCGCACACCGCCGCGTCGATCTGGCTCACCAGGTCGCCGCGCTCGAACATGCGGTTGGGCAGGTTCACGGCAATGGCCTCGGCAAAGCCGAAGCTGTCTTTCCACTGGCGTGCCTGGCGCGCGGCTTCGCGCAGGGCCCAGGCGCTCATCTCGACGATCAGGCCGGTCTCTTCGGCCAGCGGAATGAAGTCGCCGGGCGGCACCAGCACCCCGCCGCGCTGCCAGCGCATCAGCGCCTCCACGCCGACCATGCGGGACGTGCGCAGGTCCAGCTTGGGCTGGTAGTGCAGCACCAGTTCGTTGCGTTCGATGGCCTTGTGCAGCGCGCTTTCGAGTGCCAGTTTTTCGCGCCCCTTGCCGGCCAGCGCCGGGCGGTACGAGGCTGCCGAGTTGCGCCCCTGGGCCTTGACGGCATACATCGCCACGTCGGCATTGCGCATCAGATCGACCACCTGCGCACCGTCGCGCGGGTACATCGCGATGCCCACGCTGGCGGTCACGAAACACTCCTGGCCGCCCACCGAGATGGGCACGCGCATCGCATCCACGATGCGTTCGGCCACCCGTTCGGCCTCGGCTTCGTCGGCCACCTCGGGCAACAGCGCGATGAACTCGTCGCCGCCAAGCCGCCCGACCGCTTCCAGGGTCGGGTGGGCGCGCGAGCCAGACGACTCCAGCGCCGACTCCACCACCTGGTCGGAATGGCGCACGCACAGGCGCAGCCGGCGCGCCACTTCGAGCAGCAACTCGTCGCCGGCGGCGTGGCCGAGCGTGTCGTTGACCATCTTGAAACGGTCCAGATCGATCAGCAGGAACCCGACGCGGTGGCTCAGGCGGCGCGCATGCTCCAGCGCACGCTCGCCGCGCCAGATCAGCTGGCGCCGGTTGGGCAGCCCGGTCAGCGCGTCGAAGTTGGCCAGGTGGCGAATCTTGTCTTCGGCGTTGCGCCGGTCGGTCACGTCCTGCACGATGCCGCTGTAAGCCTGCAGGCGGCCGTGTTCGTCGAATTCGGGCTCGGCCTCGACGTGTACGACGCGCTGCCGGCCATCGGCCAGCATCACCGTCACATCGGTGTCCAGCACCGACGCGTGGGGCAGGATCTCCTTGAACATGCCCACCAGCACGCTGCGGTCTTCCTTGGGCACCATGCGCAACAGGGCGCGGAAGCTCGGGTCCTCGCCCGGGCTCAGGCCCAGCACGCGCAGCCCTTCCATCGAGAACTCGGGGGCGCCTTGGCCGATGCGCCAATCCACGCTGCCCATGCGCGCCAGGTCCTGCGCACGCGCCAGACGCGCCTTGCTGCGCTCCAGCTCCATGCGGGTGCGCGACGAACGCAGCAGGTAGCCCAGCCGGCCCGCCAGCAAGGTCCATTGGGGCGACTTGACAAAGAAGTCGGTCGCCCCGGCTTCATAGGCGCGGGCGATCGAGGCATCGTCGTCCAGCCCGGTGAGCATCAGCACCGGGATCGACGCCGCCCCGGGCATGGCACGCAATTGGCGGCAGGTCTCGAAGCCGTCCAGGTCGGGCATCAATGCGTCGAGCAGCACCACGTCGGGCACGCTGTCGGCCAGGATCTCCAGCGCCTGCCTTCCGCCGCTGGCTTCGGTGATGGCAAACCCGCGCTCGCGCAGCGCGATCGACGTGAGCAGCAGGTTCACCTCGTCGTCGTCGACGAGCAGCACCTGGGGCTGCTTCAGCGCCACGCCATCACTGAGGTGGCTCATGTTCGGGGCACCGGCAGACTGCGCAGCACGCTCAGCACGAGGTCGATTTCTTCAATCATCAGCTTGACGTGGTGGGTCAGGGCGGCGTCTGCCGCACCGTCCCGGGTTTCGATCTCGGTGCACAGGTGTGACAGCTTCATCGCCCCGACGCTGGCCGAAGCCGGGCGCAGCGTGCGGGCCACCTGCCGGATGCCGGCCAGGTCGGCGCAACGCGCGCCTTCGCGCAGTTGCGGGATCAGCCGGGTTGCCGAATTGTCGAAGGCCTTGACCACCCGTTCGAGCAGGCGGTTGACGCCGCTCGGGTCGAGCTCGCGCAGCTGGTCCAGGGCCAGCGGGTCGAGCACTTCGTCGCTGTTGCGCGCCAGAGCGTGGCCGTGTGAAGTGCGGCGGCGCGGATAGCGGATCAACAGCGCGCGCGATTGATTCGGGGCCGGCCGGCGCGTGTCTGCGGGCGTCGCGGGCGCCATCGTGGGTGCATTGGCGGCGTCGCGGCGCTGCCATGCGCTGGCATCGGCCGGCACGACCGGCCGCGTGCCCACCTGCCAGACACTGCGCTCGGCGACGCTCGACAGTTCGCGTTTCACCAGGTTCAGCAGACGACGCAGGTCGGGCGCGGCCAGGGCCGTTTCGTGGGCCGCGAATTCCAGCCATGCCACCGTGCGGCCGTCGCGCAATACAGGCACGGCAAAGCCGCCGGTCGCGCTGGCGCTGATCCGCTGGGACTTCACCGCTTCGGCGGCGTGGCGGCTCATCCCTTCGCGCGGCGCTGCCTGGCCGGCGCTGGACGGATCCGCAAAACGGTCGACCTGCAGCGGTGCGCCGGCTTCATCGAGTCGCCCGGTGATCAACCCATCGGCGCCGAGCTGCTGGAACAGGATGCGCGCGGCACCGTGCAGCGCCTCGGCCAGGTCGTGCGCGTGGGCGGCACTGCGCACCAGCATCGCGGCCGTGTCCAACAGGCCGGCGTCGCCGGTGGCCGCGGTCGAACCAGGCCATTCGACCGTGTCGGCAGGGTCGGCAGCGTCACCTGCGTTGGCCCGCCCGGCCGGTCGGGCGCCGCGGCCCATCAGCAGTGAAAGCGCCGCCGCGACCACCGCCAGTGCTGCCACCCAGCTGCCCTGGGGCGCCGGCAAGGCCAGGCACAGGCCGACAGCCAGGGCAGCCCACCAGAACGCAAGTCTCGACAGCAGGGATCTCATGAAGGCGCAACCGGGCCCGACCCGGGGAGGTGAAAAACGGGGACACGCATTGGTCTTTTCGGCCGCAAGGTGCACAACTTGAACCGTTTTCGGGCCCCTGGGCACCCTGGACGCACCAATGTCGCTCCCTACAATTCGAGCAATGGATTTATCGGGGCAAGCGCTCGTCTTCACGCTGCTGGTGCTGCTCTTCGGGCTGAGCGCCAGCGTGACCTGGTTGGCAATCCGGCAGCGGCGCAGCGCCCAGCGCCTGCGCCAGGCCCACCTCCAACTTCACAGCCTGGGCAACCTGCTGGACGTGTGGTTCTGGCGCAGCGATGCCGAGCATCGCATCACCCGCATCCGGCCGCCGGCCGGCTCCAGCGCCACACAGTGGTCGCAACGCCCGCTGGGCCGCTCACTGTGGGAGCAGTTCCCCACGTCGGTCGAAGCGGCGTTGCGCGCGCAACTCGACGCGCACGCACCGCTCGAAGGCATCGAGGTGAACCTGCCCGCGGCCGGCACCGAAGGCCGCTCCGGCTGGTTGCGCGCCACCGCGCTGACGAATGCGCAGGGCCGCTTCGACGGCTACCTGGGCATCGTTCGCGAGCGCGACGCTGCGCCGCCCGCGCCCGTCGCTGCCCCGATCGCTGCCCCGGCCGCGGCCCCGGTGGCCGGCATCAAAGCCGCCGAAGCCCTCGACGACCGATCGGACGAGTCGCTCGCGTACACGATCTCGCACGACCTGCGCGCGCCGATCCGCGTGGTCGAAGGCTTCACGCGCATCCTGAAGGAAGACTACGCCCACGTGCTGGACCGCATCGGCAACGACCACCTGGACCGCGTGCTCGGCGCCGCGGCTCGCATGAGCGGCATGATCGATGCGCTGCTGGGGCTGTCGCAGCTGTCGGGCAAACCGCTCGAACGCCAGCCGGTCAACCTGTCGCAACTGGCGGCCTACGTGGCCGAAGACCTGCGCCGCCAATGGCCGCAGCGCCAGATCGGCCTGCACATCGAACCCGACCTGCAGGTGCAGGGCGACCCGACCCTGCTGCGCATGGTGCTCGAGAACCTGCTCGGCAACGCCTTCAAATACACCGGCAAGTGCAGCGACGCGCAGATCTGGTTCGAGCGCCACCCGAACGAACCGCGCGGCGTGTTCACGGTGCGCGACAACGGCGCCGGCTTCGACATGCGTTTTGCCGATCGCCTGTTCGGCGCTTTCCAGCGCCTGCACAGCGCGAGCGAATTCCAGGGCACCGGCATCGGCCTGGTGTCGGTGCGGCGCATCGTGCGCCGCCACGGCGGTGAAATCTGGGCCCAGGCCGAACCCGGCAAGGGCGCACGCTTTCACTTCACCTTGGCGCCACGCGGCGCCGCCGGCTGACGGCTGACGGCTGACGACTCAGAACGCAGGCGGCAGCGCGAGCGTTTCGACCGCGGCAATCAGGCGTTCCGACTCTTCGACCAGCGACTGGCCCTGCGCCTGCGCCATGCGCTGCAAGCGCTCCAGCGCCGGCCCGCGCGCGAGCGAGTAACGGTGCATCAGGATGCCCAATGCAATCGCCACCGGCTGGGCCAGCGGCGGCGGGCCCGGCGGGGCCTTGTCGGCCACCTTGTGGGGCCGGGGCGGCTCGGCGACGCGATGCACACCGCGCTGCTGCGCGAACGCGGCGTCCACCGCCGGCACGATCTGCCCGATGTCGAGCGGCTTGATCAGGTAGGCCACCGCGCCGAGCGCCTTGACCTGGGCCACGGTCTCGTCATCGGAAAACGCCGACAGGAACATGAACGGCGTCTGCAGGTATTCGCGCAGGTAGGCGGCCACGTCGAAGCCGCTCTTGCCTTCCATGCGGATGTCCAGCAGCGCCAGTTCGGGGCGGTGCTCACGCGCCATCAGGATCGCGTCGTCGCCGTTGTCGGCCGTCATCACCGAATAACCCGCCTGCGACAGGCCGTAGCTCAGGGTGGCCAGCACCAGCCGGTCGTCGTCCACCACCAGGATCTTGCCTTTGTCGGTCACGGCTTGGCCCTCTGTTTGTTCCGCGCCGTCGCATTGTGTCCGATCACTCGCCGAGCTCCATCTGCGTCACCCCCGGCGGCACCAGCAGCACCGAGCTCACCACGTGGGCGCCGTGCTGTTCCATCGTGAGGCTGGCACTGCGCCGTGGCAGCAAGGCGCGCACCAGCCCCAGGCCCGACACGCCGCCCGGGTAACGCGCCAGGCTGAAGCCCTCGGGCAACTGGGCCCGGTTGGCGATCTCCACGCAGACGCCCTCGTCGCTCAGACGCAAGGTGCAGTCCACCGGCTCGAAGCCGCCTTCGGCCATGGCCACGCTGTGCTTGACGGCGTTGGTCAGCAATTCGTTCAGGGTCAGCGCGATCGGGATCGACTCGGCCTCGGGCAAGGCCCACTCGCGCGGCGAATGGCCACGCACCGACAGGCTGATGCTGCGCCCGAAGGTGCGCTGGACCGAGCCGGTGATGGCCTCGACCACGCTGGTCACGCGCAGCGGGCCGCTGCTGCCGACCTGCAGGCCGAAGACCTGCGCGATCGCCTGCACCTGTCCGACCACCTCGGAGATCACGTCGGCCACCTCGGGCTTGCGCACCGCCACCTGCTGCAGCAGGCCGGCCACGCCCTGCAGGTTGTTCTTGATGCGGTGATGCACCTCGCGCACCAGCATCTCGCGCTGCGCAATGGCCGCCTCGAACTTGGCCTGCTGGGCCACCCGCTGCTCGGTCACGTCTGTCGCCACCAGCAGCAACTGGTCGGCCGGCTGCCCGGGCGCGGCCAGCGGCAGGTAGCGCGCGTCCCACAGGCGCATCTCGCCGTCGATCGGCACGCTGTATTCGCGCGTCGTGACGTCTCTGGAGGCGAGCGCGGCGCGCATGTCGGCACGCATCGTCTCGGCCTGCTCGGCGCCGTACAGCGCTTGTGGCGTGCGGCCGATGATCTCGGCGGCAGGCAGCCCGGCCATGCGCGCGGCGAGCTGGTTGATCTGCAGCACGCCCAGGGTGCGCGCGTCGCGCAGGGTGATGGCCAGCGGCGCGGCCTCGATGATGCGTTGCAGCGAGGCCTGCGCCTCGGCGATGCGCGCGTCGGCCTGGCGGCGCCGTTCGATGTCCATCAGCGCGTAGGTCAGTTGCCGCCCGGGCGACAGGCGCCCGGTCGCCACCACGTTGCCGACGACCCAGAACTCGCGCCCGTCGCGCGCCTTCACGCGGCACTCGAAGGTCTCTGCTTCACCTTCGACCAGTTCCTCGCGGTACTGCGTCTGGCGGAACGGGTGCGCCGGGTCGGGCGTGGCCACGGTGCTGATGGGCTGGTTGACGAAGTCGGCCAGGTTGCCGCCGAACATGCGCCGCGCCGAGCGGTTCATCCATTCGATGCCGCGCGGCCCCACGGTGACGATGCCGACCAGCACCGAGTCGAGGATGGCGCGCGTGCGCTCGGCCTGCAGCGCCTCGGCCTGCTCGGCGCGATGGCGGTCGTCGACGTTCACGTAGGACGCGATCAGGTCGCCCTCGGGATCGCCGCCGGGGTCGGCGCCGGCCGCTTCCCGGGCCACCAGGCGTTTGCTGACGCGCACCCACACCAGTTCGCCGTTCAAGCGCCGCAGTGGGCGCTCGCCGAGCCACTCGCCGTGCACGCGCAGGGCGCGCTGCTCGTCGGGCCACAGCCGCGCGAACTCTTCGGCATCGGCGAACAGCGCGCGCAGCGGCTGGCCGGCGAGTTGTGCGGCGCTGCAGCCGGCCAGTTGGGCCAAGGCGTCGTTGGCGCGCTGGATCACGCCCTGGCGCACGTAGGCAATGCCCACGCCGGACAGGCTGAACATCAGCTCGCGCTCGCGCGCCAGAATCTCGAGCTCGCGCTGCTCGGCTTTCAGGCGCGTGATGTCGGACAGCACCGCGATCGAATCCATGCTGTCGAGCTCACCCTCGGTGCGCCGCACGGCCAGCGCATACCAGATCGGCGCCGCCATCGCCGCACCCTCCGCCACACCCTCCGGCGCGAACTGGAACTCGGTCTCGAACACCTGCCCCTGGGCCAGCGCCTGCTGCGTGCGGGCGGCGAGTTGCGCCGCCTGCGGGTGGCGCCCGAACAGCTCGTCGAACGGGCAACCCGGCTGCAGATCATGCAAGCCCAGCATGTCCATGAAACGGCGGTTGCAGCGCACCAGCACATGGTCGCGCAGGTAGGCAATGCCGGCGGTGGTGTTCTGCAGGATGGTGCTCATCTCGCGCAACAACTGCTCGTTGCGCTGTTGCGCCAGGTGCTGCTCGGTCACGTCCAGGGTGATCACCGAGGTGCTGTGGTGGCCCGACGCCAGCATGGCCGGCTCGACCCGCGTGAGCAGCCAACGCTGGCCGAATTCCGGGTGCGAGATGGCGTAGCGCACCTCGGCCCTGCGCGCATGCCGCAGCGCCTGCTGCAGGCGCTCGTATTCGGGCAGCGACTCCGGCAGCACCAGGTCGCGGCTGATCGACTGCAGCGCCGCCGACACCGGCGCCTCGCCGCCGATGGCGTGGCCGCCCGGCCGGACCCAGCCGGAACTGTGTTGAAAGGTGCTGAGGCCGACGCCGGCGGTCTGCATCAGTGCGTCGCGCTGGATGCGCGCCAGGTCGCGTTCTTCCTCGACCTGCAGGTCCTCCAGCACCGCCATGTAGCGGTGCTGGCCGGACGGGTCGGCAATGCAGCGCAGGCTGGCGCGCAGGTGGCGCGAGCCGCCGCCCGGCTGCGGCAGCCAGGCCTGGCGCTGCATCGCATCGGCCCCGGGCAGCAACTGGGTCGACGGGCCGGTGTCGCTCCAGGCCAGCAGTTGCTGCAGCGCCGGCGATGCATCGGACAGGCGCAGCACGGGCGTGCCGGTGAGCGCCTCGAAGACCCGGTTGCCCCTCAGCAAGCGGCCCTTCTCGTCGTACAGGACCATGCCCTGGGGGCTCAGGTCGAACCAGTGCGCCACTTCGTTCTCGACGCCGAGTGCGCGCACGCGCTCGGCCTGCTCCAAGGTGCAGTCCTGCAGCACCGAGACCCAGAACAGGCGCCCGTGCAGGTCGGTCACCGGGCTGCGCGAGGCGCGAAACCAGCGCTCATGGCCACTCGCGTCGAGCAGCCGTTCGGCCTCGGGCAGCGCAGCGGCGGCCGGCGCGGCCTCCGGGTTCAGGCGCGAACGCAGCAGCAGGCTGGTGACACGGTCGCGCGCCGACTGGAGCTCGATCGGGTCGCGCCCGATCAGCTTGTCGCGCGGCTGACCGGTAAAACGTTGGTAGGCCGGGTTGGCGTCGACCAGCCGAAAGGCGCTGTCCTGCAGGGTGATGGGAATGAGCGATTCCCAGATCAGCCGCACCGGGGCGGCAACGCCTTGCGGCAGGGCCTGCAACGCCCCCGGCGCCGTGTCAACGGCCTCGGGCCGCTGGGGCCGTGGCGGCGAGCCGGCCGGGTTGTCCGCAGGTTTCATTTCCGAGTTCGATGTCCCGTCTGTGGCAGACACCGGTACAGCCGCGTGGGCGCGGCGTCGGATGCTGTGGCAGTCAGTCTATCTCGGACGCCGCCGTCAGCGCGCGCAAAAGTGCACGGTTGATCTCTTGCACGCCCATCATCAGCGACTCGGCCGCGGCCTTCAGGTCGAACGGCGAACCTTCCTCGAGCGCATTCACCAGCGCCATGTACGGATGAAACGGCCCGCGGTGGTGCACCAGCGCCTCGAACACCCGCTCGGGCACCGGAATGGCCGACAGCAGGTGGTCGAAGGTCTGGCGGAACATGCGGTCGAGCAGCGAGAACACGCCGCAGATGAACATCTCGCTGCGCATTTCTTCGTCGCCGGTGGAACGCACCAGCTCTTCCATCAGCATGCCGCGGCGCACCGCGGCGAACATCATCGGCTTCAGGCTTGCGTCCTTGCTGGCCGTGGCCAGCAGCACGGCGAGCCAGCGTTTGAAGCGCTTGAAGCCCAGCAGCATGATCGCGTGGCGCAGCGAGCTGATCTCCACCGTCATGCCGAAAGCGGCCGAGTTGATGAGCTTGATCAGCTTGAAGGCCAGCGCCGGGTCGCGCTTGAGCGTGTTCTCCATCTTCTCGACGTCTTCTTCGTTATCGACCTGCTGGATCAACTGCATGATCACCGACAGATCGGTCTGCGCCTTCATCGAACCGGTCGCGGTCTCGGCCGTGATGGGGTCGTCGATCGGCCAGCCGAGCACCGCCGTGGCGCCGCGCGCGAAGCTCTCTTCCATGTCCTTCACGTTGCGGATGCCCGACTGCACGTACTGGATGCTCCGCGTCACCCCCGGCGGCGGCGGGCTGGCGCCGAACTTGGCGCGCCGGTCGTCGGCAAGGTCGATGATCGAAAACTTGAAGCAGGGCAACACCTCGCGCGGCAGCTCGCTGGCCGGCCGGCCCTTCAGCAGCAGCGCGTTGCCGTTGGCGTGCACCGCCTGGATGGCGGCGAGGTTGGCCGGGTTGCTGGCCATGAAGGACGGAATCTCGACCATCACGTTGGCCGAGGGGCGTGACTTGATCAGGTCCGTCAGCAGCGACTCGCTGACCACGTTGAGCGACACCCGTGGCCCGTTGGCGGGCCAGACCTCGGCCACCGCGTTGAGCAGCAGCCCGGCGTCGAGCACCGCGTTGCGCTGGAGCGGGAACACGGTCAGGCGGGTGGCGGTGACGGCATGGTTGCGGTCGATCAGCGGGGAATAACCCAGCGTTACCTGGTTCAGGATGGAAGCCTGGGCCACGTCAACTCCTGGTTCGACGTCTTCAGACGTTCAAGTACTGGAACAGCGACATGCGCTGAACCATGGAATATGACTTCAATGCCGCGTCGTAACCGGTCTGCTGGTTCTGGAACTCGGAGATCGCGTGAACCATGTCCAGATCTTCGGCATTCGAGCGCTCCACGCTGGCCTGCAGCTTGAGGGTGTCGAGCCGGCTGGTCACGCCGTCGATGCGGTTCAGCGCGTCGCCCGCCAGCGCGCGCGACGACAGCACCTGGCCCAGCACCTGGTCCACGTCGCGCAGGTCGTTGGAGTTGCTCTGCGCGATCTGCGAACCGGTGCGGAAGGGCGTCTTCAAGGTGGTGGCGGCGCGGTCGAGCAGGTCGAACACGCTCAGGCTGGAGCTCGACGGCAGCATCTGGAACTCGTCGCCCGCGGCCGGTGCGCCCTTGATGCTGACGCTCATGCCGTCGATCTCGATCGCCTTGTTGGCGCTGAAGGGCACGTCGGTCTGCGCCGTCGGGTTGCCGTCCTGCAGGATCGAATAGGTGGTCAGCCCGGCATTGATGCTGAACTGGATGCTGTAGCTGCTGCCGGTCAGCGCACCCGGCTGGGTCACCTGGCCGGCATCGACGAAGGCCGTGCCGGTGCTGGTGGCGGCGCGGGTTTCGAACACGCCGTTGCCGGTGCGCGCGGCCAGCCAGACCGAGCGGCCGTCGGCGCTGAGCGGCAGGCGGTCTTCACCGGCCGCCGAGATCTCGCCCGCGACCCCGCGGAACTGCACGCCGCCGGTGGCATCGACGAACGGCGGATGGCTCGAACCCTGGCCGCCGAACAGGTAGCTCGAAGCGCCGTCGGAGCGGTTGGCCACCGCGAACAACTGGTCGCGCAGGCTTTCGATCTTGTCGGCCTGGTTCTTGCGCTCGGCGTCGCTGTAGGTGGCATTGCCGCTGGCGACCAGCGCCTCGCGGATCTGCTGCAGCAGTTCGCTCGCATCGCCGAGTGCGCCTTCGGTCAGGCTCATCATGTTGCGGCTCGATTCGGCGGCGCGCTGGCTCGCGTCGGCACGGCTCGACTTGGCCAACGCACGTTCGGCCTGCGCCGCGGCGGCCGGGTCGTCGCTGGCGCGGTTGACTCGTTTGCCGGTGGTCAGCTGCAATTGCGATTCGGCCAGTTCGCTCTGGCGCTTGGTCAGCGCGTTCAGCGACGTATCGAAAGCGTGGGCGGTGGCAACTCTGATCATGGGGATTTCTTTCTGAAGCGCAATGGCGATCAGCCGGCGGCCACCTGCAGCAGCGTGTCGAACACCGACTGCGCCACCTGCAGCATCTTGGCCGCGGCCTGGTAACTCTGCTGGAACTGGATCAGCCGGGCCGCCTCTTCATCGAGGTTGACGCCGGTCGACGCGGCATTCGCGGCCGTGGCGTCGGCAGCGGCACTCGCCGACATCTGTGCCGAGGTCTTGGCGCTCTGCACCCGTACGCCAATGTCGGAGAGCGCGTTGGCATAGGCGTCGGTGACCGTCACCCCGGCTTGCGTGACCACGCCGCCGGCGCTGCGCTGGCCCACCAGCGCAGCGTCGCGCAAGTCGACCAGTGCGCGCGCATTGCCGTTGTTGCTGGCCGGGTAGGCGGTCTTCTCGACCGTGAAGCTGTCGCCGCTGGCGGGCACGCCGGCCAACGCCATCTCGAAGCCGTTCAGGCTGATCGGCGTGCCGGCCTGCCAGGTGGCCGAGCCATTGGCCACCACGTTGTTGCCGGCATCGAACAGGGCCCAGTCGTAGTCGCCGGTGGCGCTGGTGAAGCTCACTTCGGCACGCAGGTTCGGGTCCAGGGTCGTGCTCACGGCACGCACGCTGGCGACCGTGGCGGTGCCGGTGTTGTCGGTGGCGACGGTGGCGGTCACGGGTGCGGCGGCAGCAATGCCGCGCGGGTCGTCGAGCACGCGCTTCATGTCGCGCGCGGCGCCAGCCACGGTCTGCAGCAGGAAACGGTCACCCGCGGCCGGGGCAGGCGCGGCGATGTCGATGCGAAAGCCGTCGACCACGTCGCCAGCGTTCACGGTGCGCGCCAGGCCGTCGCTCAGCCGGGTGAGCTGGAACGTGCCGGAGCCGCCCGGATCGGCCTTCAACTCGTACTCGCTCGCCTCGAGCTCGCTCGGTGAGGTGACCGCCAGGCTCACGGTGGAGATGCGCACGCCGTTCACGTCGAGCGTGGACGCCACATCGACCCCACCCACCTTGGCGTTGTTGTTGTTGGGCAGCACCTTCGGCGCGCCCACATCGAAGATCGCCGCGCCGCTGCCGGCCGGCTGGCGCAGGTCCAGCCCCAGCGCCTGCTGTTCGTTCACGCGCCCGGCCACCGAGGCGGCGATCTGCCCCAGCAGGTTGCGCGCGTCGACCACGTCTTCGTTCTGGAAGCGAATCAGCCCGGCCATCGAACCCCCGGTCACCAGGCCGTCGGGCAGCACCACGTTGACGCCGCCGTCGCGCAGCGCCAGTTGCACGCGGGTCGCGTCGTACGGGTCGGGGAGGGTGACCATCGCCGAGGACTGGCTGCCCAGCACCAGGCGCTGGCCGCCGCCGATGAACAGGTTCATCGAGCCGTCGTCGGCACCGATGGTGGTGATCTGGATGTGCTTGCCGATCTCGCGGACGAGCTGGTCGCGCTGGTCGAGCAGGTCGTTGGGCTGGTGGCCCGAGCCGATGCTGTTGACGATCTTCTCGTTGACCGCCGCCACCTTCCGCGCCAGGTCGGTGACCTGTTTGGCCGAGACGTTGAGCGCCTGCGTCACCCCCGTCTGCAGCGTGTCGAGCTGCTGCCCGGCGGCGCGAAAGCGCGTGGCCAGTTCGTCGGCCCGCGACAGTGCCACCTGGCGCGCCGAACTGTCTTGCGGCTTGGCGGCCACGTCGACGAACGCATTCATGAATTGGCCGGCGGCATGGCCGATGCCGGCCTCGCCGGTGTCGAAGATGTTCTCAAGCTGGCTCAATTGTGTGGCGCGCGCGGCATCGGCCGCCGCCAGTGCGCCGGTGTAGGCCACCTCGCGCGTCAGAAACTCGTTGTGCGCGCGCGAGACGGTGGCAATGTCGACACCCTTGCCGAAGAAGCCCGAACCACTGCCCTGCGAGCCGGCGGTGGCGAACTCGACGGTCTGGCGCGAATAACCCGGCGTGTTGGCGTTGGCGATGTTGTTGCCCACGGTCGTCAGCGCCGCGTAGTTGGCAAACATGGCACGCGTGCCCAGGCTCATCAGTGCACCGGTTCCCATGCTCGGGTCTCCTGTTCTTTCAGCTCGCCGCACGCTGCAGGCGCAGCGTGGTGTTGATGACCTGGGTCAGCTTGTGTGCGTAGGCCGGGTCGGTGGCGTAACCAGCGCGCTGCAGGCCTTCGGAAAAGCCGCGCGGTGTGCTGGCGTTGGCCAGCACCTGGCTGTAGCGCGGGCTCTCTTTCATCAGCTTGGCGTAGTCGTTGAACGACTCGGCATACGAGCCATAAGCTCGGAACTTGGCCGTCACTTTGCGCGGCTGGCCGTCGATGTATTCGGTGGTGGTGACTTCGGCCACCGCGCCCTTCCAGCCCGGCCCGGCCTTGATGCCGAACAGGTTGTGCGAGGAGCTGCCGTCGGCATTCAATATCTCGCGCTTGCCCCAGCCCGATTCGTGCGCCGCCTGCGCCACCATGAAGCTCGCGGGGATGCCGCTCTGCGCTTCGGCGCCGCGTGCCGCTTCGGTGTGGTTGCGCACGAACTGGGCCTGGCGCGAGCCGGCGTCGGTCAATGCTTCGGCGCCACGCAGCGGGGCGGCGTTGGCGGGGGGCGCCACGGCGCCGGGCGTGGCGGCGGCAGCATTCGTGCCGCCCATCTGGCGTTCCAGTTGTTTGGCGATGGCTTCGCTCAAGCCGCCGGGCAGCCCGGTCATCTGCTGCGCAAACTGCGTGTCGAGCATCTCGGTGCCCATCTGCGTGCCGGCGTTGTCGAGCATGCCCGACGACATCGTGGCCGCGCGCATGCTCTTCATCAGCTCCTGCATGAACAGCGCCTCGAACTGCTTGGCGGCCTGCTTGATCGCCCCCTTGGGGTCGCGCGCGGCGCTGGCGCGCAGCGCGTCGATGCTGCGGTTGTCTGCGGCAGCCGACGGGTTGGTCGTGGCGCTGGATGCGAGGTTCAGCGGCAGCGCCATCAGATCACCTCGAGCTCCGCATTCAATGCGCCGGCCGACTTCATCGCCTGCAGGATCGCCAACAGGTCTTGCGGCGTGGCGCCGAGCGCGCTGAGCGCCTTCACCACGTCGGCCAGCTTGGTGCTGGCGGGCAGCTGGATCAGCGCACCGGGTTCCTGCTTGATCGTGATGTCGGCCTTTTCGCCGGTCACGGTGCGGCCCGAAGACAGCGGCCCGGGCTGGCTGACCACCGGCGTGGAACTGATCGTGACCGACAGGCTGCCGTGCGCCACCGCACAGGCCGCCAGGGACACCGCGCCGTTGATCACCACCGAGCCGGTGCGGGCGTTGATCACGACCTTGGCAGCCGGTGCCGCCAGGTCGAGCGGGAGGTTCTCGATGTCGGCCATGAAGGCCACCCGCGCATTCGGCGTCGCGGGCATGCGCACGCGCACCACGCGGCCGTCCATCGCCTGGGCCGGGCTGTCGGGCATCTTGGCGTTGATGGCGCGGGCCACTTCGCGCGCGGTGTTGAAGTCGCTCGCGTTCAGGTCGAGCTGCATGTATTCGCCCTGGTTCAGCGGCGTGGGCACCGAGCGCTCGACGCTCGCGCCGTCGGGGATGCGCCCGGCGCTCAGGTGGTTGATCTGCACCTTGGAGCCGCCCGCCGACGCGCCCGCGCCACCGACGATCAGGTTGCCCTGCGCCATCGCGTAGATCTGCCCGTCGGCGCCTTTCAGCGGTGTGGCGATCAGCATGCCGCCGCGCAGGCTCTTGGCGTTGCCGAGCGACGAGACGTTGACGTCGATGCTCTGCCCCGGCTGCGCAAACGCCGGCAGTTGCGCGGTGACCATCACCGCCGCCACGTTCTTGATCTGCATGCTGGTGCCGGGCGGAATGGTCACGCCCATCTGCTGCAGCAGCGCGTTAATGCTCTGGGTGGTGAACGGGGCCGAGGTGGTCTGGTCGCCGGTGCCGTCCAGCCCCACCACCAGGCCGTAACCGGCCAGCTGGTTGCTGCGCACACCCTGGACCGACGCCACTTCCTTGATGCGCGCGGCCTGCGACGGCGCGGGCCACCACAAGGCAGCGCTGGCCAGCAGCAAGCCCAGCCAGACCACGAGGCGCATCAGTTTTTGTTCGGTTTGCATGGGGTCGTCAGAAAGCATTTCGGCCGATTCTGGACAGACCTGAGTGCGGAGAACGTTCAATAAGACGCGCCTAGCCCCGGCTATTCCCCGCCCTGCTCCCTCAGAGCCGGGCAAAGAAAAGCCCCTCGAGAGGGGCTTTTCCAGTGCCGACCGACGGTGGTCAGGCGCTGTAGTGGCGACGTCGGCGCGCGATGAAGCCCACCACGCCCAGGCCGGCGAGCAGGAGTGCATAGGTCTCAGGCTCGGGAATCGGCGCCGCGGCGAGGAAGAACGTGTCCGGGCCGCCGGTGGCGTCCGTCAAGGTGGCTGCCAGCCCCACCCGGAAGTCAGCGAAGCTGGTGTTCGACGAGGCCATGAAGCTTGCCGCCGCAGCCGCCTGGGTTGCATCCAGACCGAAGACAAAGCCCGACTTTCCGATGCCGGTGAGGGTGGCCGCAATGGCCACCGGGGCCGCCAGGCTGAAGGTCGTCGAGGCGGCGCCGACGGCGTCATAGAACGTCAGCCCGAGGTTTTGCACGTTGATGGAATTTCCCCCGGGCTCGTTCGCATTCAGCACGATCCGCAACAAGGAGGTGTCGGCGATGTTGAGCGAGCCGAGCGTGGGCAGTGACACCTGCGAGCTGCCGGTCCCGGCGTCGCCACTGGTCGCGAAGCCGGTTCCGTTGGCGAAGACTGCCCCGCTTTCGGTGCTGCTGTTGCGCGGGCTGCTCAAGGTCAGCACCGTGTCGACCGCCCCCAGGCCCGAGCCTTGGTAGAGCGCATTTTCATCGGGAAGATAGACCAGGTCGGCATGCGCCGCCATGGCGGACAGGCATGCCCCGGCCACAACGGCCGACTTGACCACGAGATGGATGACAGATTTCACTTGATGACCTCCCACTGACGTCTGCACGGGCAGCACGGCTGCCCACCGAAGGGCCGTTGGCCCTTGGCACGACGGTAGGCAGGCAGCGCACATCCGCCCATAGGCGCCATTCGCAGCGGCGTGTAGGACAACGCCGGGCTCCCTCGGCGATTCAGATCGGCAACACGTTCAGGAAGAAGCGGCTCAGCCAGCCGATGCCGTTCGCTTCGGCCTGCGCGCCGCGGCCGCGGTGTTCGATGCGCACGTTGGCGATCTGCGCCGACGCGACCGAATTGCCCGGCTGGATGGCGCGCGGATCGACCTGGCCCGAAAAGCGCAGCACATCGACGTTGTGGTTCACGCCGATCTGCTTTTCACCGGAGATCATCAAGTGGCCATTGGCCAGCACCTCGGTGACGGTGGCGGTGATGGTGCCGCTGAAGTCGTTGGTGTTCTCGGTGCCACCCTTGCTGCCAAAGGTGTTGCTCGACGAGCCGCCCACGCTGGCGCGGCCCAGCCCGAACGAGTTGGGCTTGATCATCGGGAGCGCGGTGATGCTGCCCGACAGGCTGCCGCTCTTGTCGATGGAGCTGGTGCTCTTCTGGCTGGCGCTGACCTTTTCGATGATCTGCACCGTGAGCGTGTCGCCGATCAGGCGCGCGCGATAGTCTTCGAAGAGCGGGCGGTACTGGGTCGACTGGAAAATCGAGCCGTTGTTGATGACCGGCGCCACCACCGCCACCGGCTTGGCCGATGTGGGCTCGCGAATGTCCACCGGCGGGCGCGGGTTCATCATCTCGCAGCCCGACAGCAAAATGACCAGCGTCACCAGGAACAGCAACCACCAGCGCCGGCTCGTGAGAATCTTCACGGCGGCTCCTCTTACAGCTGGCCCAGGCGCGCCAGCATCTGGTCCGACGTCTGGATCGCCTTGGAGTTGAGTTCGTAGGCGCGCTGGGTCTGGATCATCGCCACCAGCTCTTCGACCACGTTGACGTTGGACGTCTCGACATAACCCTGCTGAATGGCGCCCAGCCCGTTCTGCCCCGGCGCACCGGAGTTGGCCGTGCCCGACGCCGCCGTCTCGCCAAACAGGTTCTGGCCCTTCGGGTCGAGCCCGGCCGGGTTGACGAAACTGGAGATCTGCAACTGCCCCACGCTGGTCGGCAAAGCCTGGCCCGGCAGCGCCACGCTCACCGTGCCATCCGAGCCGATCGTGATGCTTTGCGCATTGGCCGGAATCGTGATGCCGGGCTGCACGATGTAGCCGTTGTTGGTGACGATCTGCCCCTGCGCGCTGACCTGGAACGCCCCATCGCGCGTGTAGCCGGTGGTGCCGTCGGGCATCTGGATCTCGAAGAAGCCGTTGCCGCGGACCGCCACGTCGAGCGGGTTGGAGCTTTGCTGCAGGTTGCCCTGGCTGAAGTTGCGTGACGTGGCCACCGCACGCGTGCCCAGGCCCACCTGCAAGCCGGTCGGCAAGGTCGTCTGCTCGGTGCTGTTGGCCCCGGCCTGGCGCAGGTTCTGGTACATCAGGTCTTCGAATACGGCATGCGAACGCTTGTAGCCGTTGGTCGAGACGTTGGCCAGGTTGTGCGAGATGGTGTCCAGCTGAGTCGCTTGGGCTTCCATCCCGGTCTTCGAAATCCACAGGGAACGCATCATGGCGGTACTCCGGTCGTTGTTGCGATGGTGTCGGGTGGGTGGATTTCTCAAGCGTTGAAAAGATGGGTGGATGGGCGGCATCTTTTTGCTTGCGCGCCTTGACCTGTCCGCACGTCAGCGACGCGTCCTGCCACCGTCAGTGCGCGCCCAGCCGCAGGCGGGCAGCCGTCGGCGCTTCGCTGAGACGGTCGGCGGGTACACCGACTCCCCTGCGGTGCTCGGTCTCGTGGCCCGTCGCCGAACTCGCTCCGCTAGCTTCGCGGCGCTACGCTCAAACAGGCGGCGACAAGTCAGTTCTTGATGCGCGCTGCGCGCGCGGGCCACGAGCCCTGTGCTCCTCGGCGCCTCAGAGGCGCGCCGCCAGCTGCCCGCCTGCGGCTGGGCGGGGCGACGGC
>JANOQS010000230.1:0-3117 GCA_031414975.1 Methylibium sp. | reverse complement strand
GGATGGTCACGTCCTTCAGCTCCAGTTGTTCCAGCACGTCGTGCACGTCTTTGGCCAGGCGCTGGATGCGGTAGCCGTGGCCGGGTTTGTCGGAGTCGCCGTGGCCGCGCATGTCGACCGCGATCACGCGGTACCTGTCGGCCAGGCCTTCGATCTGGAACTTGAACTGTTCGGCGGTCTGCGACCAGCCGGGGATCAGCACCAGCGTCTTGGCGCCGCTGCCGGCCTGCAGCACGTTGAGGCGGGTGCCGTCGTTGACGGTGACGGATGTCTTGCGGATCTGCATGTCGTCTCCTCGGGTGGGGCGCACGCGACGTGCGTGCGTTCGAAGCGAATCCTAGCTTTGCGCGGTGGCGCTGTCAGCATCACCAACCCCAGTGGGCCGAAGCTCCAGCCGTACCTTCGCCTGCACCATCGCCTTGTGCAGTTTCGCCTGCAGTACTTCCTTCGGTGGCAGTTGCAGCCAGTATTCGGCCACGTGAATGTGGTCTGGCTCCAGGTCCATCAGCTCCACCATTTCAGCGTCTTTGTCGCTGCACAGGATGATGGCGATGGGCTTGCTTTCGCCCGGCTGCTGTTCGTACTTGGCCAGCCACTTCAGGTACAGCTCGACCTGGCCCTTGTGTTCGGCCTTGAATTCACCAAGCTTCAGTTCGACCAAGACCAGGCGCCTCAATCTGCGGTGATAGAACAGCAGGTCGATGTAGTAGTCGTGCCCACCCACCTGAATGCGCTTTTGGCGGCCCATGAACGCAAAGTCGCTGCCCAGTTCCAGGATGAACCTCTCCAGCTCTGCGAGGATCGCGTTTTCAAGGTCCCGCTCGGTGAAGCCGTCCTTCAGATCCAGAAAGTCCAGCAGGTAGGGATCTTTCAAGAACAATGCCGGGCTGGCCTCACCGGCTTGTTGCAACTGGGCCAACTCCTGGCGAATCACCTGCTCTGGCTGTTTGGCGATGGCAGTGCGCTCGAACAGCATACCGTCCATGCGCTCGCGCAGTGCGCGTACCGACCAGCGCGACTGCATGCACATGTCGATGTAGAAGGCCCGCTTGACACCATCGTCCACCTTGATCAGTTCCACAAAGTGCGACCAGCTCAATTGTTGCGACAGCGTCGCAACAGTCGGCTCCTCGGGCAGGCAGTCATAGAACTTGGCCATGCGGGTCAGGCCGGAGTGGCTGAAGCCACTGCCGAATTCGCGGGTCAGGCGCTCGGACAACTGCCTCAGGACCGTGGCACCGTATGGCGCACGATCCTGTTGCAAGACTTCCGTCTTGATGGTCTTGCCGATGTGCCAATAGGTCAGCACCAACGCCTGGTTCACCTGGGTGAGCACTTGTGCGCGAGCACGCTCTACCCGCTGCCTGATGTCGGCATACAGTGTGTCGATCATGGCCGTAGCGGGCAGAAGAGCTTTTGTCATGGCATCACCTTGGCCAAGTTATAGCCGACACGCCGGGTGCCGGCACCGCCGCTGAACCTCGGCGCGCCAACCGCTGGCGCATCGTCTACTTCGGCTTTCCCTTGGCAGCTAGCGCGGTGATCGCCCTGCTCGCCAGCATCATGCGGTTGCCCAGGTCGGCGCAGCGCGCCGCGCCCAGGCGCGACTTGATGGCGGTGAGGCTGATGGACGCCACCGGCTGGCCCTCGGTGTCGAACACCACGGTGCCGACGGCCCAGCTGTCGGCCAGCACCAGGCCCGGCACCACGCAGTAGCCGCGTTCGCGCGTGCCGGCCACCATGCGCCAGATGGCGTCGTCGGTGCAGCGCGGGTAGCGCTCGGCGCGCAACCTTGCGCTGCGGGCCAGCACGTCGGCGATGTCGGCGTCGGCCAGCGCAGCGAGCATCGCGCAACTGCCGGCGCCCACGCCAAGCGGGAAGCGGTCGCCGGGTTTCTGCACCTGGTTGCGCAGCGGAAAGTCGCCTTCGTCGCGCGACAGGCAGATGCTCTCGTCGCCATGCCGCACGGTGAAGAACACCATGTCGCCCGACTCGGCCGCCAGGGTGCGCAGCGCGGGCGCAGCCAGGCGCTGCAACTGGTAACTGGGCTCGGCGGCCAGGCCGGCGGCAAAGGCTTCGGGGCCGAGGCGGTAGCGGCCCGAGGCGCGGTCGTGCAGCACGAAGCCTTCGTCCACCAGGGTGCGCGTCAGGCGGATGGCGGTGGACTTGCTCAGCTCCACGCGCCGGCAGATCTCGCCCATGCGCAAGCCGGCGGGGCCGATGCGCGTGAGCAGGCGCAGCACCAACAGGCCGCGACGCAGCGTCTGCGCGCCGGGCATGTCGGTGTCGGCGGGCGGCTTGGTGGGCATGGCCGCTGCTGGGTTTTCGCCGAGGGGAATCAGCCCTCGCGGCGCAGCGTCGGCAAGCCCACGCCGCTGGCGTCGAAGCCGCCGTCCACGGCCAGCACCTGGCCGTTCACGTAGCTCGCGGCGGGGCTGCACAAGAAGCCGACCGCGTTGGCAATCTCGGCCGGTGTGCCATAGCGGTTGAGCGGGATCGCGTCGAAGTAGTCGGAGATGATCGACGTGCTGTGCACCGCCTTGGCCATGTCGGTTTCCACCGGGCCCGGCGCGATGGCGTTGACTCTGATGCCGGCGTTGCCCAGTTCGCAGGCCTGCTGCCTGGTCAGGTGGATCAGCGCGCCCTTGCTGGTGCCGTAGGCCACGCGCAAGGTGCTCGCGCGCAGGCCCGAGATCGACGCGATGTTGACGATGGCGCCGCCTCCCGTGCGCAACATCACCGGCGCGAACGCCTGCGTGCACAGGAAGGCAC
Source organism: Methylibium sp. (assembly GCA_031414975.1). Lineage (GTDB taxonomy): Bacteria > Pseudomonadota > Gammaproteobacteria > Burkholderiales > Burkholderiaceae_C > LGRD01. The sequence continues at coordinate 345 of JANOQS010000230.1, read as the reverse complement.
CGTCGAGGTTGGTGCTCATGACAAAGCGCCACTCTTCGAAGCTCGTCTTCAGGATCGGCTTGAACACCGCCACGCCGGCGTTGTTGACGAGCGCGTCGACGCGGCCGAAGCGGCCGATCACGGCCTGCACCGCGGCGTCCACCTGGTCGGGCTTCGACACATCGGTGTGCGAGGCGAACACGCGCTCGGCGTCGTTGAGCGTGGTGTTGGTGCGAGCCAGCGTGGTGGCGTCGATGTCGAGCAGCGCCACGCGGTGGCCCTGCGCCAGGAACATCTGCGCCACGGCCAGGCCGATGCCGCGCGCGCCGCCGGTGACGACGGCGACAGGGGTGGTGGATGAGGTCG
>JANOQS010000229.1:0-10746 GCA_031414975.1 Methylibium sp. | reverse complement strand
CTTGCGCCCCGGCGAAGGCGCGCCGCTGGCACCGGGCGATCAGTTGGTGATCGGCGGCTACGCGATGCGCGTGGTTGCCGAAAAGACCGTTCCGGGTGTGCCCGGGCAGGGGCCCCGGGTGGACTCGCGCACGGTCGTCCGGGCCTCGGCCGGCGAGGACCGCACCGACCCGCCGCCGCGCGCCACCGCGCCGGCTGCATCGGCCGCAGCAGGCTCTGCCCGACGCAGGGTTGACCCCGTGTTGCCGTCCAGCGACGACCCCTTTTCCGACCTGGCCACTGGCCCAGGCCCAGGCCCAGGCGCCTCCTTCGCGTCCGATCCGTTCGCCGACCTGCTGGCCCCGTCGCCCGGGTTTGCCGCAGCGGCCCCGGCGCCGCTGCCGCCAGCGCGCGCCAGGCCCGGCTCGGTGCCGACGACACGCCCGGTGCCCGAGCTCGATCCGTTTGCCGATCTGGCGCCCGCCACGCTCAGCGGCGCGGCGCCGGGGTCGTCGAGTTCGTCAGACCTGCTCGACTTCATGCAGGCGCCGGCGGCAGCGCCCGCGGCATCAAAGCGATTGCCGTCCGACCCGGGCCTGGACGACCTGCTCGGCATTCCTGCCAGCGGCAGCAGCGCCGGTGCAGGCTCCGGTCTGGACAGCCTGTTCGGCCTGGGCGGGCAGGGCAGCGGCAAGGATGGCGCCGCGTTGCTCGACGAATTCCTCGCCCCCTCCAAGCCGGCCGGCGCCAGCGCCCCGGGCGACGTGCTCGACCTCTTTGCCGAGCGGCCCGCCGCCGGCCCGAAAGCGCCGGCGGCGTTCGACCACACGCCCGAACTGGCCGGTGCGTATGCGCCACCCACGGTAAAGATGCCGCCGCCCTCCGTGCCCAGGAGGCCGGCCGCGCCGCCGCCGCAGGCCGCGTTGATCACGCCGCTCATGCCCACGGTCCGCGCCGCGCCCAGCCCGCGTGCGGCCCCGGCGGCGCCCGCCGCCGCGCCGGCATCAGCACCAGCCGATGGAGGGAACTCGCCCGATGCCCTGTGGCGTGCCTTCTGCGAAGGTGCCGGCCTCAACATGCCACTGCAACAAGGCCTGAGCCCGCAGCTGATGCGCGTGATGGGGCAGGTGATGCACCACGCCGTCGAAGGCGCGCTGAAGCTGGTGGCCTCGCGCGCCGCGGCCAAGCAGGAACTGCGCGCCCAGGTCACCACCATCCAGTCGAAGAACAACAACCCGCTGAAGTTCTCGGTGGACCCGCAACAGGCGCTGGCGCAGTTGCTGCAGCCGCCGATGCGCGGCTTCCTGCCCGGGCCGGAGGCGGTGCGTGATGCGATGGACGACCTGCTCGGCCACCAGATCGGCACCATGGCCGGCACGCGCGCGGCGCTGCAGGGCATGTTCAAGCGCTTCGAGCCGGCACTGCTCGAAGCCAAGCTCACCAACAAGGGCTTGATCGACGCGGTGCTGCCGATGAACCGGCGCGCCAAGCTGTGGGAGCTGTACGTCGAGCACTACCAGCAGGTGCAGGACGAAGCCCAGGACGACTTTCACGAACTCTTCGGCAAGGCCTTCGTCAAGGCCTACGAGCAGCAGCTCGACCGGCTGGAAGCGTCGCGCCGCAAGGCCGGCTGAAGGCTGCGCCGGCACCCCCCTTCTCTCAGGCACTCCCTTCAGGCACTCCCTTCAGGCCCCGATGCTTCACATCGACATCGCCGCACGCAGCGAGCCGGGCTCGCGCAGCCGCAACGAAGACGACCTGCGCTTCGGCCACGGCGAGGTGCTGTGGCACGCGGTGCTGGCCGACGGCGCGGGCGGGCACCGCGGCGGCGCCACCGCGGCCGACCTGGTGGTGCGCATGGTGGCGCTGCAGTTGCAGGCCGCGCCGGCGGCCAGCGTGGAGGCGCTCGACGCAGCGCTGTTCGACGCCCATGCCGCGCTCGGCGAACAGCAGCAGGGGCGGCGCTCGCGCGAGCGCATGCACGCGACCGTGGTGGCGCTGTGGGTCGATGCCGAGCGTGAGGAGGCGCTCTGGAGCCACGTCGGCGATTCGCGCCTTTACATGCTGCGGCGCGGCCGCGTGTGCCACGTGACGCGCGACGACAGCGTGGTGCAGCAGTTGATCGACGCCGGCTTCGTCAGCGAAGCCGAAGCGCGCGACCACCCGCGCAAGAACCAGCTCATCAGCGCGATGGGGGCCGACGAATCGGTCCACCCGCACACTGTGGACGAGCCGCAACTCATTCAGGACGGCGACGCCTTTCTGCTCGCCACCGACGGCTGGTGGGACGCGCTCGACCGCGAGGCCATCGAGGCCTGCTTTGCCACCGCCCACAGCGCCGATCACTGGCTGGCGCTCATGGAAGCGCGCGTGCGCCAGGCGGCCGAGCCGAACCAGGACAACTTCAGCGCCGTGGCGGTGTGGATCGGCGACCCGGCCCAGACGACGCGCTATGACGGCGCTTGAAACGTCGCGCCGACAATACCCGGCGGCAGATGACTTTCGTCGGTTCCAAGGCGGCCCATGATCGGCGATCGTTGCGGCAGGATGGAGGTCACCATGAACGTCAAGAGCGTCAAGAATCACCGATTCACCTTGTTTCACGCCCGCGCCCTGGCCCTGCTGCTCGGGGCCGTGACCCTGGCCCCGGCGAATGCCGACGACGCCTCCGGCACGACGGTGCTGAAGGGCAAGAGCGTGACCGAAGCGAACCTGCTCGACGCGCTGGAACCGCAGGACAAGGTCGTCACGCGCAGCCTGCGGGTGCGGCCGAGCGGCTCCAGCGCGGTTGCCGCGCCACCCACGCGCAAGCCGAGTGCCTCGCTGCTGATCACCTTCGAGACCAACTCGGCCGACTTGACGGCGGCTGCCAAGCAACAGCTCGACGTGGTGGGCGCCGCGCTCAAGAACGACCGCCTGGCCGAGTACAACTTCAACGTCGAAGGCCATGCCGACCCGCGCGGCACTGCTGCCGCCAACATGGTGCTGTCCAGGGAACGGGCCGAGAGCGTGCGCGCCTACCTGGTCTCGACCCACGGCATCGGCCCGCAGCGCCTGAACGCCGAAGGCAAGGGCGATCTGGAGCTGCTCAACCGCGCCTATCCGGCCGCGCCCGAAAACCGCCGCGTCACGATCGTCACCAACGTGCAGTGAGGCCGGCCCGGCAAAGCAGGTCGCGCGCGTCCGTTACTTGCGCGGGCGGGCCGGCGCGGCCACCTCGTTGATCTCGATCATCGTCGCGCCGTAGGCCTCGTCGCACGGCGCGGCATCGCAAACGGCCTTGCCCACGAACGGGCTCGGTCCGGCACCACTTGAAGCGCGCTGGGCCCAGCGTTGCCGGGCGGCTTCGAGATCGAACTCCGGAATGGCTTCGGCCGTGGCCAGCAGGCCCGCCTGGGCAAAGTTGCGCTCATGCCGCGAGACCAGCGCCACGATGTGGGTGGTGCCTGGCGGCCCGCCGGCGGTGATCTCCCAGCTGCTGCGCGGCAGCACCACGTCGCGGCCGCCCTCGATGCGGTTTTTCTTGTCGAGCTGGTTCGGGAACAGCAGGTTGAAGTGACCCTTGTCGGTGCCGCCGTGGAAGACGTACAGGTACCCGCCTTCGCTTGCCTTGACGCGGAACTTGAGCAAGTCCCTGCCGATGGTCAGAGAAGCCTTGTCGGCCGATGCGGTGACGGCCAGTTGCGGGTGGCTGCGCGCGACGATGTCTTGCAGCGCGGCGAGCACGCTGAACTCGGCAGGGGGTGCCGGGGCGGCGAGCGGCGGCGTGGGTGCCGGTGGCGCGGGCTGCAGAGAAGGGGGGGCTGGTGACGGCGCTGGTGCAGGTGCTGGCGTCGGCGTCGGCGTCGAGCTCGTCACCACCGGCGGGCTCGCCTTGCCGCTCTTCGCGCCGAACCACCACCACGCTGCGCCGGCCACCAGCACCGTCGCAGCCAGCGCGGCCAGGGCCAGCGGCAATGTTGTGCTGGGCGCTGAAGTGCGGGGCGCGGGGGTGCGCGCAGGTGCCGCCTCCCGGCGCGGTTCGCGCGGCGCGATGACGGTCTGCTCCGATTCCGCATCCGCGGCCATCACCGGCTCGACGCGTCCGGCCGAGGGCGGTCTGGCCGCGGTCGGTGCAGGTGCCGGTTCCGGAGCCGGCGCCGGTGCATGGGCGCGCGGCGCCACCATCGGCATGAAGCTCATCTCGCCGTGCGAAGTGGCGGCGAACAGCTCGCGCAGCGCCAGCATCGACTGCGGCCGCAGGTCGGGCCGCACCGCCAGCCCGGCGTCGATGGCTTCGAGGAACATCGGCGTGTAGCGGCCCGCGCCGGCCTGCGCGGCGGGCACCATCTCGTCGGTGATGATGCGGCTGACCGAGGGCACCGGCGCGCGCCCGGTGACGCAGGCGTAGAGCACGGCGCTGAGCGCATAAACGTCGGTCCACGGGCCCTGCTTCATCGCCGCTGAATCGGCGTACTGCTCGATCGGCGCGTAGCCGGGCTTCAGGATCACCGTCAGCGCGTGCGTCATGTCGCCGATCACGCGCCGCGCCGCGCCGAAGTCGAGCAACAGCGGGCGCACCGTGGTGGCGCCGGAGCCGGCTTGCGTGCCCTGCAGCGGCAGCAGCAGGATGTTGTCGGGCGCGATGTCGCGGTGGTAGCAGTGGTCGTGGTGGAGCTGCTCCAGCGCGTCGATCATCGGCGCCAGCAGGGCCAGCAGCCAGCGTTCGTCGGGCGGTTGGCCCAGGTCGCGCAGCCACTTCTTCAACGTGGGCCCCTGGTAGAACGGCATCACCATGTAGGCGGTGCCGTTGGCCTCCCAGAAGCGGTACACCTTCACCAGCGACGGGTGGTCGAACGAGGCCAGCAACTGCGCCTCGTTGACGAAGCTGCGCAGCCCGAGCTCGAAGGTTTCGCGGTGGCGCTCCGAGCGCACCGACACGGTGTGGTTGCTGCTGCGGGTGGCCAGGTTGTTCGGCATGTACTCCTTGAGCGCCACCACGCGCCCCAGCCGCGTGTCGCGTGCCAGGTAGACGATGCCGAAACCGCCTTCGCCGACCAGCCCCTCGATCACGTACTCCTGCAGCGCGTGGCCCACCGGCAGAGCCGTGCCGCCGTCCAGGGTCGGCATGGCGCCGAGCACGGTGCGCTGATCGTCCAGCTCGGTCGGGTCGAGCGGATCGAACGGGCGGTCGGTCGGCCGGTCGGACGAGCCGGCGCTCACCAGCGGCCCTCCAGCATCAGCGAAAACTGGTCGGGCTCGGGCAGGCCGGCCACCACGGTGAGGCTGGCCTCGGCGGCGGGGTCGTCTTGAGCTGGCGCCGGGCACCAGAAGCTGTGGCGCGCGTAGTGAGCGCTGAACAGCGGGTTTGCCAGCGTGTGGGCCCACCGGCCGACGCTCGGTTGCCCCGCCAACAGGTGCCGCTCGCGCGTGGTGCCGTGGCGTGGCTGGGGGCGAGGCGCGGGCGGGACCGCGGCGTCCTGCCAATGCGGCGTGCCTGCCAATTCAGCTTCGAAACGCTCGAGCGACGCACCCGGCTGCAGCGTGTTCAATGCGGCCTGGTGGGCGTGGTCGTACCACGCCGTCAAGGCATCGAAGGCGGTCGAGGACATGGGCGGATTTTGATCTGAACTGCACACCAGCAGCGGAAAGTAGCGCCCCACCGCGTCGACGCTGGGCATCAGCACACCGAACCACCAGCGCGCATCAACCACGCCGGGGGCCCAGGCAAAGCGCCAGACCGGGCCGGTGAGGTAGGTGTCGAGCCAGCGCGCGCCGAGCTGCGCCCGGCTGGCGCCGACGCAGTGCGACAACCACGGGTCGCATACCTCGATGAAGCTCTGCGGCAGGCGCCGGTGCGCAAAGTCGCCCAGCATCACGACCTTGCCGAACCAGCCCGGGGCCGGACTCAGAGCTGAACTCAAAGCCTGGTGGGGCATGAAAACTGTTCCAGCTCGGGCACCCGGAACGGGTTGCGCACGCTGCTGGCGGTCACGTCGAACATCGCCTTGCGGCCTTCGACGTTGAAGGTCACGCGAAAACGTTCGGGCGCGCCGCCGGGGTCGAGCTGCAGCCGGTCGAACATGCGGAACAGCGCCCAAGGACCGTCGCTCACCAGGCCCGACGAGCCGATCGCCGAGACCGGCTGCAACTGCACCCGCACCTGGCCGGTGCCGCGCGGCCCGGGCCATTGCACCTGGGCCGGAATCTGCGGCCCGTGGGCGTACTTCACGAACTGGCCATCGACGTCGAGGATGAATTGCGTGATCGTGGTGTCCATCTCGAGCGGCTTGAAATCGAGCCGCAGGCTGGGCACTTTGCCGCCGGCGCGGAAGAAGGTTTCGCGCACCGCGTCGGCCTGCTGGAATTGCACCAGGCCGCCGGGCGGGCCCAGCGACAGGCCTTCCATGGGCCGGAAGCTCCAGGGCTTGGTGGACTTGTCGACGTAGGGCGTCAGCTTTTCCTTGAAGAAGGTGTCGAACAGGCCGCCCACGCCGAACAGCGCGCCGAAATCCTCTTGCGTCACGTCGTCCTTCGACGAGCGCACCAGCGGGTAGCGCCCCGCCAGTGCCTTGCGGCAGAACTCGCCGATCTGCGCGTTCAGCTCCTTGCTGAGCGTCTCCCGCAGGCTCGACACCTCGGCCTTGGTGCCGCTGCTCGACAGGGACGTGAGCAACGAGCGCACCGGCTCCGGCGATTGCGCCGCGACCGTCTTGGCCTTGTTCGGCAGGTCGCTCGGCGGCGCGGTGCCACCGCCCTTGTTGATCGTCTCCACGGCGCTGAAGCGCACGTACATCTCGTTGATCAGCCCCAAGGTGGCGTCGAGCGGCATCGGCCCCTTGTCGCCGGCCGGCGTGACGAGGCGGCGCAGTTCGATGAACTGGTCGTCGACGATGCTTTCGATCCGGGCCCCGGGTGCCAGGGTCGGCGCGGCCTTCTCTCCGAACAGTGTGCCGAGCTTCTTGCGGCCCTCGCCGATCACGTCGCCGGCCCCTTGCTGCACCTTGTCGACCAGACCGCGCGCGTCGCCCAGGGTCGTTTCGCGCGACATCGCCTGAAGCAGCGGCTTGAGCGGCGAGTTGGCCCCGGCCAGCACGCCGGCCAGTTGCACCGACTGGGCCATGCCGCTCGCCGACACCATCTTCACGTCGGCGATGAACTGGGTCCAGATCTGGGCGTATTCAGTCAGGTAGCGGCGCCGCACGTCGTCGGCCACCTGCAGGTTGAGCGTGGGGTCGCGCAGGCGCGCCTGGCGCACCGGGTCGGTCACGCCCAGCACCCACGTCTCTTCGTCGGCGAGCTGCACGGACAGGCGCTCGACCTCCTTCTGGAGTCCCTTGTGGTAACCGTCGTAAGTGAACAGCCCGGGCACGCCTTGCGTCAGCGGCGCACCGCTGACCCTCACGAACACCAGCGCCGCGCCCGGCCCGCCGGCCTTGGCGACAGTGAATTCGGGAATGCCGGCGCCGACGCCTTCGCGCTTGAGGCGGCGATAGATGCGCTCCGACAGCGCCACCGTGGCCAGGCGCGCGCGCGTCTGCGCCACCAGCGCCTTGTCTTCGGCCAGCGGCGAGACGGCCGGCCCTTCGGCGAGCAAGGCATCGAGGTGCGATTCGAGCACCGCGCGCTGCTCGGTCGTGACATTGCGCGCCAGGTTGGCATCCCAGTCGGCCTGCACATAGCCTTTCAGCGCCGCTGCATCGAAGCGCGCCGGGTCGTACAGCATCAGGTAGGTCTTGAGCGCCTCGTAGTGCAGTTCGGGGTTGTTCGACGGGTCCTTCAACTGCTCTTCCACACGCAGCGCGATGCGCGGCAGCACCGCGTCGGTCAGCATGCGGCGGTAGGCCTGTTGCGATGCGGCGTCGAGCTTGCGGCCCTGGTACAGGCCGAAGCCGTGCGACAGCGGGACCGAGTCGCCGATGGCCGAACGCGCCAGGTTGCGCGTGGCTTCGAGCGCCGGCAGCAGCACCAGCAGGTCGCTCGAAGCTCGGTTGGGCGTGCTCTGCACCAGGTTGCGCACCGTGTCGGCATTGGTGCCGACCTGGGCCACGTAGGCGCGGTTGTTCATGAAGCTCAAGCCCCAAGCCGTCAGCGCCGCGACCGAGACCAGCGCCACCGCGGCATAACCCAGCCCGGCCAGCAAGCCGCGGCGGCGCTCCCACTTCATGTCGGTGCCGGCCAGGCCGCTCTCGGCAAACACCACGTCTTTCAGCAGGCGCGCCAGGAAGAAACTCTTGCCGCTGCTTTCGAGCGGCGGCAGGACCGTGCGTTCGAGCTTGTAGGAACGTGCGATGCGGCCGAGCATGCGGTCGATCGGCGTGCCCTCCTGCGTGCCGCTGACGAAATACACGCCGCGCAGCAGCGGGTTGGCCTCGAACTGCGACGGCGAGAAGACCTGCTCGACGAAGTCTTTCAGCACCGTGCGCAGGCCTTCGAACTGCTGCGGGAAGGCGTAGATGCGGGCACGCCGCTGCGGGTCGCGTTCGAGTTGCAGGCGGTCGATCAGGCCGTCGGTCAGGCGCTTTTCCAGCGCATCGAACTCGGTCGTGAAGCTCGACAGATCGACATGCTGCTGCGGGTCCATGCGGAAGGTGAAGCCCCAGGGCGTGGCGCGCACGTCCTTGTCTGCCTCGCCGAGCGTTTCCATGAAGCCGGCCAGCAGGTCGGTCTTGGTCACCAGCAGGTAGATCGGGAAGCGCAGGCCCAGGTGCTGGTGCAGTTCCTGCACGCGCTTGCGCACGGCGGCGGCATGCTGGGCGCGTTCGGCCGGGCCTTGGGTCAGCAGGTCGGGGATCGACACCGTCACCAGCACGCCGTTCAACGGCTGGCGCGGCCTGCTCCGCTTGAGCAGCCCGAGGAAGGCTTCCCAGGCCTTGCTGTCGGTGCCCTGGTGGCTGGTTTGTGTGGTGTAGCGCCCGGCGGTGTCGATCAGCACGGCCTGGTCGGTGAACCACCAGTCGCAGTTGCGCGTGCCGCCCACACCCTTCACCGAGTGTTCGCCCATCGTCGCGGCGAGCGGGAACTTGAGGCCCGAGTTGACCAGCGCGGTGGTCTTGCCCGAGCCCGGCGCGCCGATGATGGCGTACCACGGCAACTCGTACAGGTAACGCTTGCCCAGCCGCGATGACATGCCGCTCAAGGCCGCCGCCGCACCGCTCTTGCCCTGGTCGAAGCGGGCTTTTTTCAGCGTCTGAAGGGCTTGAGCAAAGGCGGTGTTGAGGACTTTCAGTTCGGCATCGGCGGCGCTGTCGCCGGAGCCGGCCGCTGGCTGCACCAGCAACTGGTCGACGACCTTGGCGTTGGTGCTGCGCGCTTTCCAGGCCTGCCACAGTTTGCGCAGCACCACGAGCAGCACGATCAGCCCGATCACCAGCCAGCGTGCGCCGTCACTTTCCAGCGGCCGGCGCTCGGCGATCGCGATCAGCGGGCCGACGAACCAGATCAGCAGCGACAGCGCGAGCAGGCCCAGTACCAGCAGCAGCCAGGGGTTGAAGATCCAGCCGAACAGCTTCTTCATGATCCGGTCTTGGGTGCGGGCGCGGCTGTGGGTGAGGGTGCGGGTGTGGATGAAGCGGGCGGTGCGGCCACCACGCCGCCGCCGCCGACCACCAGCGCAATCTCGACGCGCCGGTTCAGCGAGCGATTCGCCGGCGTGCTGTTGTCGACCACCGGCTCGCCGTCGGCGCGGCCGTCGGCACGCACGCGGTCCGCGGCCACACCGTCGCGCACCAGCATGTCGCGCACGGTGCGGGCGCGTTCTTCGGACAGGTGGAAGTTGGACGGGAAGCGCGCGGTGCGGATCCGCACGTTGTCGGTGTGGCCGGTCACCAGCACGGCACCCTGCACCTGGCCGAGCGCCAGGGCGATGCGGTTCATCAGCGCCTCGCGGTCCTGCGTGAGCGTGGCGCTGGCGGGCGCGAACAGCCCGTCGCCACGCACGACGATAATGCTGCGGTCGACCTCGTCACGCACCGCCACCAGCTCGGCCTTGATCTCGCTTTGCAGAAACTGCGCCAGGCGCGGCTTCGGTGCGAGCTGCTTGACCGGTGGGGTGGGCGGTGTCAGGCGCAGTTCCTGGATGCGCGCGAACACCGGGTCGGAGTTGCCGCTGAGCTGGAACGACATCAGCAGGTACACGCCCAGCAGCACCAGCGCTGCCACCGCGCCGGTGACCCACAGCGGCAGCCAGCTCAGCATCGAACGCCGCACTGGCGCTTCGCCCTGCCAGTTCTGCGCCAGCGCCGGCGCGTAGCCGCCGCGCTCCTTCTTCAGGATCTGCGCGAGCCGCTCGCGCACCGCTTCGAGCTGCGCCTTGCCGCCCTCGACGACCCGGTAGCGGCCTTCGAAACCCATGCACAGCGCGGCGTAGATCAGCTCCAGCAGGTCGCGGTTGTTGGCCGGGTCCTTGGCCAGCTTGGCCATCAGCTGGAACACCTTCTCGCCGCCCGCGGCTTCGTTGTGGAACAAGGTCAGCAGGCTGTGCCGGCCCCAGTGGCCCGATGCGCCCCAGGGCATGCCGGCGGCGACCTCGTCGATCAAGGTGCACAGCACGTAGCGCGCCGCCAGCACACGCTCAGGCGCGATGCCTTTGGCGCGCGCCTGCGACTCGAACTCGCGCAAGCCCTGGGCGATCGAGTCGCGCAGTGCGCTCGGGTCGGCCAGGTGGTGGGTCGCGCGGATCTGCGGCACCAGCGCCAGCATGCGGTTGGCCAGCGCCACCAGCGGGTTCAGGCCGCTTTCGGCCGGGCCGATGTCGGCCGCCACGTCGGCCCCCACCGGCGCGCCGCGC
>JANOQS010000228.1:0-13160 GCA_031414975.1 Methylibium sp. | reverse complement strand
GCACCGAGCCTTGCGCGGTGCGCAGCCGGGCGGTCGAACCTGGTTCGAGCGAGACCACCGCCGAGTTCTCGAAGATCTGCACGCCGAGCGAGGCGGCCGCACGAGCCAGGCCCAGGCTGTATTTCAGCGGGTGCAGGTGGCCGCCCGACGGGTCGTGAATGCCGCTGTGGAAGCGGCTGCTGGCAATCCAGGCCGGCATCTCGGCCAGTTCTATCCAGCGCGTTTGGTAGCCGTAAGCGCGCTGCATGTGTTCGTGCCACGTGCGCAACTCCTGCGCCTTGCGCTGGCTCACCGCCAGGCTCAGGTAGCCGCTCTGCCAGTCGCAGTCGATGCCGAAACGCTCACGGCGCTGGCCGATCAGCGCGATCGCCTCCAAGGTCATGTCCCAGGTCCGGCGCGAGGCATCGATGCCCAGTTGCGCTTCGATGACCCCCTGGTCGCAGGCCAGCCCCGCAATCACCTGCCCGCCATTGCGGCCCGACGCGCCCCAGCCGACCTGGTTGGCTTCGAGCAGCACCACGCTGTAACCCCGGTCGGCCAGCTCGATCGCCGCCGACAACCCCGCCAGCCCACCGCCCACCACCGCCACGTCGCAATCGAGGTTCGATTGCAGCGGTGAGAAGCTGCGGTCACGTTGCACGGTCGCCGCGTAATAAGAGTGCTTCGTCAGTTGCTGATCGGTGCTGAGGAGGGACATCACAGGTATGCGCTAGGCAATCCTTTATTGTGGAGCAATGACGATCGACGGCTGGGTTCAGGCGGCGCGCTTCAACGCGTCGCGCAAGGTGCTGAACAACTGGTCGAAGTGGCTGTTCTCGATGATCAGCGGCGGCGACAGCGCAATCGTGTCGCCGGTGGTGCGCACCAGCACACCGTGTTCCCAGCAGTCGAGGAAGACATCGAACGCGCGCTTGCCGGGCTGGCCGGCGATCGGCGTCAGCTCGATCGCGCCGACCAGGCCGATGTTGCGGATGTCGATCACGTTGGGCAGGTCGCGCAGCGAATGCACCCCGGCCTCAAACGCCGGGCCCATCTTGGCGCCGCGCGTCAGCAGGCCTTCTTCGGCGTAGGTGTCGAGCGTGCCCAGCGCCGCAGCGCAGGCCAGCGGGTGGGCCGAGTAGGTGTAGCCGTGCGCGAACTCGACCACGTGTTCGGGGCCGGTCATGAACACGTCGTGGATGTTCTGCTTGGCAAACACCGCGCCCATCGGCACGCAGCCGTTGCTGATGCCCTTGGCGACCGTCATCAAGTCGGGCGTGACGTTGAACCTGGTCGCCGCGAACGGCGAACCGAGACGGCCGAAACCCGTGATCACCTCGTCGAAGATCAGCAGGATGCCGTGTTTGTCGCAGATCGAACGCAGCCGCTCCAGGTAGCCCTTGGGCGGGATCAGCACACCAGTGGAGCCGGCCATCGGTTCGACGATCACCGCGGCGATGGTCGAGGCGTCGTGCAACTGCACCAGCCGCTCCAGGTCGTCCGCCAATTCGGCGCCGTGTTCGGGCTGGCCGCGCGTGAAGGCGTTGCGCGCCAGGTCGTGGGTGTGGCGGATGTGGTCCACGCCGCCCATCAGCGGGCCGAAGCTCTTGCGGTTGCCGACCATGCCGCCGACCGACACGCCCCCGAAGTTGACGCCGTGGTAACCACGCTCACGCCCGATCAGCCGGGTGCGCGTGCCTTCGCCGCGGGCGCGGTGGTAGGCAATCGCCATCTTCAGCGCGGTGTCCACCGCCTCGGAGCCGGAGTTGGTGAAGAACACCTTGTTCAGGCCGGCCGGTGTGATCTTGACCAGCCGCTCGGCGAGCTCGAACGACTTGGGGTGCGCCATGTTGAACGGCGGCGCGAAGTCCATCTCGGCGGCTTGTGCCTGGATGGCCTGCACGATCTTCGGCCGGGCGTGGCCGGCGTTCACGCACCACAGGCCGGAGATCGCGTCGAGCACCTGGCGGCCTTCAGGCGTCCAGTAGTGCATTCCGGCGGCCTTGGCGAGCATGCGCGGGGATTGTTTGAACTGGCGGCTCGCGGTGAACGGCATCCAGAACGCGTCCATGCCGGGCGACGCCTTGGGGGTGGCGGGTTGGGCCTGCGGTGCCTTGACCGGGGTGGCGGTTGCTGTGGGCGTGGCGGTGGCGGCGTCAATTTCCTTGAGCATGGCAAATCTCCGGCAAGAGGGACTGTCAGGGTAGAGAAGCTCAGTGTAGAGAAAGCGGGCCGCAATGTGCTTGCGGACCCTGCGCGGGTTCACCCGAAGGTTCGCAACATAATGCGGCGAAATGCCACCAAAATCAAATCCGATGCGAAACCAGCCCGCCGAAGTGAAATTGGATGCGATCGACCGCGCCATCCTGAACGAATTGCAGGCTCAGGGGCGGCTCTCGAACCAGGAGTTGGCGCAGCGCGTGCACCTGTCGGCGTCGGCCTGCCTGCGGCGCGTGAAAGCGCTCGAAGACAGCGGCGTGATCGCTCAGTATGTGGCGCTGGTCAACCCGCGTGCGGTCGGCAAACACGGCATCAGCTACACCATCATGAACCTGGAGAACATGAACACGCCGCTGCTGCAGGCCTTCGAGCAGGCGGTGCGCGACGAGCCCGAGGTGCTCGACTGCTTCTACGTCGCTGGCTCGAACGACTACCTGATCCGCTTTGCCTACCGAGACGCCGAAGACCTGGAGCGCTTCCACGCCGAGGTGCTGATGCGGCTGCCGAACGTGGCGCGCACGAATTCGTTGCTGGTGCTGCGAACGGTGAAGAAGACGACGGCGTTGCCGGTCTGACCCGGCTGAGACAGTGACCACGCCCATGCAGATCTTCCACAACACCGCCCACCGCCTGCACCAGGGTCGCCAGGAGATGTACCGCGGCCGGCTCGTGCCGTGCCATGAAGTGCCGGACCGGCTCGAGCATGTGCTGGCTGAACTGAATCGGCGTGCCATCGGTCCGCTGACGGCACCTCCCGAGCCCGCCGACCTGGACGCCGTGCTGGCGCGAATCCACAGCCCGCGCTATCTCCACTTCATCGCCCATGCCTGGGACGAGTGGGTCGCGCTCGACCCGGCGCACGCCGAGCTCGACGCCTTGCCGTCGGTGTGGCCCGGCCGCGCCTTCCGCACCGACGTGCTGCCGCACAACTTCTCCGCGCGCATGGGGCTGTTCTCGTTCGACGCTGGCACGCCGTTGACAGCAGGTTCCTGGGCGGCCGCGCGCGGCGGTGCGGCCTGCGCGGTGACGGCGGCGCGCCAGATCGCCGCAGCCACCGGCCCGCAAGCGGCGCGCGCCTTTGTGCTGACGCGCCCGCCGGGTCACCACGCCGGCCCCGACTTCTTCGGCGGCTACTGCTTCCTGAACAACGCCGCACTGGCCGCACAGACCCTGCGCGACGCCGGCTTGCAGCGCGTGGCCGTGCTCGACATCGACTACCACCACGGCAACGGCACGCAAAGCATCTTCTACGAGCGTGCCGACGTGTTGACGGTGTCGATCCACGGCGATCCGCTGACCGAGTACCCGTTCTTCCTGGGCCATGCCGACGAGCGCGGCGCGGGGGCCGGCCAGGGCTTCAACCTGAACCTGCCGCTGCCGCGCGGCACCGGCTTCGGCGCTTGGCGCGCTGCGCTGCAACAGGCCATCGCGGCGGTGCGTTCGTTCGGCGCCCAGGCGCTGGTGGTGGCACTCGGCGTCGACACCTTCGAAGGCGACCCGATCTCGGGCTTCGGCCTGAAGAGTGCCGACTACCTGCAGGTCGGCCGCGACATCGCCGCCCTCGGCCTGCCCAGCGTCATCGTCTTCGAAGGCGGTTACGCGGTGGCCGAAGTCGGCGTCAACGTGGTCAATGTGCTGGAGGGTTTGCGCGGCTGAAGGCACGGCTGCCACACTGTTCCAAGGCGTGACACCTGAGCCTTCCCTCAGGGCCTTCCCCCGGTTGACGCGGCTCGGCTGCGTCGCCCATCATGCGTCGTTTGCGGTCGGTTCCGGCTGCGCAGCGGAGCCCCACCCCCATGGACAGACAAGACGTGCTGCTGGCCGATTGGCGCCGGCGCGCCGCCGACCTTCAGGCCCATGCAGCCACCGCGGTCGTCGGCCAGGCGCGCACCATCAAGCTCGTCACCGTGGCCGTGTTCGCGCGCGGCCATGTGCTGCTGCAAGGCGACGTGGGCGTGGGCAAGACCACCTTGCTGCGTGCCTTCGCGCGGCTGATCGGCGGCGCCTTTGCACGCGCCGAGGGCACCATCGACCTGATGCCCAACGACCTGATCTACCACACCCACATCGGCGCCGACGGCCGCCCGGCCATCGACCCCGGCCCGCTGACGCAGCACGGCGCCGAACTGGCGATCTTCTTCTTCAACGAAATCAACCGGGCCCGCCCGCAGGTGCATGCGCTGCTGCTGCGTGTGATGGCGGAGCGCAGCCTGATGGCCTTCAACCGCGAGATGCTGCTGCCGCACCTGCTGGTGTTCGCCGACCGCAACCGGGTCGAGCGCGAAGAGACCTTCGAGATCTCGTCGGCCGCGCGCGACCGTTTCATGATGGAGGTGACGATCGAGCCACCGACCGCCGATGCCGACCGGCGCGCGCTGATCTTCGACCCGCGCTTTCACGACACCGATGCGTTGATCGAACAACTGCCGCCAGCGATCCTGCCGTTTGCCGAACTGGGCACCGTGGCCGCGGCGATCCAGAAGAACATCCAGGCCTCGGCGGCGCTGCAGGACTACGCGCTGAAGCTGTGGCGTGCCACTGCCGCGCCGGCCGAATTCGGCGTGCGCCTCGACGGCGTGGACCTGCAGGACGCGAGCGCCAACGACGTGATGCTGGCCGGCGCGAGCCCGCGCGGCATGAGCCTGCTGCTGCGCGCGGCGCGCGTGAACGCCTGGTTGGAAGGGCGCGCCTTCGTCACGCCCGAAGACCTGCGCGAGGTGTTTTTCGAAACCGTGGCGCACCGCCTGTGCCTGCAGCCGGTGTACGAGATGCGCCGGCCCGAGATCGTGGCGGCGCTGATGCGCGGCGTGGTCGAAAGAGTTGCCGCGCCTTGAAAGAATTCTCGTACCGCACCGAGCACCCTGCGCTCGGCCACTTCCCCGGCCACCACCGCAGCCGCACCGGCGACAGCGGGCACGAGTTCCGCAGCCACGTGCCGCTGCATGACGCGCCCGACGTGCGCCGCATCGACCTGCACGCCAGCCTGCGCGACCCGCTGGGCCAGTGGCTCGCGCGCGTGGCCAGCGAGCGCAAGGCAGTGCCGGTGTATGCGGTGGCCGACCTGTCGGCGTCGATGGGTTTCGTCGGCGAGCGCCGCAAGCTCGACGTGCTGGCCGACTTCACGCAGAGCCTGGCCTGGTCGGCCTGGCGCACCGGCGATGCGTTCGGCTTCGTCGGCTGCGACGAAGTGGTGCGCAGCGACTGGATCCAGCCGCTGATGCGCACCCGCGGTGCCGGCCAGGTGCTGGCGCAACGCCTGCGCACGTTCGAGCCGACCGGCCGCCACGCGCAGGGCCTGGGCCACGCGCACCGCTGGTTGCGGCGCCAGCGGGCTCTTGTGTTCCTGCTGTCGGACTTCCACCTGCCACCGGCGCAGCTCGACGCGCTGCTCGCTTCGCTGGCGCACCACGAACTCGTGCCGGTGCTGTTGTGGGACCGCGCCGAGTTCGCGCCGCCTGCCCGCAGCAACGGCCGCTTCGGCGTGCTCGAAGACAGCGAAACCGGCCAGCGCCGCGTGCTGTGGCTGCGCCGCAGTGTGCGCGAACGCTGGCAGCGCCAGATGGCCGAACGGCGCGACGCGCTCGCCGCCACTTTCCGGCGCCACCGCGTGCGTCCGCTCATGCTGCTCGACGGTTTCGATGCCGATGCGGTGACCGCCCATTTCCATGGATAGCGTCGTGTTGCTGCGCCGTGGGGTCACTGCCGTGCTGCTGCTGGCAAGCGTCGGCTTGCCCGCCCAGGCTGCCGACCCCGACCCGACGCAACTGCAGGGGCGCACCGTCGAACCCCGTGCCTTCGGCGTGCGCACCGGCGACGTGGTCGAGCGCCAGGTCATCGTCGACATTCCGGGCCGGCTCACCTTGGTCGAAGACTCGCTGCCCGCGGTCGGGCCGCAGGGGCCGGTGCTGGAGCTGCGTTCCATCGGGCGCACACAGCAGGCCACTTCGTCCGGCACGCGCCTGAGCTTGCGCCTGAAGTACCAGGTGTTTGCCGCGCCGGTGGCGGTGCGCAGCTACGAGTTGCCCAAGCTGCTGCTGCGCTTCGACGGTGTGCCGCGCGGCGACGAATTGCGCATCGAGCCCTGGCCGCTGGTGGTGGCCGCATTGGCGACCGAAGCAGCGTCGCCGCGCGAAGGCCTGGGCGAGTTGCGGCCCGACATCGCACCGCCGCTGCGCAGCACCGCGGTCGAGCGCGCCGTGCTGGGGGCCTGCGTCGCCGCCGCCGTGTTGCTGGGCGCTTACCTGGCGCTGGTTTATCTGGGCTTGCCGTGGTGGGGGCGGCGGCGCCCGTTCACGCAGGCCTTCAAGGCCGTCAAGGCGCACGCCGCGGCCGATGAACGCGAGGCCTGCCGCGCGCTGCACGCCGCCTTCAACCAGGCAGCAGGGCGCACGCTGTTCGCCGAAGGCATCGACGCCTTCGTGGCGCAAGCGCCGCGCTTCGCGGCCTTGAAGGGCGACATCCTGACGTTCTTCCAACGATCGCAGGCGACCTTCTTTGGCGAGCCCGCGGCAGCTTCCGCGATCCAGCCCGAATGGCTGCTGGCCTTCGCGCGCGCCTGCCGCGATGCCGAGCGCGGGTCTGCCTGACGGCCGAATCTGTTGCTCCAGCGATGAACCTGCCGTTCGACCCCACCGAGCTGCCCTTCACCTGGCCGTGGCTGCTGCTGGCGCTGCCGCTGTGCCTGCTGCTCGGCTGGCGCCGCGCGCAGGTCACGCTGGCGCACTCCAGCCTGGCGCTGCTGCCGGCGGACCGGCTCTCGAAGGGCCTGGACTTCAGTCTGCGCGCGCTGGCGGTGCTGGCCGGCATGGCCACCTTGCTCGGCATGGCCGGGCTGCACCGGCCGGCATATGACGTGGAGCGGGTCGGGCAGGGGGCCGAGATCGCGATGCTGGTGGACCGCAGCCTCAGCATGGACCAGCCCTTCATCACCGCCGATTCGCTCAAGATGCCCAAGGGCGGCGACATGGACACCTTCATCCGCAGCATTCACAAAGAGCGCCCGTCCAAGCAGCAGACCGCGCGCCGCATGCTGGCCGAGTTTGCGGCCCGGCGCAAGAACGACCGCTTTGCGATGACGGTGTTCAGCACCTTGCCGATTCCCGTGCTCGACTTCACCGGCAAGCAGGCGGCAGTGCAGGCCGCCATTCGCGCCGGAGAGATCGGCCGCGGGCTGGCCGAAACCGACATCGGCCTGGGGCTGCTGGCCAGCATCGAGCTGTTCCGCGACCGGCCCTACAGCGGCTCGCGCATCGTGATGCTGGTGTCCGACGGTGGCGACAAGCTCGACGTCGAGACGCAGGCGCAGATCGCCGAGCAGATGCGCGACCTGCGCATCACCTTGTACTGGCTCTACATCCGCTCACTGCGCAGCCCCGGCCTGGCCGACGCGCCTGCGGGCGACGCCAAGAGCGTGGAAACCGCACCAGAATATTTCCTGCACCAGTTCTTCAAGAGCATGGGCACGCCTTACCGCGTCTACGAGGCCGAAAGCCCCGAAGCGCTGAAGCGCGCGATGGCCGACGTGGGGCGGCTCGAATCGATGCCCATCACTTATGTCGACACCATCCCAAGACGCGACCTGTCGCAGTGGTGTTACGGCGCGGCCCTGGGGCTGGTGGGGCTGCTGCTGGCGGTCAAGATGCTGGAGTTGCGTTCATGGCGATGAGTCTGGAGACCTTGTTGGCCCGCATCGGATCGCCGCCGCGCACGCGTGCGGCGTGGTGGGGCCTGGCTGCGGTGGCTGTGGTGGCGGCGGCGGCCGGTGCGTCGTGGGCGCTGAAGGCGCGCGACAACGCGGTCATCACATCGGCCCAGGCGATGGCGCAGGCCGTGGTGCAGGCCGATCCCGGCGAATTCGAGAACACCACGCCGGCCCTGCTGTTCGCCCAGGCGCACGAACTGGCCGCGGCCGACCAGCTGGAGCCTGCGCTGGCGCGCTACCGCGCGCTGTACCGCGACCCGGCGCTGGCCAGCGCGGCGCGCTACAACAGCGCCAACCTGCTGTTGCGCCAGGCCCTGGTGCTGCGTGACGCCAATGCCGACCCGGCCAACGCGGGCCAGGCGCTGCCGCTGATCGAGCTGGCCAAGCAGGGCTATCGCGAGGTGCTGCGTGCCAACCCCGAACAATGGGACGCGCGCTACAACTACGAACGCGCCCAGCGCGCCCAGCCCGACCCCGACGACATCGACGCGCCGATCGGCGAGCCGCGCGCCCAGGCCGAACGTTCGCCGACCACGACGCGCGGGGTCGGGGGTGGCCTGCCGTGAAGGGCTCGAGCGGTTCGAGTGGACTCAGGCGTGCGTTGAAGGGGCGCGGTGAAACCATCGCGCTGCTGCTCGCGGCGCTGGCGCTGGCGCTGACCTTTTTGCGCCCGACCGCCCGCCTGGAACTGCCACAGATCGAGGCGGTGGTGGTGTTCGACATCACCCAGAGCATGAACGTGGCCGACGTCTGGCTGGCCGGCAAGCCCGCCACGCCCGTGACCCGCCTGGCGCAGGCCAAGGCCGAACTGGAGCGCCTGCTGCCGCTGCTGCCCTGCGGTTCGCGCCTGGGCTGGGGCATCTTCACCGACCACCGCAGTTTTCTGCTGACCGAGCCGATCGAGGTGTGCGAACACCGGCGCGAGCTGGTGCACGAACTGCGCCGCATCGAAGGCCGCATGGCCTGGGAAGGCAACAGCGAAGTCGCCAAGGGCCTGAACAGCGGCCTGCAGGTGGCCAACGCGCTGGAAGGCCGGCCGGCGCTGGTGTTCATCAGCGACGGCCACGAAGCGCCGCCGATCAGCCCGAACTACCGCCCTGCCTTCAGCCTGCCGCGCGGCAAGGTGCGCGGCCTGCTGGTGGGCGTGGGCGGCGACACGCCGGTGCCCATTCCCAAGATCGACCCGGCCGGCCGCTCGCTCGGTGTGTGGCAGGCCAAAGACGTGCTGCAGGTCGACCCGCGCAGCCTGGGCCGCGGCGGCAACCGCGAGACCATGGTCGATTCGGAGGGCGCCAGCGCGGCGCCGGCGGTCGGCGCCACCCCGGGCTCGGAGCACTTGTCGTCGCTGCGCGAGGGATATCTGCAACTGCTCGGGAGCGAGGCTGGGCTGCAGTATGTGCACTTGAGCGACGCCAAGTCTCTTTACGCCGCGCTGGCCGACGTGCGCATCTCGCGCCCCATCGCGTCGACCACCGATTTGCGTGCCGGGCTGGGTGCCCTGGCGCTGCTGGCCTTGTTGTTGCCGGTGTTGTGGTCGATCGGCCGGCGGCCGCGATCTGCCTCACCGCAGAGTCGCTGAGGGCACCGAGGGCCGCAGAGGAAGCGGTGGCCCACTGCGCCTCTGCGCTGAAGAAATCAGGCCTTGCGCGAATCCGCCGCCACCCGCCCGCACAGGTAGGTCCAGACGAAGTTCGCCGCGGCATTGCTGGTCAGTTCGGCATGGTCGTAGGCGGGTGCCACTTCCACGCAGTCCATGCCGACGAAGTTCAGGTCGGCCAGTTCTTCGAGCACGCTCAGCACCTGGGCGCTGCTCATGCCGGCCGGCTCGGGCGTGCCGGTGCCGGGCGCAAACGCCGGGTCAAGGCAGTCGATGTCCAGGCTCAGGTAGAGGGGAGGGTGGCCGTGCGCGGCCATGCGCTGGCGGATCGCGGCCAGCACCGGCGCCAGTTGGGCCGGGCTCTCCAGGCCGCGCAAGTTGCGCGCGGTGAAGATCTGCCCGCCTTGATCCTGCACGTACTCGCGCGCCCCGCGCGCGCCGGGCGAACGGATGCCGAGTTGCACCACACATTCGCGCTGCACCAGCCCTTCCTGGATCGCCTCGTAGACCCAGGTGCCGTGGCCGCTGGGCTCGCCGAAGTGGTCTTGCCAGGTGTCGCAGTGGGCGTCGAAGTGGATCACCGCCAGCGGCCGGCCGAGCCAGGCCTTGTAGGCACGCAGCAAGGGCAGGGTGATCGAATGGTCGCCGCCCAGCCAGGCCATGTGGTGGCGCCGGATCAGTTCGGCGGCCAGCGGCATCATTGTTTCGCGCATCGCGGCCAGGCTCGTGTTGGGCAGAGCCAGGTCGCCCGCGTCGCCGAGCTGGCCCAGCGGCGAGGCGTCGAAGTGCGGGTGGGTGGCGTCGCACAGCATGTGGCTGGCTTCGCGCACCGCGCGCGGGCCGAAGCGCGCGCCGGGGCGGTTGGTGACCGAGCCGTCCCAGGCCACGCCGGCCACGGCGAACGGCGTGCTGCCACTGGCCGGCGGCGCTTTCAGGAAGGCGTTGTTCGAGAGGTAGGCAAAGCTCATGCGAAACGATGATACGGCCCGAGTCCCGCCGTCCAGGGCCCGTTTCGGGTGGGCGTGCCGTGCCGCGCTACATCGCCATCGGCAGGCTGAAGCCGAGCCCCGCCATCAGCGCGCCGCACACCAGCAGCGACTTGGTGCCCCGGCTGTTGCGCGACGACTCGACGGTCCAGACGGACAGCATGGCCACGGCCAGGAAGTAGAACAGGGTCGAAAGGGTCTTGACGTCCATCGAGGGGGCCTCCATGGAGCGATATCGGCCACTGCCGGCTGGGCTTGAGGCCGCTTGAAGCGGCTCGAAGCGGCTTGAAGCGGTTTGAAGGCGAGCGCGGCTAATACGTGATTTCGTAGCGGTGGGTCCTGAACCTCAGCACCGCCGACTTCGGCCGGATCTGCTCGAGCACCAGCCCGGTTGCCAGCGCATCGCCCTCGTGGAACACCTGGCCGTTGATCACCAGCATGCGGTTGGCCGCACTCTTTGAATAGATCGAGCCGCCGATGGTGATGGCTGGCACGTCGCGACGCACGTCGTCGGGCAACTCGGCCAGCGACGGCAGCTTGGGCTCGGGTTCGGCCGGCTTGGCCACCGGCTTGGGGGCCGGGGCCGAGGCCGGGCTTGCTTTGGCCGCCGCCGGCGGTGGTTTGCGCGCCGCGGCCGGCGCCGGTTCTTTCGGCGTGCCGGCGCTGGCGGCAGCAGCCGTGGCAACACTCGTGGGAGCAGTCGTGGCCGCAGTGGTGGCAGCAGTCGCGGCCGCGACGGCGGCACTCGCGGCGGTGCCTGGCGGGCCGGCCGCCGCCAGTGCCGGTGCGGCTGCACTGGCGCCCGTGGGTGGCACGGCCGCCACCGCCGGCGTGGCCAGCGCAGGAACGGCCGCCGGTGCCTCGGCGCGATCGAACCACAACCACGCGACCAGGCCCAGAAGCGCCACGAACGCGGCAACGATCAGCCATTTCCAGGGCTGGGCGGGCGCGTCCGCCTCGCCTTCGGCCACGCTCGCCGGCCCCGCCTGGGTGTGCAGGCCCGGCACCGCGCTGCGTTCGCGCTCGCGCTCCGAATCGGCCCGTCGCAGCGCATCAAGTATGTAGGACATGGCCCGTGATTCCTCGGTTCATTCCTCGGTTTGAAGGCGGGGTTCGTCCACGCCGGTGGCGCGGTTGAGCAGCATGAAGGTTTCCGGGCCGGCAATGCCGTCGGGCTTGAGCTCTTGCGTGAACTGGAAGGCGTAGACCTTGGCCTTCAGCGCCGCATTGAAGGTCTGCTTCTCGGGCGGCGCCGGCTCGTTCTGCAGCCTGGCCAGCCGGGCGGCGAGCCAATCGACCCCCGGGCCGGTGTTGCCCTCGATCAGCCGCTCGCGGTAGCCCGGCGGCGCTCTCCAGTAGGTCGCGAACTCGCCGCGCCAGGTGCGCGCCAGCGATTCGAGCGACACCGTGTGTGCCACGCCCTGCACGCGCAGCACCGCGCTCTGGCCGGTCAGGCCGGTGAGCAAGGCGTAGCCGGGTTTGTCGTCGGCGCCGCGCAGGCTCAGGATGCCGGGCCGGCCGAGCTGGCGGATCAGCGCCAGGCTGGTATTGCCCTTGAAGCACAGCACATCGCTGCGCTGCGCGGTCGGGCACGGGTCGCCTTCGCCAACCGGCAGGTTCCACAGCGGCGCGAGTTCGCGCCAGGCGTCCTTGTCGTTTCGGATCAGCGTGGCGAATGCCGCTTCGGCCGCCGCGGATGCCGCCGACGCGGGCGCCGAGCCAGCCGATGCAGACCCTGGCGCCGATGGCGCAGAAGCCGCGGCGGCTGAAAAAGGCGAAGAAGCCGACGAAATTGACGAAGCCGAAGAAGCTGCGCCGCGGACGCCCGACGCCGCTACCGCCACGGCGTCGGGCGGCTCAGCACCTCCCTGCCAACCCAGCCCGATCACGCCCGCCAACAGCACCGCCGCCAGTCCGGCCGAGCCCACCAGCGCGGCCCGCTTCGGGTCGGCCAACAGCCGGCTCGTCGGCGATACCTTGCCGAACACCTCGGCCGCAGCCTTTTCGACCACCTTGCGATCCACCTTGGCCTTGCCGGTGGAATAGGCCCCCAGCAGCGCCCGGTCGCACAGCAGGTTGATGCGCCGCGGCACGCCGCGCGCCAGGCTGTGGATGCGCTCCACCGCGTCGCGCTCGAACGGCCGCGGTCCCTTGAGCCCGGCCACTGCCATGCGGTGGCGGATGTACTGCGCGGTCTCGGCGGCCGACAGCGCGTCCAGGTGAAAGCGCGCAATCACGCGCTGCGCCAGTTGCTCGAGCTCGGGCAGCGCTAGCATGTCGCGCAGCTCCGGCTGGCCGATCAGGATGATCTGCAGCAGCTTGCGCTCGTTGGTCTCGAGGTTGGTCAGCAGGCGCAGTTGCTCCAGCACATCGGCCGACAGGTTCTGCGCCTCGTCGATGATCAGCACGTTGTTCTGCCCGACCGCGTGGGTCTTGAGCAGGAACTGATTGAGCGGGTCGAGGTAGTCCTTCACCGTCGGGCCGCCGGGGCCGTCGTGCGGTGGGTACGGAATGCCGAACTCGTCGCACACCGACTTCAGCAGTTCGGTGACGGTGAGCTTGGGGTTGAAGATGTAGGCCACGTTGCAGCGCTTCGGGATCTGCTCCAGGAAGCAGCGGCACACGGTCGTCTTGCCAGCACCGATCTCGCCGGTCAGCAGCACGAAGCCGCCGCCGC
>JANOQS010000227.1:0-6599 GCA_031414975.1 Methylibium sp. | reverse complement strand
CCCGATGGGCTTCAACTTCCCGCAGACCAAGAACTTCGATCCCTCGACCTGGCTGCCGGCGCTGTTCGGGCGGCTGCACTGGGGCTTCGTGCTGGCGCTGGTGCTGGTGGCGGGCTTCTGGGCCTTCCTGTTCCGCTCGTGGCGCGGTTACCAGTTGCAGGTGGGTGGGCTGGCGCCGGCGGCGGCGCGATATGCCGGCTTCTCGGCGCGTGCGTCGCTCTGGACCGCACTGCTGGTCTCGGGCGGCATGGCCGGCCTGGCTGGGGCGATGGAGGCCGCCGGCCCGCTGCGGCAGCTGACGCCGCACCTGTCCACCGGCTACGGCTTCACCGCGATCATCGTCTGCTTCGTCGGGCGGCTGCACCCGGTGGGCATCGTGTTCTCGGGCATCTTGTTATCGATGCTGCTGATCGGCGGTGAACTCGGCCAGTCGCGTCTTGGGCTGCCGAATGCGCTGACCGGCGTGTTCCAGGGCTTGCTGCTGTTTCTGCTGCTGGCGAGTGACACGTTGATTCACTACCGATTGCGCTGGAAGGGCGCGGCGCCTGCACCGGCCAAGCCCGCCGCCCAACTGAAGGAGGCAGCATGAACGAGTTTGCACTGCTGATTGCAGCAACCCTCGCCTCCGGCACACCGCTCGCCATTGCCGGCCTGGGCCTGCTGCTGAACGAGAAGGCCGGCGTGCTGAACCTCGGTGCCGAGGGCATGATGCTGGTGGCTGCCATTGCCGGCTTTGCCACCGCGTTCTACACCGGCAGCGACCTGATGGCCTTTGGCGCCGGTGCAGTGGCCGGCGGGCTGATGGCGCTGGTGTTCGGCGTGCTGGTGATCTGGCTCAACACCAACCAGTACGCCACCGGCCTGGCGCTGAGCCTGTTCGGTGCGGGCTTTTCGGCCTTCGTCGGCGTCGGGCTGGTGGGCAAGAAGTTGTCCGACCGCACGCCGTTCGAGGTGCCGTTCCTGGCCGACATCCCGTTCATCGGCCCGGCGTTGTTCAAGCAGCACCCGATGGTCTATGCGGCCATGGCGCTGGTGGCGCTGCTGGCCTGGTTCTTGTACAAGAGCCGCGCCGGGCTGGTGCTGCGCGCGGTCGGCGAATCGCCCGAGTCGGCCCACGCGCTGGGTTACCCGGTGAGGCGGCTGCGCCTGCTCGCCGTGGTGGCCGGCGGTGCGCTGTGCGGCGTCGCGGGGGCCTTCCTGTCAGTCGTCTATGCACCGCTTTGGGTCGAGGGCCTGGTCGCAGGGCGCGGCTGGATTGCACTGGCCTTGACCACGTTCGCCACCTGGCGCCCCATGCGGGTGCTGCTCGGCGCCTACCTGTTCGGCGGCGTGACGATGCTGCAGTTCGCGTTGCAGGGCGCGGGTGTGGACATCTCGAGCCAGCTGCTCGCGATGCTGCCCTACATCGCCACCATCGTGGTGCTGGCACTGATTTCGCGTAACCCTCTGTGGATACGCATTAACATGCCGGCCTCGTTGGGCAAACCGTTCCATCCTGGGTCCTGAAATTCAGGGCCGGGGCAATTTGTCTGTCGTAAAAAACCTAGGAGAAAGCATGACGATTCTGAACAAGCGCAGTTGGCTGCAGTTGCTGGCGCTGTCCGCAGCCACAGCGGCACTCGTGGGCTGTGGCAAGAAGGAAGAACCCGCGCCCGCAGCCGCCCCGGCAGCCGCTCCCGCGCCGGTGGCCGCTGCCTCGGCGCCGGCCGCCGAGCCCTTCAAGGCCGCCTGGGTTTACCTGGGCCCGGTGGGAGACGCCGGCTGGACCTTCGCACACGACCAGGGCCGCAAGGCGGTCGAAGCCGAGTTCGGCGCCAAGGTCAAGACCACCATCGTCGAGAAGGTGCCCGAAAGCGCCGACGCCGAGCGCGTGATCCGCGACCTGGCCACGCAAGGCAACAAGATCATCTTCGCGACCTCGTTCGGCTACATGGAGCCGATGGTCAAGGTGGCGGCCGAGTTCCCGGACGTGAAGTTCGAGCACGCCACCGGCTACAAGATGGGCCCGAACCTGCGCGTCTACGACGCCAAGTTCTATGAAGACGCCTACCTCGCCGGCATCATCGCCGGCAAGATGAGCAAGACCGGCACGCTTGGTTTCGTCGGCTCGTTCCCCATCCCTGAAGTGCTGCGCAACGTCAATGCCTTCACGCTCGGCGCGCAGTCGGTCAACCCGAAGATCAAGACCAAGGTCGTCTGGATCAGCACCTGGTTCGACCCGCCGAAAGAAGGCGACGCCGCACAGAGCCTGATCAACGGCGGCGCCGACGTGCTGCTGCAGAACACCGACTCGTCGGCCGTGCTGCAGACGGCCGAGAAGGCCGGCAAGTACGCCTTCGGCTGGGACGCCGACATGAGCGCCGTGGCGCCCAAGGCCCACCTGGCTTCGGCGATGGTGCTGTGGGGCGGCTACTACAAGAAGGCCGTCAAGGAAGCAATGGACGGCAGCTGGAAGAGCGAGCGCACCGTCTGGGGCGTCAAGGAAGGCCAGAACGACCTGGTGAAGGTGGCCGACGCGGTGCCCGAGGACATCAAGAAGAAGGTCGAAGAGGTCAAGGCCGGCATGAAGGCTGGCACCTTCGAGGTGTTCAGCGGCCCGCTTTCCAGCAGTGACGGCAAGGAAGTGCTGGCCAAGGACGCCAAGGCCGACCAGGCCTGGAAAGACAAGGTCGACTTTTACGTGAAGGGCGTCGAAGGCAAGTTGCCCGGCAAGTAAGCCCGCCCGGCACGCCATGGTTGCCGCGCCGCCTGCCCTGCACGAAGCCACGCTGTGGCACCCGGTCGCTGCCGAAACGGACCTCGGCAGCGAACCGCTGGCTCTCACGCTGCTCGACCAGCGCCTGGTGCTGTGGCGGGGCAGTGACGGCGGCGCTCAGGCGTTTGCCGACCGCTGCCCGCACCGCGGCACGCCGCTGTCGATGGGGCGTGTGCGCGACGGCCGGCTCGAATGCGCGTACCACGGCTGGCAGTTCGAGGCGGCGGGTCGGTGCGTACACATTCCCGCCGTACCCGATTTCGTGCCCTCGCCGACGCACGCGGCGTGCGCTCATGACGTTCGCGCCGCGCATGGCCTGTGGTGGGTTCGCCTGGCGGCCGGTGCCGATGAAGGGCCGCCCGCGTTGGTGGGACAGCCGGCACGCCGGGTGGTGTGCGGCCCTTACGACGTGGCCACGTCGGCACCGCGGGTGGTCGAGAACTTTCTCGACACTTCGCACTTCGGTTTCGTCCACGAAGGCTGGCTGGGCGACCGTGCGCACGCGGCGGTGCCGACCTACGAGGTGGTCGCCGGCCCTGGCGGCGCACCGTGCGTGCCGCACTACCGCGCCTGGCAACCGCGGAGCAGCGCACAGTCGCGCGATGGCGCTTGGGTCGACTACCGCTACGAGGTACTGTCGCCCTACAGCGCGCTGTTGACCAAGCAGGTGGCTGGCGCTGCGCAAGCGGCTCAGGAGGCCTATGCGTTGTGGGTCTGCCCGGTGGCGCTCGAGGCCAGCCGCGTCTGGTTCACGCTCTTCACGCTCGACGATGCGAGCAGCGACGACAGCCTGCGCGCCTTCCAGCACACCATCTTCACGCAGGACCAACCGGTGCTCGAAGCGCAGCGCCCGCGCCGCCTGCCCGTCAGCGGCGGCGAGGTGCACTGTGCGGCCGACCGGCTGAGCGCGGCCTATCGTCGCTACCTCGCGGCCCAGGGAATTACCTTTGGAGTGTGCTGACCATGAACCCGACGATCGATTTCAGCGCGATCCCGCGCGCGCGCCTGCCCGCGCTGCTGCAGCGCATGCCCAAGGCCGAGCTGCACATCCACATCGAAGGTTCGCTCGAGCCCGAGCTGATCTTCGCGCTGGCGCAGCGCAACGGTTTGAGCCTGCCGTACGCCCATGTCGAAGCGCTGCGCGCCGCATACGCGTTCAAGGACCTGCAGAGTTTTCTGGACATCTATTACGCCGGCGCCAGCGTGCTGCTCAAGGAAGAAGACTTCTTCGACATGGCCATGGCCTATTTCCGCCGCGCCGCCGCCGACCACGTGGTGCACGCCGAACTGTTCTTCGACCCGCAGACCCACACCGACCGCGGCGTGCCGTTCGAAACCGTGATCGACGGCCTGACGCGTGCCTGCCAGACCGCGCAACGCGAGCTCGGCGTCAGCGCCTTGCTGATCATGTGCTTCCTGCGCCACCTGAGCGAAGAAGCCGCCTTCGAGACGCTGGCGCAGGCGCTGCCTTACCGCGACCAATTCATCGGCGTCGGCCTGGACAGCGGCGAGCGCGGCAACCCGCCCGAGAAGTTCGCACGTGTCTTCGCGCGTTGCAAGGAACTCGGCCTGCGCCTGGTCGCCCACGCCGGTGAAGAGGGGCCGCCGGCCTACATCGTGAGCGCACTCGACGTGCTGCACGTCGAACGCATCGACCACGGCGTGCGTTGCGTCGAAGACCCTGAACTGGTCAAACGCCTGGCCGCCGAGCGCATGCCGCTCACCGTGTGCCCGCTGTCCAACGTCAAGCTGTGCGTCTTCGGCACGATGGCCGAGCACAACCTGGCCACCCTGCTCGACGCCGGCCTGTGCGCCACCGTCAACTCCGACGACCCGGCCTATTTCGGCGGCTACATGAACGCGAACTTCACCGAGACCTTCGCCGCGCTGCCGCAATTGACGGCGCGCCACGCGCACCGCCTGGCCGCGAACAGTTTCGAGGCGAGCTTTGCCAGCGCCGCGCAGAAGCGGCGCTGGCGGGACGAGCTGGACGCGGTGTTCGCGGCGGGCTGAGCGGTGCGGTAGGGGGCTGTTCCCGTGCGTTGTCTCAAACGGAGGTCGGCGCCATCTTCACCTACCTCCAAATCCGTGCCTTCCGTGGCGAACTCTGAAGCAGCGGCCAAATCGGGGACACTCCCATCATGTTTTCCCGCATCCAGACACGCTATTTCCGCAGCCTCAAGGGCGTCGATCAAGCCCTCGGGCCATTGCAAGCCCTGGTCGGCCCCAATGCCAGCGGAAAGACCACATTCCTCGACGTGATCGGCTTGTTGAGCGATTTGACTCGGCTCCGCGGTGATGTGCGCGAGGCTGTACTGTCGCGCAGCGCCAGCTTCGAGAAGCTGATCTGGCAGGGGCCAGGTGCCGCTGACGCGTTCCAGCTCGCCGTGGAGGCACCGATTCCCAGCGCAGTCCGGCAGCGAATGGCAGACGACAAGCAGCAATACGATCATGTTCGATACGAGATCGAGGTCGGGATGGATCGTGGGACCAACGTCCTGGGGCTGAACCACGAGACGCTCTGGCTGCGCACGGCCGACGGCAACGACGGGGAAGGCCAGCGTGCGCTGTTCCCAGCAGTGCGGAACGAGGCACGCAGTGTGTTGAGCGGATCAAGAAAGGGATTCAAAGTAGCGCTCAAGAAGGTCGCTGGGGGCAACGACAACTACTACCCCGAAGGCGCCGCTTCTTACACACCTTCATTCAAGCTCGGTCGCGCCAAGTCCGCCTTGGCGAACATTCCAGCGGATGAGAAGAGCTTCCCGGTCAGCACGTGGTTTCGCAACCTACTTGAGTCGGGCGTGCAAAACGTCATGCTCAACAGCAAGATGATTCGTCAGCCCAGCCCACCCGGCCTTGGGCTACGCTTTCAGACCGATGGATCCAACCTGCCCTGGGTGATCGCTGAGCTTCGGACCAAGCCTGAGCGCTTCAACGATTGGCTCGAACATGTTCGCACCGCACTCGAAGACGTTGCCGACATCGATACCATCGAGCGCGATGAAGATCGCCACCGCTACCTTGTTATCCGCTACACGAACGGTGCCGAGGTACCTTCATGGCTGGCCTCGGATGGAACGCTGAGATTGTTGGCGTTGACTATTCCTGCGTACCTGGACGATCTGGACGACGTTTTTCTGATCGAAGAGCCCGAGAACGGTATTCACCCCCGAGCCATAGAGACAGTGATTCAGTCGCTGTCTTCAATCTACAGCGGTCAAGTGCTGATTGCGACGCACAGCCCGGTGGCACTGAATTTGCTGGACGCTGCGCAGGTTCTCTGCT
The DNA here is from genome assembly GCA_031414975.1 of Methylibium sp. Lineage (GTDB taxonomy): Bacteria > Pseudomonadota > Gammaproteobacteria > Burkholderiales > Burkholderiaceae_C > LGRD01. Next base: position 559 of record JANOQS010000227.1, on the reverse strand, counting down.
TCGCGAAGGACGAAACGGGTGCGACCGACATCGTGGCCGGTAGCCGCCACCCGGCCCTTCAGGAGTGGCGCCGCGGGCACCCCGACCTGGGTGTGTTGTTCGCGTCCGGAATCCTCGGTTGACCCGACCATGAAGGACTTGGTGGTCCTCGTGGCGGACAAGAACATGCATTTCGCTTTGCGAGGTGCCTTGGCCCGGCCCGATGCTATGCGCATGCGTCCGACTTCTCACGAGTTTAGGACACACATCGGGCGTGACGGAGGGATGCGAACGACCGGTGTTGAACTGCTGGCACGCGAACGTGGGCGATTCGCCCATGCGCTCCTGGTATTCGACCTTGACGGCTCCGGGGCAAAGCCAGATCAGTCCAGCAAAGACCTGGAGTACTTGCTGGACGAGCAACTACATGCCGGATGGGGGCAAAGCGCGAAGGCGATCGTGATTTCGCCGGAACTCGACATTTGGCTCTGGGGCGCCGACAACGCCCTTGGAGATTCTTTGCGTTGGCCGCTGGCGGGCAGTATCCGGGCTTGGTTGCAAGGCCAGGGGTTTGTCTTCG
>JANOQS010000226.1:0-12478 GCA_031414975.1 Methylibium sp. | reverse complement strand
CAGCGGCTGGCCGGCGTATGGATGGGCCGCTCTTATGGCTGAGCCCGGCCCGCCGAACCGACCCCACTCGCCGACCCGACCGCACCGCGTGATCGTGATCGGCGCCGGTGTCGGCGGGCTGGTGAGCGCGCTGTTGCTGGCATGCCGCGGGCTCGACGTGACCGTGCTCGAACGCGCCGCCACCCCGGGCGGCAAGATGCGCCAGGTGCAAGCCGGCGGCGCCGCGGTGGACGCCGGGCCGACCGTGTTCACGATGCGCTGGGTCCTGGAGCAGATCTTCGCCAGCGCCGGTGCGTCGCTCACGGACCGCCTGACGCTCACGCCGCTGGAAGTGCTGGCGCGCCACGCCTGGGGCCCGGATCAACGCCTCGACCTGTTCGCCGACGCGGCACGCTCGACCGACGCGATCGCGCAGTTCGCCGGCCCCGCCGAGGCACGCCGCTTCACCGCCTTCTGCGCGCAGGCGCGCAAGGTCTACGACACGCTCGAAGGCCCGTACATCCGCTCCGAGCGGCCCAGCTTGTTGCGCATGGCGGGTGACCTGGGCCCGCGCGGCCTGGGGGTGCTGGCCGGGCTCGGCCCGTTCGCGACCTTGTGGCGTTCGCTCGCGCGCCACTTCCACGACCCGCGGCTGCGACAACTGTTCGGTCGTTACGCCACCTACTGCGGCTCGTCGCCGTTCGCCGCGCCGGCGACCTTGATGCTGGTGGCGCAGGTCGAGATGGATGGCGTCTGGGCCGTTGACGGCGGCATGCTTGCGGTCGCGCAGGCATTGGCCGACCTGGCGCAGCTACGCGGCGCCACCTTGCGCTACGGCACACATTGCGAAGAAGTGCTGGTGCGCGACGGCCGCGCCTGCGGCGTGCGGCTGGCCGGCGGCGAGACGCTGGCGGCCGACTCGGTGGTCTTCAACGGCGACGTGGCGGCCCTGCCCGCCGGCCTGCTCGGCGCGGGTGCCGCGCAGGCCTCGCCGGCCGTGGCGCCGGCCTCGCGCTCGCTGTCGGCCATGACCTGGGCGATGCACGCACGCACGAACGGTTTTCCGCTGGTGCGCCACAACGTGTTCTTCTGTGCCGACTACGCCGCCGAGTTCCGCGACATCTTTCAGCACCGGCGCCTGCCGCGCCAGGGCACCGTGTACGTCTGCGCGTTGGACCGCGATGACAGCGGCGCCGCACCGCAAAGCGGCAGCGGCGGGCCGGCACCTGCCGAGCGGCTGCTGTGCCTCGTCAACGCCCCCGCGAACGGCGATGAAGGCGACGCCGGCCCATTCGAACCCTCGGAGATTCAATCATGCGAACAGACCCACTTCGCGCTGCTGCGCCATGGCGGCCTGACGATCGACCGCACGGCGGACAACACGCTGCTGACGACACCGGCGGATTTCAATTCACTCTACCCGGCGACCGGCGGGGCGCTGTACGGCCAGGCCTCGCGCGGCTGGATGGACTCGTTCCGGCGCCCGTCGTCGGCGAGCCGGCTGCCGGGCCTGTACCTGGCGGGGGGCAGCGTGCACCCGGGGCCGGGCGTGCCGATGGCGGCGCTGTCGGGGCGGCTCGCGGCCGAGACCTTGATGGCGCACCTCGATTCGACCAGCCGGTCGCATCGGGTGCATATCTCTGGTGGTATGTCGACGCGGTCAGCGACGACGGCCAGCACGCGCTGACGATCATCGCCTTCGTCGGCAGCGTGTTCTCGAGCTACTACGCCTGGGCCCAGCGCAACGGCAACGCTGGCCGCGCCGACCCCGAGAACTTCTGCTGCCTGAACGTGGCGCTGTATGGTCCGCCGGGCAAGCGCTGGAACAAGCGCTGGACCATGACCGAACGCAGCCGCGCCAGCGTCACGCGCGAGGCGCGCCGCTTCGTCATCGGCCCGAGCCGGCTCGAATGGGACGGCGAGGCGCTGACGATCCACGTCGACGAAGTGACGGTGCCTTTTCCAGGCCGCGTGCGCGGCACGGTGCGGGTGGTGCCGCAACGCCTGTTCAACTTCAGCACCGCGCTCGACGACGGCGCGCGCCACCACTGGGGGCCGATCGCGCCGAGCGCGCGCGTGGAAGTGGCGTTCGACCAGCCCGGCACGCGCTGGACCGGCCACGCCTACCTGGACAGCAACGAAGGCAGCGAGCCGATCGACCGACCCTTCACCGAATGGGACTGGTCGCGCAGCAGCCTGCGCGACGGCAGCACCGCGGTCATCTACGACGTGCGCCAGAGGTGGGGCGACGACCGCGTGCTGGCCTTGCGCTTCACGCCCGGCGGCACCGTCGAGCCATTCGAAGCCCCGCCGCGCCAGGCCCTGCCGCGCACCTTGTGGCGCATCGGCCGCACGATGCGCACCGACCCCGGCCAGCCCGCCACCGTAACCCGCACGCTCGAAGACACCCCCTTCTACGCCCGCTCGGTGCTGCGCTCGGGCCTGCTCGGCGAGGCGGTGGAGTCGGTACACGAAACGCTGAACGTGGCGCGCCTGGTGTCGCCCGCGGTGCGGCTGATGCTGCCGTGGCGAATGCCGCGGGTGCGTTGACGCGCTGGGCCGCACCCGCCGCGGCAATCAGACGGCTGCTTTGGCCTTCATGCTGCGCAACCGCGCCACCATGAACCCCGCGGCCTGGGTAAGGTGCAGGCGCACCAGCGTCTCGGCGCGTTCACCATCGCCTTTGGCAATGGCCTTCATGATGGCTTCGTGCTGGTCCCAGATGTCGCGCGGCTTTTCGTCGCGAATCAGCACCTCGCCCATGACGCGTTGGGTGTAGGTGAGGTGCGTCTCGAGTGCCGGCGCAATCAGCGGGTTGTGCGACAGGCCGCAGATGAACTCGTGAAACTTCATGTCCGCGGCGATCATCCGGCTCACCGAGCCCGCTGCGACCGCTTTTCGGCCCGCTTCGATCAGTGCGGGCCCGGCCTTGGCCGCGCGCTCGGCGCCCAGTTCTGCAGCGCGCCGCGCCGCCAGGCCCTCGATCACCGCACGGATGTCGTACATGTGCTGCACGTGCTCCGGGTCGAGCGGCGAGACCAGCAGGCCGCGGCCAGGCGCGTCGAGCAGAACACCCTGGTCGCGCAACAGCGTCAGCGCCTGCTGCACCGGCTGGCGCGACACCCCCAGCGCCTGGGCAATCTGCTCCTGGATGATGCGATCGCCGGATGCCAAGGTGCCCGACGCGATTTCGTCAAGGATCGCATCTCGAACCTGCTGGACGAGGTTGGGTTGACTGGCAAGCGTTTTCATGAAGGCGGAATGCTGAGTTCCGCGAGTCTATCGCTGCGCCCTAAGAGGCGGCCAGCCGTTCCCGCAGCAGGCGATGCAAGATCTTGCCGGTGGCGGTGCGCGGCATCTCCGCGTCGGCAAGAAAGCGCACCGATTGAGGCCGCTTGTAGCCGGCGATGCGGCCGCGGCACCAGTCGAGCAATTCGGCTTCGGTGGCTTGCGCCTGCTGGTGCAGCACCACCACGGCTTGCACCGCCTCGCCCCACTTGTCGTGCGGCAGGCCGATCACGGCCACGTCCTTCACCTTGGGGTGGGCACCGAGCACGCCTTCCACTTCCGACGGGTAGATGTTCTCGCCGCCGCTGATGATCATGTTGCTCTTGCGGTCGACGAGGTGGATGTACCCTTGCGCGTCGCGCCGGGCCAGGTCACCGACGGAGCACGCGTCACCGCTGAACGCCTCGGCCGACTTCTCCGGGTTCTTCCAGTAGCCGTCGAAGACGTAGGGCGTGCGCGAGTACAACTCGCCGACCTCGCCGTCGGGCACCTCGGCGCCGTCGGGGCCGAGGATGCGGATCGGCCCCGAGCCGGCCCACTCGCGGCCGACCGAGCCAAGCCGGTCGATCTGCTCCTCGGGGCGCAGCAGCGTCACCCAACCCGCCTCGGTGGAGCCGTAGAGTTCGTGCAGCCTGCCATTGCGGAAGTGATCGAGGATGGCCAGCTTGGTCTCCTTGCGCGCTGGCGCAGACGAGATCATCAGCTTGTCCACCCGGCTCACGTCGTAGCGCGCCTTCACCGCATCCGGCAAGCCCAGCATCATGATGTAGTGCGTGGGCACCAGCGAGGTGAAGGTGATCTTCTGCCCCGCCAGCGTGGCCAGCAGAGCCTCCGGGTCGAAGCTTCGACGGTCGTCGATCACGCAGCTTGCGCCCAGGTGCACGAAGGTGTGGCTGAAGTACAGCGAATTGGCGTGGCACAGCGGCATCACCAGCAGCGCCGTGTCATCGCGCGTGAAGCGCATCTCCAGCGCGGTGGCCAGTGCGATCAGCGTGCTGCCCTCGTGGCTGCGGATCGCGCCCTTGGGCTTGCCGGTGGTTCCCGATGTGTACATCAGGGCGCTCATGTCGCCGGGCAGCACACGCACCGCCGGCCGCGTCGTCGCTGCGTCGGTGATGAGCGGCTCGTAGGCACGCCAGCCGGTCGGTGGCGTTGGCCCGAAAGCGATGTACGCATCGGCCGGAACCGTCAGGTCAGCGCGCACCGCATCCACGCGGTCGGCCAGATCGTCCTGCGCGATCACCGCCCGCGCTTCGCTGTGTTGCACGATGTAGGCGACTTCCGGCGACGTCAGGCGGAAGTTGATCGGCACCGCCACCAGGCCGGCGGCGGCCAGGGCCGCGTAGATTTCCATCCACTCGACGCCGTTGTAGGCCAGCAGCGCCACGCAGTCGCCCTTGACCAGGCCGATGCCGAGCAGGCCGTTGGCCAGCCGCACGGCACGTTCGTTCCATTGCGCATAGCTCAGGCTCCGGCGCGAATCCCGCACGGCGGGCTTGTCGGGCGTGAGCCGGGCGTGGGTGGCCACAGCGTCGGCCAGGGTCAGCAGGTGGTTCATGAAGGGGCTCCCAGGTCACGCCGATTGTAGAACTCTGAATTCAGAAAGCATCGGTGAAACCCGCAGGGGTGAACTCTGTATTCGGAATGTACAGTCCCGAACTTGTCCGACCACTCGCGGCCGGACGAACCGACAGGAGCCCGACATGACTGCGCCCGCCCTCACCGATCGGAGTACCGCGGCGTTGATCGCCCGCTATCTCAAGGCGCACGGCGTGGACCGGGTTTTTGCGCTGTGCGGCGGCCACATCATGCCGACCTGGATGCGGCTGGACGCCGAGGGCATCCGCATCGTCGACGTGCGTGACGAGCGTGCCGCCGTGTACATGGCGCATGCCCACGCCGAGCTGACGGGCGGCCTGGGTGTGGCGCTGGTGACCGCCGGCCCGGGAGTGACCAATGCGATGACCGGCATCGCCAATGCCCACGTGGCGCGCGCATCGGTCCTGGTGCTGTCTGGTACGCCGCCTCGACCCCAGGAAAACCGGGGCGCGCTGCAGGACATGGCGCACACCGAGTTCGTGCGCCCGCTCACACGCTATGCGCGAACGGTGCGCGAGCCCGAGCTGGTGCTGCAAGAGCTCGACGAGGCCGTCGCGCGAGCGCTCGGACAGGGGGGCGAGCCGGGCCCGGTGTTCCTCGATTTCCCCATCGACACCTTGCGCGCAGAGGTGTCGGCTGCCACGCAACTCGAAGAGCGCTTCACACCGCGGCCACGCCATCGGCTCCTGCCCGACCCCGATGCGGTGCGCGCTGCGGTGGAGCTGCTCTGGTCGGCCCGGCAGCCGCTGGTGATTTCCGGGCGGGGCGCGCGCGGCGCCGGCCCGGCGCTGCAGGCACTGCTCGACCGCACTGGCGCGCTCTACCTCGACACTGGCGAAAGCCGCGGCCTGGTGCCGGACCATCACCCCTCCGTCGTGGCTGCGATGCGTGGCAACGTGATGGCACAGGCCGACGTAATCGTCACCGTCGGCCGCAAGCTCGACTTCCAGCTGGCCTACGGCTCGCCGGCCGTGTTCGGGAATGCGCGCTTCGTGCGCATCGCCGACACCGCGGCCGAGCTGCGCGACAACCGCCGCGGTGCGGCCGAAATTCTCGCCACGCCCGCGCAGGCAGTGCTGGCCATGCTCGCCAGCGCAGGAGACCGCGCCCCTGCCACCGACCGCACCTGGGCCGCCGACGTGCGCCGCCAGCACCTGGCACGTGCCGACAAGCTGGCCACGTCGATGGCCCAGGCCGCACCGGGCAGCGACGGTTTGATGCACCCGAACCGGCTCGTTGCTGCCCTGCGCGACGCACTGCCCGCCGATGCGGTGGTGGTGGCCGACGGCGGCGACTTCCTCAGCTTTGCGCGCGTGGGCCTGCCCACCAGTACCTACCTCGACCCGGGATCGCTCGGCTGCATCGGTGTCGGCACCCCGTTCGGCGTGGCCGCCGCGCTGGCCTGCCCGGGCCGCATGGTGCTCGTGGCCACGGGTGACGGCGCGTTCGGCTTCAATGCGATGGAGCTGGACACCGCGGTGCGCCACCGCGCACCGGTGCTCATTGCCGTGGCCAACAACGGCAGCTGGGCGATCGAGGTGCGGGACCAGCAGGAGTCGCACGGCAAGGTCGTCGGCACTCGGCTCCAGTTCGCCGACCACGCGGCCATCGCACGCGCCCTGGGCGCATTTGGAGAGCGCGTCGAGCGCGCCGAGGACCTGCCGGCGGCGATCGCCCGCGCGAAGGCGGCACTCGCCACCGGGCGCCCGGCGCTGCTCGATGTGCTGGTCACCCCCGAGGCGGCTTCGTCCGACGCCAAGTCCGGACTCGCCTGGGTGCCCGACCTGCAAGCGCTGGCCGCCTGGGACGACGCTGAGCGTGGCTGGCGCTCGGCGGGGATGCCGGGCGCCACTTCCTGACCTTTCGGGGCCGGCGCCCGAATCGAGAGTGTCGGGCTTTCCCGAAGTACAGCATTCTGAATTCAGAGTACATTGACTTCACCTGTTCAACGGCTCAAGGACTTTGCATGGACCGCACCGACCCACCGAACGCCCCCTGCGGCTGCGCACCCGCTGCGCGGGTGGGTGTGCACCGCCGCCAGGTCATCGGCATCGCCGCCGTCGGCGTGGCGGCGCCGCTCGCGCTGACGGCGCTGCCCGTCGCAGCCGCCGCGGTGGGCGACGGCCTTGTCGAAGAAGATGCAGAAGGCGCCCCGGCGCCTCTGCGGGTTGGCGACCTCAAACCTGGCAAGCCCATGGTCGCGTTTCCGTTCGACGCAAAGCGCAACGCTGCGCGAGACGAGACCCGGCTGAACAAGATCGTGCTGATCCGCCTGACCGAGGCCGAGATGACGGCCGAGACGCGCGCGCGTGCTGCGGGAGGCGTGCTGGCCTATTCGGCGATCTGCACGCACCAGGCTTGCGACGTGAAGACCTGGCTCGCCAAGGAAAAGGTGCTGGTCTGCTTCTGCCACTCATCGAAGTTCACCCCGCTCGACGGCGCCAAGGTCACTGCAGGCCCCGCCACGCGCGCCCTGCCTGCCATTCCCCTTTCGCTCGTTGGAGACCAGCTGGTCATCGCGGGCCCGTTCACAGCATCCCCGGGCGCCACACCGGGCTGACCCTGAATCGCACCACCCACCCAAGAGGAGCATTGCCGAATGAACACCCGACTCAAGCCCGCCGCAGCCGCCGCACTCGCTGCCTTTGCGATGACCGCCCACGCCGACACCGAACTCGGCCCTTACGCGCCGGTCACCGACGCGCGCCTGGCCAACCCGGAGCCCAGCAACTGGCTGCAATACCGAGGCAACTACGCCGGCTGGGGCTACAGCCCTCTCGACAAGATCACCGACAGGAACGTCGGCAAGCTGAAACTCGCCTGGTCCATGGCCACCGGCCAGACTGAGGGCCACCAGTCGCCGCCCATCGTCAACAACGGCTACATGTACGTGACCACGCCCGGCGCACAGGTGATCGCGCTCGACGCGGCCAGCGGCGTGGAGCTGTGGCGCTACAAGAAGGAACTGCCGGGCGACATGTTGCAGTTGCACCCGACGAACCGCGGCGTAGCGCTGTATGGCGACAAGGTTTACCTCGCCACGGTCGACGCGCACCTGGTGGCGCTCGATGCGCGCACCGGCAAGGTGGCATGGACGCAGGCCGTGGGCGACCCCAAGGCGCTGCAGTACATCACCCTTGCGCCGCTGGCTGCCAAGGGGAAGATCATGGTCGGATCCTCGGGCGGAGAGACCGGCGTGCGTGGCTTCGTCGCCGCCTACGATGCAGCCACCGGCAAGGAGGCCTGGCGCACCTTCACCACCGCCGCTCCGGGTGAGCCCGGCGGCGACACCTGGCCGGGCGACACGCACAAGAACGGCGGCGCCAGCATCTGGATCACAGGCACCTACGACCCGGCGAGCAACCTCGCTTACTGGGGCACCGGCAACCCGGCCCCCTGGCCCACCGAAGGCCGCAAGGGCGACAACCTGTACAGCACCAGCGCCATTGCGCTGGACGTGGACAGCGGCGCCATCAAAGGCCACCACCAGTACCACCACAACGACGCGTGGGACTGGGACGAGGTCAGCGCGCCGGTGCTGATCGACACCGAGGTCAAGGGCCGCAAGGTCAAGGCCGCCATCCATGCGGGCCGCAACGGCTACCTGTGGATGCTGGAGCGCCAGCCGGACGGCAAGATCGGGTTCATCGATGCCGTTGCCTACGTCCACAACGACGTCTTCACCAGCATCGACAAGAAGACCGGCCGCCCCACCTACGACCCCGCGCGCACGCCGGGCATGGGCAAGGCGACGGGCTTCTGCCCGTCGCTGTGGGGCGGCAAAGACTGGCCACCCGAGGCCTGGAACCCGAAGACCGGGCTGTTCTACATCCCTGCCAACAACAACCTGTGCGCCGAGTTGCCGGCGGCCGAACCCACCAAGTACAAAAAGGGCGATCTCTACATCGGCTACCCGATCGACGGCGTGCTGGGCAGCCTGCGCTACAAGGACGGCAAGCCGCCCGCCACCATCGGCGAGCTGCAGGCCTGGGACCTGAAGACCGGCAAGCAGGCCTGGGTGCACAAGTTCGACACCCACCTGTGGGCGCCGCTGCTGACGACCGGCGGCAACCTGCTGTTTGCCGGTGGCACGAACGACCGCAAGTTCCGCGCCTTCAATGCCACCAACGGCAAGGTGCTGTGGGAGTACAGCATGCCGTCGGGGGTGACCGCCGTCCCCAGTTCCTTCGAGATCAAGGGGGAGCAATACGTCGCAGTACAAGCCGGTTGGGGCGTCGATGCACAGCGCATGCAGTCAGGCATCGACTCACTCACGGGCAAGCCCAAAGCCGTGCCGCAGGGCGGCACGGTGATGGTGTTCAAGCTCGCGAAGTGATCCCCCGCGTCAAGTGCGCGCAACGTCCTACCAGGAGACAAGAATGGCAACGCAATTGATGGTGAACGGCAAGAGGGTGAGCGTGAACGCCGAAGACGACACGCCCCTGCTTTGGGTGATTCGGGACGAGATCGGCATGCCCGGTACCAAGTTCGGCTGCGGCATGGCGCTGTGCGGCGCGTGCACGGTTCACCTGGACGGTGCGCCGGTGCGCTCATGCAGCACGCCGCTCTCGGCGGCCGCCGGCAAGAAGGTGACGACGATCGAAGCGATGGCTGCCGACACGGTGGGCAAGCGCGTGCAGGCCGCCTGGATTGCGCACGACGTGCCGCAGTGCGGTTACTGCCAGTCTGGCCAGATCATGAGCGCGGTCGCGCTGCTGCGCGAGAAGCCGAAACCGACCGATGCCGACATCGACAACGCCATGTCGGGCAACATCTGCCGCTGCGGCACCTACCCGCGCATTCGCGCTGCCATTCACACCGCTGCGAAGGGAGCCTGATCATGAGCAACACCCAGATCACGCGCCGCGGCTTTCTCGGCACCAGTGCCGCCGCTGGCGGTGCGCTGATGATCGGCTTCGTGCTGCCGGGATGCGCCACCACGGGCAGCAAGGCTCCGGTCGCCTCCACGATGTTGCCCAACTCGTGGGTGCGCGTGGGCAGCGACAACAGCGTCACCATCCTGTGCGCCCGCTCCGAGATGGGCCAGGGCGTGTTCACCTCGATGCCGATGTTGATCGCCGAGGAGTTGGGCGTCGACCTTGCCAAGGTCCGGGTTGAAATGGCGCCGGCAGGCGAGCCCTACATCAATGCGATGTTGGGCGGCCAGTTGACGGGCGGCTCGACCTCCGTGCGCGACGCTTACGAGAAGCTGCGCGTGGCCGGTGCCCAGGCACGCAGCGTGCTCACCGAGGCCGCAGCGCAGAAGTGGAATGTCAAGGCCGCCGACTGCCGCGCCGAGAACGCATTTGTGCTCGGCCCGGGGGGCCAGAAGGCCTCTTACGGCGAACTCGTCGACGCGGCGTCCAAGCTCACGCCGCCCAAGACGCCGACGCTCAAGGCAGCCAAGGACTTCCGCTACGTCGGCAAGGACATGAAGCGCTTCGACTCGCCCGCCAAGGTAGACGGCTCGGCCGAGTTCGGCATTGACGTGGTGCTGCCCGGCATGGGCGTGGCCGCTCTGGCGCAATGCCCGGCGCTTGGAGGCAAGGTGGCCAGCTTCAACGCGTCGAAGGCGGTGGGCATGCCTGGGGTGAAGAAAGTCGTGCAGATCACCGACGGCGTGGCCGTCGTGGCCGACACCTACTGGCATGCGAAGAAAGCGCTTGCCGCCGTCGACATCCAATGGGACGACAGCGCCGTGCGCGGCCTGAGCAGCGCGGCGATCACGACGCAATTGCGCGCGGCGGCTGGCAAGCCCGGCGCCTCGTTCAAGAAGATCGGTGACGCCGATGCGGCCATGGCAGGCGCGGCCAAGAAGCTCGAAGCAGAGTACGAACTGCCCTTCACCGCCCACGTGACGATGGAGCCGATGAACTTCACCGCCGACGTTCGCGCCGATTCCTGCCTGCTCGTGGGGCCGACCCAGTTCCAGCAGTTGGCGCAGGGCATGGCCGCCGGTGTTCTGGGCATGAAGCCCGAGCAGGTGAAGGTGCGCACCACGTTCCTCGGCGGCGGTTTCGGCCGGCGCGTCGACGTCGATTTCGTGGTTCAGGCGGTCGAGATCAGCAAGGCCGCAGGCATGCCGGTCAAGCTGATCTGGTCGCGCGAGGACGACATGACGCACGACTTCTATCGGCCGGCGAGCGTGCACAAGATGGCCGCGGGTCTGGACGCATCGGGCAAGCCGGTGGCTTACAAGTCGAGCTTTGCATCGCCCTCGGTCACCCAGCGTCTGTTCAGCGCCTTTGTCAAGGACGGCATCGACCCGTTCATGCTCGAGTACGCGCCACTGCCTTACGACATTCCGAACCAGGCCGGCAGCGCCGTGATCCAGGACACCGGCGTGCGTGTGGGCTACTGGCGCTCGGTGTCGCACGCGATGAATGCATTCGCGAACGAAAGCTTCATCGACGAGATGGCCGCCGCAGCGGGCAAGGACCCGGTGCAGTTTCGCCGCGACATGCTGGCCAAGGAGCCACGCTATCTGCGCGCGCTCGACACGGTGGCCGAGAAGGCCGGCTGGGGCAAGCCGCTGGCGGCCGGGCGCAAGCAGGGCGTGGCGATCATGGAAGGTTATGGCACCTACCTGGGCATGGTGGCCGAGGTGTCCGCTGCAGGCAAGGAGATCAAGGTTCACAAGGTGACCGTGGTTGCCGACGTGGGCAGCACCGTGAACCCCAACATCGTCAGGCAACAGATCGAGTCGAGCGTGATCTACGCGATGTCGTCGGTGCTGTTCGACGAGATCACGATGGTCGGCGGGCAGGTCCAGCAGACCAACTTCCACAACTACCGTGCTGCCCGCATGAGCGATTCGCCGGTCATCGACATGCACCTCATCACCGATGGCCAACCCCCGGGCGGCATTGGCGAGCCGGTGACGGCGATGGTGGCGCCGGCGATCGGCAACGCAGTGGCATCGTTGACCGGCCAGCGCATGCGCCGGCTGCCGTTCAACCTGGCGTAGGCAATGGCATTTTGGCGCTCGGAAACCCGCTTCGGCGGGTTTCCTTGTTTCCTGATGGCGCTCCTGATGGCGCTCCTCATGGCGAGCCCGCAGGCGGGCGCGCAGGACCACGAACGCGAGGCGCGTTGGGCCACCGAAACACTCGCGACGCTCGTCGATGGCGAAGCGGTACGCCTGACTCAGAGCAACGGCCACCAGTTTCTTGGCCTGTGGCTGCCGGCCAGGCAGCCGCCGCGCGGCGCGGTGATCATTGCGCACGGTCGGGGTTGGGCACCGGACTACGACCTGTACGGCGTCTTGCGCGTCAAGCTCGCGGAATCGGGCTATTCGACGCTGTCGATCCAGATGCCGGTGCTGCCCAGTTCAGCCAAGCTCGGCGACTACTTCCCGACCTACGGCGATGCGGCCGAACGCTTCTCGCTGGCGGCCGACTGGCTGCGCGCGCGGGGCAACAAGAAGCTCGCGCTTGTCTCGCACAGCCTCGGCGCCACGATGGCCAACCACTACCTGATCAGCCGCGGCGATCCAAAAGTGGTTGGCCATCGTGGCGCCGAGGCTGTGCGAGACAAGCGCGAGCTTCTTGTTGCCCCGCGCGCGCAGCCAGTCGGCCGCCAGCGAGAAGCGTTCGGCCGCATCGCCGTAGGT
>JANOQS010000225.1:0-3019 GCA_031414975.1 Methylibium sp. | reverse complement strand
CAGCACGCCGTAGTTGCCGTCGAACTTGCCGCCGGTGGGCTGGGTGTCGATGTGGCTACCGGTCACGATCGGCGGCAAGGCGTTGTTTCGGCCGGGGCGGCGCAGGAAGCCGTTGCCGATTTTGTCGATCGTGACGGTCATGCCGGCCTCGCGCGCCCATTGGCTGACGAGGTCACGGCCTTGTTTGTCCAGGTCGGTCAGGGTCAGCCGACACACGCCGCCCTTGGGCGTGGCGCCGATCTTGGCCAGCTCCATCAGCGAAGCCCACAGGCGCGGGCCGTCGATGCGCAGTTGTTCGATGTCGTGCTTGACCTTGGTGTCCATGCTCAACTCCTTCCGGTTTCAGCGCGCCACCGCACTGGGCGCCTGCATCTGCGCGCGCAGCTTCATCGCGTCGAAGTTGGCGCCGAACGGCGGGCGCTTCAGGTAGCGGCCCGCGCCCTGCACGGCGCGCAGATCGCCGTTCGAATACACCACCTTGCCCTGGCTGATCGTCGTCGTCGGCACACCCTTGACCTGCCGGCCTTCGAAGATGTTGAAGTCGACCTTGCTGTGCTGCGTCTTGACCGAGATCGTCTTCGTGCCCTGCGGGTCCCACACCACCAGGTCGGCATCGGCACCGGCGCTGACGCTGCCCTTCTGCGGGTACAGGTTGAAGATGCGCGCGGTGTTGGCCGACGTGATCGCAACGAACTCGCTCGGCGTGAGCCGGCCGGTGTTGACGCCGGCGTCCCAGATCACCGCCAGGCGCTCTTCGATGCCGCCGCAGCCGTTCGGAATCTTCGCGAAGTTGTCCTTGCCAGCGGCCTTCTGCTCGGCGCAGAAGACGCAGTGGTCGGTCGCGGTGGTGTGCAGGCTGCCGGCCTGCAGGCCGCGCCACAGGAACTCCTGGTGCGTCTTCGGACGGAACGGCGGGCTCATCACGTGCGCCGCGGCGGAGGCGAAGTCGGGGTTGCGATACACGCTGTCGTCCACCACCAGGTGGCCAGCCAGCACCTCGCCGTAGACACGCTGGCCGCGGGCGCGCGCACGCGCAATCGCTTCGGCCGACTCGATGCACGACACATGCACCACGTAGATCGGCACACCCAGCACGTCGGCAATCGCGATGGCGCGGTTGGCGGCCTCGCCTTCGACCATCGGCGGGCGCGACAGCGGGTGGCCCTCAGGCCCGGTGATGCCCATCTTGGCGACCTCCTGCTGCAGCAGGAACACCAGTTCGCCGTTCTCGGCGTGCACCGTCGGCATGGCACCCAGTTCGAGCGCGCGGCGGAAGCTGTTCACCAGCGTCTCGTCGTCGCACATGATGGCGTTCTTGTAGGCCATGAAGTGCTTGAAGCTGTTCACGCCTTCTTGCTGCACCAGGGTGCCCATGTCGCGCCGCACCGACTCGTCCCACCACGTCACCGCGACGTGAAAGCCGTAGTCGGCGGCCGACTTCTCGGCCCAGCCGCGCCACATCTTGAAGGCCTCCATCAGCGGCTGCTTCGGGTCGGGGATCACGAAGTCGATGATGCTGGTGGTGCCGCCCGCCAGGCCGGCCGCCGTGCCGGTGAAGAAGTCGTCCACCGCCACGGTGCCCATGAAGGGAAGTTGCATGTGCGTGTGCGGGTCGATGCCGCCGGGCATCACGTACTGGCCGCCGGCATCGACCACCTGCGCGCCAGCGGGCGCCTGCAGGTTCTCGCCGACGGCGGCGATCGTGCCGCCCGTGCACAGCACATCGGCGCGGAACTGGCGGTCGGCGTTGATCACCGTCCCGCCACGAATCAACACAGCACTCATGATCAGACTCCTTGGATCGAAGCTCGCCAGCTCAGGCGGCGTGGGTGGCGCCCGCGGCCATCGGGTTGTTCGGGTGCGTCGTCCAGTTCGCGTACTGGCCCGTCACCACCTTGCCGGTGCGCGGATCCACCTCGCCGGGTTTCAAGCTGCGCAGGGTAATGCATTGCGGCACCGGGCAGACACAAACGCACAGATTGCAGCCGACGCACTCGGCCTCGTTGACCTCGAAATGGCGCTTGCCGTCCTTGGTTGCGAAGATCGCCTGGTGCGAGGTGTCTTCGCACACCACGTGGCAGCGGCCGCACTGGATGCACAGGTCCTGATCGATGACCGCCTTGTCGACGTGGTTCAGGTTCAGCTGATTCCAATTGGTGACCGTCGGCACCGCCTTGCCGACCATCTGCGCCACCGCGCTGTAGCCCTTCTCGTCCATGAAGTTGGACAAGCCATCACACAGGTCGCGAACTATGCTGAAGCCGTACACCATCGCCGCGGTGCACACCTGCACATTGCTGGCGCCCAGCGCGATGAACTCGGCCGCGTCGCGCCAGGTGGTGATACCGCCGATGCCCGAGATCGGCAGCCCGACTGTCGCCGGGTCGCGCGCGATCTCGGCCACCATGTTCAGCGCCATCGGCTTGACCGCCGGGCCGCAGTAGCCGCCGTGCGAGCCGCGCCCGTCGGTGCTCGGGTTCATCACCATCGTGTCGAGGTTGACGCTGATGATCGAGTTGACGGTGTTGATCAGACTCACCGCGTCGGCCCCGCCCGCCTTGGCCGCACGCGCCGGGGCGCGAATGTCGGTGATGTTGGGCGTGAGCTTGACGATCACCGGCAGCTTCGTGAACTGCTTGCACCAGCGCGCCACCATCTCGATGTACTCGGGCACCTGGCCCACCGCCGAGCCCATGCCGCGCTCGCTCATGCCGTGTGGGCAGCCGAAGTTGAGCTCCACGCCGTCGCAGCCGGTGTCTTCCACCATCGGCAGGATGTTCTTCCACGAGGCTTCGTCGCACGGCACCATCAGCGACACCACCACCGCGCGGTCGGGCCAGTAGCGCTTGACCCGTTTGATCTCGGCCAGGTTGACCGGCAGCGGCCGGTCGGTGATCAGCTCGATGTTGTTGAAGCCGATCACGCGCCGCGCGTCGGAGTGCAGCGCCTCGTAGCGCGGGCCGTTGACGTTGACGATCGGCGGGTCTTCGCCCAAGGTCTTCCACACCACGCCGCCCCA
>JANOQS010000224.1:0-8252 GCA_031414975.1 Methylibium sp. | reverse complement strand
TCGGCCGACGCTTGCAGCCGACGGTGCGCAACATTTGGCTGAGGTGAACAGAGTCCTTTCCCAGCCAGAGCTGATGGCGATTGACCAAGAATATGACCGAAGGCGAGGAAAGAGAAAACACGACGTGGCTTGGTATGAGGTCGCGGCGGGGCTCACGTCCGTTCGCAAAATCGCCGAGGCAGTAAGTCGCCTGCCCGAGTACGACTACTTCTATTCCGTAGGGTCCGAGATAACGCACTCTGGGGAGTACAAGGACCACATCCGATTCGCAAACCAGTTGGTGCACTTGAAGCCTGTGCGCCATCTCGACGGAATTGACACGCTCGTGGGCCACATTGCTTCCGTTGCCATGCGCTCCTTTCGGGTTGTACTCAAGCGCTACCGTCCCGGTGAACTCAACGCACTCTCGAGAAAATACATTGAGGATTGGCAGAAGCCGTACAGATCCATCAAGAGCGTCACGTACAAGTGACCGGCAGATCGCGAGTGCTATGCGAACCATCAGGTGCCAGAACGCTTCGCCTCAGGCGACGATAGCCATTCGATGCTTCATCGCACGCGATACATCCTCGTGCCGGCGTGGTGCGAGTCTTGCCTCAGACTAACCAGTTTTCCACTTCCAGCCCTTTCACCCTTCCGAAGTCCTTCACGTTGTTCGTGACGACCACCGCCCCCAGGCTCCGCGCATGGGCACTGATCAGCAGGTCGTTCGACCCGATCAGTTGGCCCTTGCGCTTGAGGTCGGCTCGGATCTCGGCATAGTGATCGGCCGCGTCACGAGACCAGTCGATCACCGTCAGATGGCGCACCAGCGCATCCACGGCGGCCCGATTGGCCTTCTTCTGGCTCGACACCTGCACGCCATGCAGCAGTTCGGCCAGTGTGATCATCGACACCGCTTGCTGCTGCAAGGGCACCGCCTGGATGCGTTCCAGCAGCGTGGGCGACGAGCGGCGCAGGATGAACGCGCAGGTGTCGGTGTCGAGCATGTACAGGCGGGTCATCGTTCGGCCTTCGTGCTGCCCACTCCGGTACTGGCCTTGGGACCAGCACGGCACCTCATGACCTGTCACTCTCCTGTACCGGCAGGTCTTCGAGGTTGGCGATGAAGTCGTCGCTGACGCGCACGCCCGACGCCAGAAACCCGCTCCAGTCCGAGGGCCGCGGCGAAAGAACGACGTCGTCACCCACCTTGCGGATGAACACTTCCTTCATGCCTTCCGGGAACCGGAACTCCAGCGGAATGGTGACCACCTGGGCCCGATTGTTCTTGCCGACCCGTGCAGTGCGTTGATCCATCGCTCTCTCCGTCTTCGTTCCGTTTGCCAACTATCAGGATATATGGCATCAATGGCATGTGTCAAGGCATCTATCGCCACGGCGCAATGAGGTATTCAACCCGCGCACTACCCCATTTCATGGGCCGGTTACCCAGTTTCGAGCCCGGTGCCGATTGCGCCCAGGAAAGATGTTCACTACGATGGCGTTAACGTATTCATTAACGGGTGCAATAAAATGCCGCTCCGAGCCTCAGACATCATCCCCATCAGCGAAGCCCGCGCCAGGCTCACCGAACTGGCCGAAGACGTGGTGGGCAACGGCTCGGAGAAGGTGTTGACCAAGAACGGCGCAAGCTATGTGGCCCTGGTCGATGCGCGCCGGCTGGACTACTACCACGCGCTCGAAGCGGAGCACGCCAACCTCGTGCTGGCCGACGATGCCATCACCGGCCTGCGTCAGGCGTTGGCAGGGCAGTTCGTGTCCGACGAGGAGCTGGACCAGGCACTGGGCGCGGTGCCGGCGCGGTGAGCATTCCCGTCAATGCACGGGTCCGCGCGGTTCCGAAGTTTCTGGTGTGTCTGGTTGCGGTGCGCCGTTTCATGAACGAGCAGGATGGCGCTTCTGCGCCTCGGCGCTTTGAGAAGTTGCAGGCTGACGTGATGAGAGCGCGGGAGCTGCTTTCCTTTGCGCCGACGAGTGGCCGACCCGCTCGGTTCTTGGGCGCCACGTCAGGCTGGGGCCGTTTTCAAGCCGAACAAGCCAGGCAACTGGCGCAGGCGCTGGGCATGCCGGAATTGCGCGAACTCGTGCTGGCGCGCCATGTACTGGTCTACGCCCACTCCGAGCGGGACGTGGTGCTGCTTTCAATCCGGCACGAGCGCCAGTTAGGGTACGGATTGGCTGGCGCCCCCGGCTGACCTACCGCGACTCACCCTCCACGATCGCCCCGGACAGTGCCCCCAGAAACGCCACCAGATCCTTGATCTCATCTGCACTCAGCCGGATCGCCTGGCGCAGCGTGTGCCCCGGCTCCCCATGCGCCAGCTCCGAGTGCCCCACCGCGGCGGCCGGCGCCTTGACGTAGTGCCCGATCACCTCTTCGAGGCTGGCGAACTGCCCGGCGTGCATGTAGGGCGGGCGCAGCGCCACGTTGCGCAGGCTCGGGGTCTTGAAGGCGCCTTTCATGCCGGGGTCGTCGGTGGCGATGAAGCGCAGTTCCTGGCACTGCTCGGTTCTGGCATCGGCCTTCACGTCGCTGAACGGCCCCAGGCAGTTGAATTCGTCGCGCTGCACTTTGCCGATGGCGGCGGCGCGGCCCAGGTCGGGCTGGAGTGGGTGGCGCGGCGGCACTGCGGTGTTGTGGAAGTGCTGGTCGGTCAGCAGCGCGCCGTTGTGGCAGGTCACGCACTGGCCCTTGCCGATGAAGAGGCGCAACCCATTGACCTCTTGCGGGCTGAGCACCTGCGCGGCGCGCGCATCGCGCTTGACGGCGGCATGGGCATAACGGTCGAAGCGCGACTCGCCGAACGCCAGCGTCTTCTCGTACGCGGCGATCGCCTTGCCCAGGTTGGCGAACACGCGGCTGACGGCGTCGCGCGTGGCGGGCGCCATGGCCTGCCAGGCCGCTTGCTCGGTGGGTGTGCCCAAGGGGCCGGCGTCCAGCGGCAGTGCCGACAGCGCGGTCGTGTCGGGCAGGGGCCCGAAGACCGCCTCGTAGTCCTGCCGGTAGTGGCTGCGGATCAGCCGCACGTAGCGCGTGCGGTTGCCGCCATGCTCGACGGCGTCTTCCAGCGGGCCGAGGGCTTGCGCCCACAGGCTGTCCTTGCGGCCGTCCCAGAACAGCCACGGGCTGTGGCCGGCGCCGACGATGGGCATCGCCCGGCGCGTGCCGGTGCCCACGCCCTGGCCGAGCGGCTGGCCGTCCTGGAACTGCTTGTCGGGTGCGTGGCAACTGGCGCATGACACGGCCTGGTTGCCGCTCAAGCGGGTGTCGTTGAAGAGGCGCTTGCCGAGCGCTGCCGCAGCGGGCAGGCGCTCGACGGCGTTCGACGGGTCTGCCGGCGCGGCGGGCAGCTGGCTCAGGCGCATCGACGCCAGCACCGCCAGCTCGTCGGGGGTCCAGCGGTCCATCGTCGGGCCGGCGGCCTGGGCCGGCCCGCCCGCCAACAGGGTGATGGCGGCGGCCAGCAGCGCCAGGCCCGAGACGACGAAGAAGCGGAAGCTGTCGTGCATGGTCTTCTCCTTCACCCGCTCGGCCGTCAACGCGTGGCCGCGGGGTTCGCGACCACGGTGTTGAAGGTGACCTTGTCGGCGGTTCCGTCCGGCGTCTGGATCGCGAGCTTGATCTCCCACCAGCCGGTCATGCTGAACTTCATGCCTTCGAGCAGATAGGCGCCCTCGTCGGCGGCCGGGCGCACCTGCGGGCGCGTGGGCAGGCCGTGGCCATGCTGCGGCATGCCGCCGTCCACCGCGATGCGCGCTGCGCTCACCGGTTGGCCGGCCGGCGTGCTCACCCGCACGCCCCACGAATGCATCTGGTTGATGGCCGGCGCCACGGCCGGAGGTTGCAAGGTGACGACGTACTTGCCGCCGGCCGTGGCGTGCTTCAGCGTCAGGTCGAGATCGGCCGGCGGCGTCATGCAGCCGGCGGTGGCGACCAGGGCGACGACGAAGAAGGAAGCGATGAAGGAACGGAACATGGTGTGAACTCCAGAAGCTTGTTGAGGGAAGAAGTGCATGCCGGTGAATTCTGCGAATCCACGCCGCGTGCGGCTTGAACGAAAGGGCTAAGCTGCGGCCTCGCTTGAGCGCGCAAGACATGCCCTCCACTCAACCACTGTCGGGAACGAGCGCCCTGCCGGCGGCGTCGGCGGCGGGCGCGCGCATGCTGGCCGTCGGCCGGGTGCACCTGTGGCAGGGCGGTAGCCTGTGGATCGGGCACGGCCACGGCCGGTCGGACTGGCACGATCACCACGCCATGCAGATCGCCCTGCCGCTCGACGGCGTGTGCCTGTTCCGGGGCAAGGCGGACGGCACGTGGACCGAGTTCAAGGGCGCCATCGTCACGCCGCACCGGCACCACCAGTTCGAGGCCGAGGGCGTGACGATGGCGCAGCTCTTCATCGAACCCGAGACGCTCGAAGGGCGGCGGCTGCAGCAACTCTGTGTTGAAGACATCACGCCACTGCCCGAGGCGCAGCGTCAGGCGATGGCCCGGCTCCTGGCCGAGGCCCTTCGCAACGATGCCAAGGCCGACGAGATGATCGCCGCGGCGCGCGCCGCAACGCTGCTGCTGGCCGGCGCCGGGGCCCCGTGCGGCAATGGCGACCTGCGCATCGACAAGGCCATCGCGCACATCCGCTCGCACATCCACGCCCCCATCACGCTCGGCCAGGCGGCCGCGGCGGCGGCGTTGTCGCCGGGGCGCTTTCGCCACCTCTTCGTCGCCGAGACCGGCACGAGCTTTCGCGTCTACGTGCTGTGGATGCGCTTGAACGTGGCGATCCAGTTCGCGATGGCGGGCGAGTCATGGACGGCCGCCGCCCATGCCGCCGGCTTTGCCGACTCGGCCCACCTGACGCGCACGTTCAAGCGCATGTTCGGCATGAACCCGGCGGCACTGGTGCCGGGCTGACGAGGCTGTTGACGCCCCTTCTGATGTATAAACACGTTTAAACATCTTCGTTGAACAAGGATTCGCCGTGACCGAAGCCGTTCTCGACATCAAGGCCTGGGGAAACAACCTGGGCGTGCGCCTGCCCGCGTCGGTGGCGCGTGCGGCGCGCTTGAAGGCCGATCAACGGGTGCGCATCACAGTGGAGGATGGCCGCGTCATCATCACGCCCGATGGCGTCAAGCCGCCCACGCTCGCCGAGCGGCTGGCTCGGTTCGATCCGGTTGTGCACGGCGGCGAAGCGATGGCTGCGGCGCCGGTGGGCCGCGAGCTGCGGTGAGCACCGCGGGCAGGGCACCCGCGGCAAAGCGAGCGGCCGCGCCGCCCGGTCCGGCCTCATCCCGGCCGAGGGCTCGGAAGGCGTGGGCGCCAGAGCGACAAGAAGTGATCTGGATCGACTGCAACCCGCAGGCTGGCGGCGAGATGCGTGACCTGCACCCGATGCTCGTCCTGTCGCCCGGCACCTTCAATGCTCGCACGGGCCTTGTGATTGGCCTGCCGATGACCACGGCGCCTTACAACGCCACCAACCCGTTCGCGTTGGCCATCGGCCCGGCAGGTGGGCGCAAGGCCGGCAAGACCAGCTACGTGCTGTGCCACCAACCCAAGTCGTTCGACTGGAGGGCGCGCGGCGCCAAGCCGCACGCCCAAGGCAAGATCACCGATGCCGCCTTTGCACAGGCGTGCGCAGTGCTGAACCAGATCATCGACCTGCAGTAGCACGCCAGGAGACTCACCTGTGCAATGCTTGCCGCCCGCCACCGGCCTCTTGCGCTCTGCCCTGCATGCCCTGACTCTGGTCGGGGCGGCGGCGCTGGCCGCTCCGGCGGGTGCGCAGGCAACGCCCCCCAGCCCGTCACCCTGCCAGGAGCGCGTGAACGACGACGGCACGGCGGCTCTGCCGCCGCGCCTGGCGGGCCTGCGCTACGACTGCCTTCGCCTGGCCGGCGCAGGTTCGGTGCTGGTGGGCCGGGCCGGCCCGGCGGGCGCGCCGTGGGTGGTGCTGGTGCATGGGCTGGGCCAGAGCGCCCACCGCGACTGGGCGCCGGTCGTGGGGGCGCTGGTGCCGCGCTTCCAGGTCGCCACGGTCGACCTGCCGGGCTTCGGCGCGTCGCCGCCGCCGGGGCAGGCCTACGACGTCAACCACCTGGCCACCGTGCTGGCCCGCGTGGTGGACAGGCTTCAGGACCGGCAAGCCCCGAACCCGCGCGTGCACGTGGTCGGCCATTCGCTGGGCGCGGCGCTGAGCCTGGCCTTTGCGCACCGCTTTGCCGATCGGGTCGACCGGCTGGTGCTGGTGGACGCAGCCGGCATCCTGCTGAAGCCGGCCTATGTGCGCGCGATGGCGCGCCAGCGCCTGCCGCAAGTGGGGCTGGCCCCGTTGGATCGCTTGTTGCGCGCGGCGGAGTCGCGCATCAACGACCTGAGCGGCTTCTTGCTCCTCGGGCGCGACGATCGTTACGACTTCCTGCCCTGGCTGGCGCGCAACCCCGATGTGCGCCAGGCTTTGCTGGGCGGCCGGGTGCAGGTGGATGCGGCGATCGGCCTGGTCGAACACGACTTCAGCGCCGCCATTCGCGAGACGCGCGCGCCCACCACCTTGATCTGGGGGCGCGACGACCGCATCGCGCCGCTGCGCACCGGCCAGTTGCTGGCGGCGCGGCTGCCGCAGGCGCGGCTGCGCGTGATGGAGGCAGCCGGCCACACGCCCATGCACGACCGGCCCGACGAGTTCAACACCCTGCTGCTGGCGGCGCTGGCCGGCCCGGCGCCGCAACGCGCGCCCGGTGAAGCTATCCCTGCGGCCTCGCAAGGCGATGTGGTGTGCCGCGACCAGAGCGAGGCCTTCTACAGCGGCCGGTTCGGCAGCCTGACGCTCGAACGTTGCGGCCGCGTGACCATCGAGCGTGCGCAAATCGGGCAACTGGTGGTGAGCGAATCCACCGTCAGCGTGGTCGACAGTTCGATCGCCAGTGACGATGTCGCGCTCGTCGCGCGCGACAGCGACATCACGGCCACCCACGTACAGATCAGCGGGCGCATCGCCATCCGCACCGACAACAGCGTTTTCGACCTGGCCGGCGTGCGCCTGCAGGCGCGCGAGCAGGGCGTCGAGAAGCTGGGCGAACGACCGAGCCGGCTGTTCTTCTCGGTCAGCGACTGGCAAGCCAGCGACTACCGCGGCGACGCGCACTTCCTCTGGCCGCGGTCGGGGGACCGGCAGTAAGCGACCAGAACTCAGAACTCCTCGGTATCGACCTCGGTCTGCGAGGTGGCGTTGTAGCGCGCGCCGGCCACCGTGCGCTGGTTGATCAGCGCGCCGGCCCGTTGCAGCAGCGCCGGGCTCACGCTCACGGCGTCGGCCGCCAGGTTCTCTTCCAGGTGCGCCAGGCTCGTGGTGCCGGGGATGGGCACGACGTGTTCACCCTGCGCCAGCAACCAGGCCAGTGCCAGTTGCACCATCGTGCAGCCGGCCTCGTTCGCCAGCGGCGCCAGGCCGTCGAGCAACTTCAGGTTGGCGGCGTAGTTCACGGGCTCGAAGCGCGGCATCGCGCGGCGGATGTCCTTGGGGTCGAAGGTGATCACGTCGCGCAGGCTGCCGGTGAGGAAGGCGCGTGCGGTCGGGCTGAAGGCAACGAACGCGGCGCCGATGTCCTTGCAGGCCTTCAGCACGGCGATCTCCGGGTTGCGCGTCCACAGCGAATACTCGGTCTGCACGGCCGCGATCGGGTGCACCGCATGCGCCTTCAACAGCGTGGCGGCCGACACTTCGGACAGGCCGAGCGTGCGCACCTTGCCCTGGCGCACCAGGTTGGCCATCGCGCCGACGCTGTCTTCGATCGGCACCTTCTTGTCCCAGCGGTGCAGGTAGTACAGGTCGATCACGTCGGTCTGCAGGCGCTTCAGGCTGGCCTCGCAGTCGCGTTGAATCGATTCGGGCCGGCCGTCGATCACGCGCTTCACGCCGTCCGGAAAGGTCACGCCGCCCAAGCCGCCCTTGCTGGCCAGCATGAACTTGGCGCGGTGCGGTTTCATCACGCGCCCGACCAGCGTTTCGTTCGCGCCGAAACCATACAGCACTGCGGTATCGAACAGCGTCACTCCCCTGTCCAGTGCGTGCAGCAGCAAGCGCTCGGCCGCTTCGGGCGAGGGCGGTGCGCCGTAGGCGTGGCTCAGGTTCATGCAGCCCAGGCTGATGGCCGAGACCCGGAACGGGCCGATGTGGCGTTGCTTCATCGGGTGCGAATCAACTTCAGGCCTGGGCCGCCAACTGCCTCTCCAACTTGTCCAGCACCCG
>JANOQS010000223.1:0-2242 GCA_031414975.1 Methylibium sp. | reverse complement strand
CCCGAGTCGGTGGAAATGTCGGCCACCACCTTGACGCCGAGGTCGGTGAGCGCTTTGGTGATGGCGTCGCGGCCGCCCTTGCCAAAATCGTTGTTGACGTACAGCACCGCCACGTTCTTCGCCTTCAATCCGTTCGCGATGTAGCGCGCCACCTTCGGCATCGCGGTGTCTTGCGTGAAGCTGGTGCGGAACACGTACGGGTTGCCTTGCTTGGTGATGGCCGCCGCCTCGCCGCCGGTGAAGTTGGGCACCTCGGCGCGCCGCGTCTCGGCCATGCTGACCATGATCGAGCCCGAGAACACCGGGCCGAAGACCGCGAACACGTTGTCGTCGACCGCCTTCTGCGTCAGGCCCTTCGCCACGCCGGGGTTGCTCTGCGTGTCCAGGGTGGTCGTCTCGATCTTCTTGCCGAGGATGCCGCCGGCGGCGTTGATCTCTTTCACCGCCAGTTCGACGCCGTTCTTGAAGTTGGTGCCGGCCGTGGCACCGGCGCCAGAAAGCTCGACGATGTTCGCGATCTTGATGGCCTGGGCCTGCGCCAGCGAGGTGCCGGCCAGTGCGGCGGTGGCAGCCAGCGCAACGACGCTGCGGCGACCGAGGGTGATGCTGTTGTTCATGTGAATGTCTCCTGTGGAATGTCGAACGGAAGAATGTCGAACGGAAAAATGGACCGGGCCGAATCTAACCCGCTTGCAGCAGGGCACGCACTTCGGATGCGTCCTCTTGCACTGCGCGCGCAAGTTCATGCATTCCGAAGAAGCTCAGGTACTCGGGCATCTGCTGCAACAGCATCTCGAAGCCGGGGTGGGCGTTGATGCCGCGCGCCGCGCAGGCTTGCAGCAAGGGCGTCGGCTGCTCTTTCATCAGGATGTCGACGACGGTGGCGCAGCGCTCCAGGCGGGCCACGTCGAAGGGCAGCGGGTCGGTGGCCTTCAGGCCCAGCGGGGTCGAATTGATCACCAGGTCGAAGCCGGCCGGGTCGGCGCTGGCAGCAGCGGTCACGCGGGTGCCGAAGGCCGCGTTCAACTGCGCGGCCACCTGCGCGCTGCGGCCGGGTGCGGCGTCGAACAAGGCCAGTTCGCCGCAGCCGCGCTGCGCGAGCGACGCAGCAATCGCCACGCCACCGCCGCCGATGCCGATCACGAGCACGCGCCGTCCGGGTGTCGGGATACCAAAGCGGTCCAGGCCCTTGACGAAGCCGATGCCGTCGAACAGCGCACCTTCGAGCCTGCCGTCGGCATGCCGCCGCACGGCGTTGACGGCGCCGGCCAGGCGGCCCAGCGTGTCGCAGTGGCCCAGCAGCGGAACCATCGCCGCCTTGTGCGGAATGGTGACCCACAAGCCACCGATGTTGTCGGCACTGAAGACCTGTTCCACGAAGCCAGCCAACCGTTGCGGCGCCACCTGCACCGGCACGAGCACCGCGTCGACGCCGTGTCGGGCGAACAGCGGGTTGAACACTTCGGGCGCACGCACCTGAGCCACGGGGTAACCGAGGATCAGGAAGACGCGGGTGCTGCCGGTGATGTTCATGGCGCTGCGGTGTTGGGGTGACGGGACGATAGGCAGCGCCCCACCCCGCCGCAAGGGCCGCGGCAACTTGCCGCGCGATAATCGCGCACGTCGAGCGACGATCGCTCGTTTTGAGGGTTACTCCCAGAGGCCTGCATGGACGAACCGGCGCGCGAGATCGATCGCAAGGACCTGATCGAAGGCCTGGGCAAGGGCCTGCGCGTGATCGAGGCCTTCGACGACGACCACCCGCGCCTCACGCCGTCGGAGGTGGCGGCGGCCACCGGCATCACCCGCACGGCGGCGCGCCGCTACCTGCTGAGCCTGTGCCACTTCGGCTACGCCGGCACCGACGGCAAGCTGTTCTGGCTGCTGCCGCGCGTGCTGCGCCTGGGGCAAAGCTACCTCGGCGCGGCGCGCCTGCCGCGGTTGGTGCAGCCTTTCATTCAGCGCGTGTCGATGGCCACCGGCGAGACGGTCAACTTCAGCGTGCTCGACGGTCACGACGTGGTGTACCTGGCGCGCAGCAACAGCCCGCGCGTGGTCAGCATCGGCTTCCATTCGGGCGCGCGCGCGCCGGCGCATGTGGTGGCACCGGGCGTGGTGCTGCTGTCCACGTTGACGGACGCCGCGCTCGACCCGTGGCTGGCCGAACACGACTTCGGCCACTTCACCTCGCACACCGTGGCCGACCCGGCGCAGTTCCGCGCCGACGTGGTGGCCGCGCGCG
>JANOQS010000222.1:0-7078 GCA_031414975.1 Methylibium sp. | reverse complement strand
CGAGGTAGCTCACGCCCCCCGATTCCTTGGCCAGTGCCATCGCGTTGGGGCCGATCACCACGCCGACCGCCAGGTAGCCAAGCATCGGTGGCAGCTTCGCGAGGCGGCAGGCCACCACGCCACCGACGGCGGCGACGAGGTAGAGCAGAACCAGTTCGAGCGTGGATGCCATGGAAGGTGGATAACAAAGCCTGTGCCGCTGGCCGTGTGCTCGCGTGCCGGGGTCGAGGGTCAAACCCTAGAATCGGCCGATCCTACTGGACGCGTCACTTCACCTCATGCCTGCAAAACCCGCATTCCCCACCTTCGATGCCGCACGCGCGCTGCAACTCGCGCGCAGCACTTTCGACATCGAAGCGCAGGCGCTGCTCGGGCTGAAGGCGCGCCAGGGCGAAAGCTTCGGCGCGGTCTGCCGCGCGATCCTCGAATTCCGCGGGCGTGTCGTAGTGATGGGCATGGGCAAGAGCGGTCACGTCGGCCGCAAGATCGCGGCGACCCTCGCGTCCACCGGCACGCCGGCGCTCTTCGTGCACCCGGCCGAAGCGAGCCACGGTGACCTCGGCATGGTCACGCCGGGCGATGTGGTGCTCGCCATTTCGAACTCGGGCGAGAGCGACGAGCTCGCCGCCATCGTGCCGGCGATCAAGCGCCTCGGCGTCACGCTCGTCGCGATGACGGGCCGGCCCGAGAGCAGCCTGGCGCTGCACGCCGACCACACGCTGTCGAGTGCCGTCGATCAGGAAGCCTGCCCATTGAACCTGGCGCCAACCGCCAGCACCACGGCGCAGATGGCGCTCGGTGACGCGCTCGCGGTCGCGTTGCTCGACGCACGCGGGTTCCGCGAAGAAGACTTCGCCCGTTCGCACCCGGGCGGCAGCCTCGGCCGCAAACTGCTGATGCACGTGCGCGACCTGATGCGCAGCGGCGACGCCGTGCCCCGCGTCAGCCCCGACACCTCCTTCACGCAGATGCTGCGCGAGATGACCGGTAAAGGCCTGGGCTTCACCGCGGTCGCCGACGCCGAAGGCCGCGTGCAGGGCATCTTCACCGATGGCGACCTGCGCCGCCTGATCGAACGCGGCGCCGACCTGCGCGCGCTGCGCGCCGCCGACGTGATGCACCCCGGCCCGCGGCTGGTCAGCGCCGACGCGCTCGCGGTCGACGCCGCCGACGTGATGGAGCAGCACCGCATCACCAGCGTGCTCGTCATCGACGCCGCCGGTCTGCTCGTCGGTGCATTGAACTCGAACGACCTGATGCGCGCCAAGGTGATCTGATGGCCGACACCTTCCACACGCCGGCCCTTCGTTACCCACCCGAGCTGCTGCTCCAGGCCCAGGGCATCCGCTGGGCGATCTTCGATGTCGACGGCGTGCTCACCGATGGCCGCATCTACATCAGCGAACGCGGCGAAGAGTTCAAGGTCTTCTCCACGCTCGATGGCCACGGCCTGAAGTTGCTCGCTCAGGCCGGCATCGCGACGGTCGTGATCACCGGACGCGACTCGCCCGCGGTGCGTCGCCGGGTCGCCGACCTCGGGATTCAGCACGCGGTCTACGGCGCGCACGACAAGCTCGCGGCAGCGAACCGGCTGATGCTGGTCCTCGGGCTCGGCTGGGACACGCTCGCCGCGATGGGCGACGACTGGCCCGACCTGCCGTTGATGAGCCGCGCGGCCTTCGCCTGCGCGCCGGCCAACGCCCACGCCGAGGTGAAGGCCGTGGCCCACCATGTCACGGCGGCACACGGCGGCCACGGTGCCGCCCGCGAGTGCTGCGATGTGTTGTTGATGGCCGCAGGCCGTTACGCCGCGCTGTTGAACGGGCACCTGCAAACGCTGGACGGCAGCGCGTGAGGGCGTGCGTGAGCGCAGGCCTGAGGGCTGGTCTGAAAGCAGCGCCGTGATCCGCGCCGCCGACTCGCCCCCGCCGGTGGCCCTGCCGCTTGCTGCGCCCCCACCGGCGCGCCCGCTGTCGCACTGGCCGCGCCGCTTGATTGACGCTGCCTCGGCCTACTTGCCGTTGATGCTGATGGCGGTGCTGGCGCTCGGCACCTGGTGGCTGGTGAAGAACACGCCGTTGTTCGATAACGCACGCACCGCCGCGCCGCTGACCCACGACCCCGACTACACGATGTCGCAGTTCATGGTCCAGCGTTTCGGGCCCGACGGCGCAATGCGCGTGCAGATCGAAGGTGACGAGATGCGCCACTACCCCGACACCGACACGCTCGAGATCGACAACCCGCGCATCCGCGCCATCGGCCCCGACGGGCGGGTCTCGGTGGCCACGGCGAAGAGTGCCCTCTCCAACGGTGATGGCAGCGAGGTGCAGCTCAGCGGTGGCGCGCACGTGACCCGGCTGGCCACACCGAAAGAGGTGGCGATCGAGTTCCGCGGCGAGTTCCTGCACGCGTTCCTGCGAACCGAGCGGGTCCGCTCGCACTTGCCGGTCGTCTTCACCCAGGGCGCCACCGAGATCCGCGCCGAAGGCATGGCCTACGATCACCTTGCGGGCGTTCTGGACTTCAAGGGCAAGGTGCGCGCGGTGTTCACGTCGCCGGAGGCCAAGGCGCCATGAGCCCCACCACGCCGCCCGAGGGGGCTCAACACGCCGTGCGTCGCACGGAGGTATCCAAGTGACCACGCCGTTGGTGTTCATCACCGGCGCGTCGAGCGGCATCGGCCAGGCGCTGGCCGCGCGCTTTTACAGCGCCGGCTACCGGCTCGCCCTGGTGGCCCGACGCGTGGCCGAGGTGCAAGCCTGGGCCGACAACCAGGGCTTTGCGCCGGGCCGTTTCGCCGTTTACGCGGCCGATGTGCGTGAGCTCGCCGCCATCACCGGCGCAGGCCGCGCCTGCGTCGCGGCGCAAGGCGTGCCCGACGTGGTGATCGCCAGCGCCGGCATCAGCGTCGGCATGGACACGGCGCAGTTCGCCGACCTCGAGGTCATGCGCGCTGTCTTCGAGACCAACAACCTCGGCACCGCAGCCACCTTCCACCCGTTCGTCGCCGCCATGTGTGAGCGCGGATCGGGGGCACTCGTCGGCATCGCCAGCGTCGCCGCGATCCGCGGCCTGCCGGGGCACGGCGCCTATTGCGCCAGCAAGGCCGGCGTGGTCGCGTACTGCGAAAGCCTGCGCGGTGAGCTGCGCTCCAGCGGCGTGAAGGTCGTGACCATCGTGCCCGGCTACGTCGATACGCCCCTGACGCGCAAGAACCCGTACGGCATGCCGTTCCTGATGCCGGTCGAGGCCTTTGCCGATCGCACGTTCGAGGCCATCACCGCCGGCACGAGCTACCGCGTGATTCCCTGGCAGATGGGGGTGCTGGCCAAGCTGTTGCGAGTGTTGCCGAATGCGCTGTACGACCGGCTGCTCGCCGGCCGAGGCCGCAAACCGCGGCAGACCGACCCAGCATAAAAAAAGCGGTGGGCTGTTGCGCCACCGCTTCTTGTTTGAACCGGCCGGAGCCGGAACAGGTTCCCTGCAGGCTCAGTAGCCGCCGCGGCTTCCGCCGCCGCCGCCACCACCCGAACGGCCACCACCACCGCCGCCGCCGTAGCCGCCGCCACCACCGGAGCGGCCACCGCCGCCACCGAAGCCGCCGCCCCCGCCGGAGCGGCTACCGCCGCCGCCGCCAAAGCCACCCGGGCGTTCTTCGCGCGGACGGGCTTCATTGACCACCAGCGCGCGGCCGTCGAGGGCCTGGCCATTCATGCCATTGATGCCGGCTTGCGCCTCGGCGTCGGAGCCCATTTCCACAAAGCCGAAGCCCTTGGAACGGCCCGTGTCGCGGTCCATCATGACCTTGGCGGACGTGACGGAACCGAATTGTGCGAACGCTTGTTGAAGATCTTCGTCGCGCACGCTGTACGCGAGGTTGCCGACATAAAGTTTATTGCCCATGGGTGAGCCCCTTTCCATTTCCTGCAGACCATGTGGAGCTTCTACCCATCGTGAACCATTCAAGCGAAGGCGCCGCGTCCATGCACAGATTGGCGAATATACGGGAATTGGGGTTGTGGTGGCATGCCTGTTCTGAACAAATGTTGTTTCCCGTTTGATCCGCGCCAAGCTTCCTCCTCAGCCCATGCCACCCCTACCGATCCCGCGCATCGCCAGCCTGGTGCCCAGCCTGACCGAGCTGGTCGTGACGCTGGGCCTGGGGCCCCATTTGGTGGCCCGCACCGGCTACTGCATTCACCCGGCCGAACTGCTCGCCACGGTGCCCAAGGTCGGGGGCACCAAGGACGTGAACCTGACCAAACTGCGCCGCCTGGCGCCGACCCACGTTCTCCTCAACATTGATGAGAACCGGCGCGAAACGGTCGACGCGCTGCTCGCGTGGGGTGCCGACGCCCCGCAGCTCGTGGTCACCCATCCGCTGGCGCCGCGGGACAACCTGGTGCTGGTGGAGCAG
The DNA here is from genome assembly GCA_031414975.1 of Methylibium sp. Lineage (GTDB taxonomy): Bacteria > Pseudomonadota > Gammaproteobacteria > Burkholderiales > Burkholderiaceae_C > LGRD01. The sequence goes on along the minus strand of JANOQS010000222.1, from coordinate 2,658 downwards.
CTTGTGGCTGTCTTTGGCCACGTGGAAGGCGTGCATGACCGCGCCGCGGCCCTGATGCAGGCCCTGCACCACGAACTGGCGCTGACCGAGCCCGGCACGCGCGCCGAACGCCGGGTGCTGTACCTGATCTGGCGCGACCCGTGGATGACGGTGGCGCGCGACACCTACCTGTCGAACCTGCTCGCCTTGGTGAACTGGCGCACCTTCCCGGCCACCCTGGGCGGCGCCAGCGGCGCGGCGCGTTACCCGGTGGTGCACGGCAATGAGCCCTGGTTGGCCGACGTGGAGCGCGTGCTGCTCAGCTCCGAGCCTTATGCCTTCGGCGAGATGCACCTCGCCGAAGCGCGCGGGCTGTGCCCGAACGCGAGCGCGACCGTGGTCGATGGCGAACTGCTCAGCTGGTATGGCGCGCGTGCCGTGCCGGGCTTGCGCTACCTGCGCACCTTGGCGGCCGAGCACGCCTGAGGCAGCGAGAGAGGCTGGCCGAGGCGACCCGAGGCGGCACAATCCCCGCATGGACATCTACAAGCCCCTGGTGGCCCTGCTCGCGATCGTGAACCCGATCGGCGCGATCCCGTTCTTCATCCACTTCACGCAGGGCTTCGACCGGCGCCAGCGCCAGAACACGATCCGCGTGGCCGCCTTCAGCGCCTGCGTGGTGATCGGCGTCAGCGCGCTGGCGGGGCTGAAGATCATCGAGTTCTTCGGCATCTCGCTGGCCTCGTTCCAGGTCGGTGGCGGCATGCTGCTGCTGATCTCGTCGCTGCAGATGCTCAACGCCCAACAGGCCGAGACGCGCGCCGAAGACGTGAGCGAGGGCAATACCAAGGTCGACGCCGGTGCCAGCATCGCGATCGTGCCGCTGACCATTCCGCTGCTGACCGGGCCGGCCACCATCTCCACGATGATCATCTACGCCGACAAGACGCGCCACTGGTGGGAGCAGGCCATCCTGGTCGGCTACGGGGTGGTGATCGGGCTGTCGGTGTGGATCGCGTTCAGCCTGTCGGGGCGCATTGCCAAGGTGCTGGGCAAGACCGGCATCAACGTGATGACGCGCTTGATGGGGCTGATCCTGGCCGCGCTGGCGGTCGAGGTCATGTCCGACGGGCTGGTCAAGCTGTTCCCGATCCTGGCCAGCACGGTCCGGTAGGCGGTCGGCGCCGGCTCGGTCCCCCCTTCCATGAGCGACCTCAGCTTCGACTACATCGTCTGCGGCGCCGGCACCGCCGGTTGCCTGCTCGCCAACCGCCTGAGCGCCGACAAGACCCAGCGCGTGCTGCTGATCGAAGCCGGTGGGCGCGACGACTATGTGTGGATCCACATCCCGGTCGGTTATCTCTACAGCATCGGCAACCCGCGCACCGACTGGCTCTACAAGACCGACGCCGAACCCGGCCTGAACGGCCGCAGCCTGATCTACCCGCGTGGCAAGGTGCTGGGCGGCTGCAGCAGCATCAACGGCATGATCTACATGCGCGGCCAGGCACGCGACTACGACCAATGGGGGCAGGGCGACGGCTTTGGCGCCAACCCCGGCTGGAGCTGGAACGAGTGCCTGCCTGCGTTCCTGAAGCACGAAGACTTTCACCGCGGTGCCGACGCGCTGCACGCCGCACCCGGCTTCGATGCGAGCGGCCAGCGCGCCGGTGGCGAGTGGCGCGTCGAGAAACAACGCCTGCGTTGGGACATCCTCGACGCATTTGCGCAGGCCGCCCAGCAGGCCGGCATACCGCCTTGCAGCGATTTCAACCGTGGCGACAACGAAGGCGTGGGCTACTTCGAGGTCAACCAGAAGGCGGGCGTGCGCTGGAACGCAGCCAAGGCCTTCCTGCGGCCGGTGCAACAGCGCAGCAACCTGGTGGTGTGGACCGGCGCGCACATCACGCGGGTGTTGCTGGAGCCCTTGGCCGACGGCGCCGCGAGCGATGCGCCGCGGCGCGCGATCGGCGTTGAAGTGCGGCGCTCGGCGGGCGGCGAACCCGTGCGGGTCCTGCTGCCTGCCGGCGGCGGCGGCGAAGTGCTACTGTGCGCCGGTGCGGTGGGCACGCCGCCCTTGCTGCAGCGCTCCGGCATCGGGCCGGCACCGCTGCTGCAGCAGCACGGCATCGGCGTGCAACACGCGCTGGCCGGTGTCGGCGAAAACCTCCAGGACCACCTGCAGATCCGCGCGGTGTTCCAGGTCGAAGGCGTGAAGACGCTCAACACGCAGGCCAACTCGCTGTGGGGCAAGGCGTTGATCGGGCTGGAATACGCGCTCAGGCGCAGCGGGCCGATGAGCATGGCGCCGTCGCAACTCGGCGCCTTCACGCGCAGTGATGCGGGCCAGCCGCATGCGAACCTCGAATACCACGTGCAGCCGCTTTCGCTCGACGCCTTCGGCCAGCCGCTGCACACCTTCAACGCCTTCACCGCCAGCGTGTGCAACCTGAACCCGACGAGCCGCGGGCGCGTGCAGATCACGTCGAGCGACCCGCAGCAAGCACCGAGCATCGCGCCGCACTACCTCAGCACCGACGAAGACCGGCGCATCGCCGCCGACAGCCTGCGCCTCACGCGCCGCATCGTCGCTCAGCCGGCGCTGGCGCCATACAAGCCGGTCGAGGTCAAGCCGGGCGTGCAGTTCCAGAGCGATGCCGATCTCGCCAAGCTGGCCGG
>JANOQS010000221.1:0-11202 GCA_031414975.1 Methylibium sp. | reverse complement strand
GAGGAAGCGCGCCAGATCATGGCGCAACTGGGCATCCGCAAGTTCGACGAGCTCATCGGCCGGGCCGACCTGCTCGACACCCGCAAGGGCGTCGCGCACTGGAAGGCGCGCGGCCTGGACTTCAGCCGCGTGCTGCACCAGCCGGTGGTGCCGGCCGACGTGGCGCGCCACCACACCGAGTCGCAGGACCACGGCCTGCAACGTGCGCTGGATGTGAAGCTCATACAGAAGTGCCTGCCGGCCATCGAACGCGGCGAGAAGGTGCAGTTCATGGAAGAGGCGCGCAACCTCAACCGCAGCGTCGGCGCCATGCTGTCGGGCGAGCTCATTCGCCAGCGCCCCCAAGGCCTGCCCGACCACACCATCTTCATGCAGATGGAAGGCAACGGCGGTCAGAGCTTCGGCGCCTTCCTGGCCAGCGGCATCACGCTGTACCTCATCGGCGACGCCAACGACTACACCGGCAAGGGCTTGTCCGGTGGCCGTATCGTGCTGCGGCCCAGCATCGATTTCCGCGGCGACGCCACCAAGAACATCATCATAGGCAACACGGCGCTGTACGGCGCCACCAGTGGCGAGGCCTATTTTCGCGGCGTGGCCGGCGAACGGTTCGCAGTCCGCTTGTCGGGCGCCAGCGCCGTGGTGGAAGGCACGGGCGACCATGGCTGCGAGTACATGACAGGCGGCACCGTCGTCGTGCTGGGCCGCACCGGCCGCAACTTCGCGGCCGGCATGAGCGGCGGCGTGGCTTTCGTCTACGACGACGACGGCCAGTTCGCGCGCCGCTGCAACACCGCCATGGTGTCGCTGGACAAGGTGCTGCCGCGCGACGAACAGACCGGCCGAGGCGTCGGCATGCACCGCGAACTGACCGACGAAGCGCTGCTGCGCAAGATGGTCGAGGAGCACCACCGCTGGACAGGCAGCCTGCGCGCGCGCGAGTTGCTGGACCACTGGGCCGAGTCGCGCGGCCGCTTCGTCAAGGTCTTCCCGCACGAGTACAAGCGCGCGCTGGCCGAGCGCGCGGCGAAGGCCGAAGCAAGCGCCGCCACGGTCAAGGCACAGGCCTCGGCCGCTGGCGTCGTCACGGCAAAGTAAGAACGATCAACCCCACACGAGCACCACCATGGGCAAAGTCACCGGATTCCTCGAATACGAACGCCTCGAAGAAGGCTACGAGCCGCCGCAGGCGCGCCTGAAGACCTGGAAAGAGTTCGTCATCACCCTGAACGCCGACCAGGCCAAGGTGCAGAGCGCGCGCTGCATGGACTGCGGCACGCCGTTCTGCAACAGCGGCTGCCCGGTGAACAACATCATCCCGGACTTCAACGACCTGGTCTTTCGCAACGACTGGCAAAGCGCCATCGAGGTGCTGCACCAGACCAACAACTTCCCCGAATTCACGGGCCGCGTCTGCCCTGCGCCCTGCGAGGCGGCGTGCACGCTGAACGTCAACGACGACGCGGTGGGCATCAAGAGCATCGAGCACGCGATCATCGATCGCGCCTGGGCCGAAGGCTGGGTCACGCCCCGGCCGCCGAAGGTGAAGACCGGCAAGAGAATAGCGGTCGTCGGATCGGGCCCGGCCGGCATGGCCGCGGCACAGCAGTTGGCGCGTGCCGGCCATGACGTGACCTTGTTCGAGAAGAACGATGCCATCGGCGGCCTGCTGCGCTATGGCATCCCCGACTTCAAGATGGAGAAGACCCACATCGACCGGCGTGTGGCGCAGATGCAGGCCGAGGGCGTGACCTTCTGCACCGGTGTGATGGTGGGTGCGCTACCGGAGGGCAGCAAGGTCACCAACTGGGCCAAGGAAACCGTCACGCCGGAACAACTGAAAGAGCAGTTCGACGCCGTGCTGCTGACCGGCGGCGCCGAACAGTCACGCGACCTGCCGGTGCCCGGCCGGGATCTCGACGGTATCCACTTCGCGATGGAGTTTTTGCCGCAGCAGAACAAGGTCAACACCGGCGCCAAGGTGAAGAACCAACTGCGCGCCGACGGCAAGCACGTGATCGTGATCGGCGGCGGCGACACCGGCAGCGATTGCGTAGGCACCAGCAACCGCCACGGCGCCGTCAGCGTCACGCAGTTCGAGCTGCTGCCGATGCCGCCCGAACAAGAGAACAAGCCGCTGGTGTGGCCCTACTGGCCGACCAAGCTGCGCACGTCGAGCAGCCACGAAGAAGGCTGCGAGCGCGAGTTCGCGATCGCCACCAAGGAATTCATCGAAGGCACCGGCAAGGACAAGGGCAAGATCAAGTCGCTGAAGACCGTGCGCGTGGAATGGCAGGGCGGCAAGATGGTCGAAGTGCCCGGCTCCGAGCAAGTGCTTCCGGCCGACCTGGTGCTGCTCGCGATGGGCTTCGTGAGCCCGGTGGGCAGCGTGCTGGAAGCCTTCGGTGTGGAGAAGGATGCGCGCGGGAATGCGCGTGCGAGCACCGACGCCAACGGCGGCTACGCCACGAACGTGACCAAGGTGTTTGCTGCGGGCGACATGCGGCGCGGGCAGTCACTCGTGGTCTGGGCCATCCGCGAAGGGCGCCAGGCGGCGCGGGCGGTGGATCAGTTTTTGATGGGGGGGAGTGAGTTGCCGAGGTAGCGCTCGGCAGCCCGGCTTACGGTCGGCTGCTGGCTAGCGGTCCCAGCATAGCGCCACGCTGGCGCCGCCGGTCGTGCCCGAAACGTCTTTGATGCCCGTGTTCGACAAAGTCAGCGTGCCGCACTTGTCGTTCGCCATCGAGGCCTTGGGCACCGCACGCAGTGTGTAGACGTCAGCCAAGGGCGTGGTGTTGCCACCCGCCTTGTCGCCGAACGACACGGTGTAGTAGTCGGTTGCCTTGCCCTTTGGGGTAGGCAGCGCGGCGGTGTTCAACGCAGTCGTGCGATCAGGGAGCAGGTTGTAGGCATTGCTGAAGGTGTATTGCCGCTCGAGCCATTGCGCCGTTTCGAGCAAAGCCGATTGCCCCTCGGCGCGCTTGCCGCGCGCCACCTGCTCCATGTAACTCGGGTAGGCGATGGCGGCGAGGATGGCGACGATCGCCACCGTGATCATCAACTCGATCAGCGTGAAGCCTTTGCCAAGGTGTATGGATTTCATGGTTGTTGTTCCGGTGCGGAGTCTGGAAAGGAGCAAGTCACTTCAGCTGGCGCCACGAGACGCGCGGCTTGCCAGGAAGGCACACGCGGAAGTCGAAGCCCACGATCGAGGTATCCGAGCCGCCGGCATTCAGCCACTGCTCGCAAGTCACCCGCCCAACCCCAGTAGTGGGTTCGCGTCCCCCGTCAAGCGCACCGGTCTTCCCGTTCGAACCTTGCGCCTCTGGCGTCGGGTCATCGGATGACGGCCCCTTGATCTGCAAGTTGGGCATGGACATCACGGCGTACGGGATCGACTTGACGTTGTAGCCCTTGATATCGGCCGACGTGACGCCGCCGGCACCGTTGGTATCAAGCACCGCGAAGTTTGGCGCCCGGCCAGTGATCGGGTCCAGACCGAACAGGCGCGAGGAGCCGCCGCCTTTGCATGGGTCGCTGCTGGGAGTGTTTGCCACTACCAGCAAGACGCTCACGACCTGCTTCGGGTTCACGTTGATGCGCTCGCCGCCTGAACTCAGGTTCATGAACCAGCCACGCTTGGTGGCCCAGTCGACGGTGTTGGTCGTGGTCCCGCTCAGCGTGGTGTCGGCCACGGCCGCCAGGCCCGTGTTGGCGGTCTGCTGAACCAGCGTGGAGTTGCCGGCGAAGCCGGTGGTCTCGCCTGGCTTGTCCCAGATGCCGTAGATGGCCTGGGTGTTGAGGTTGATGTTGCCGGTGGCAGCCGTGTCCTCGACCTCGAACAACTTGCCGGTGCCGAAGGACAGCAGCGTGCCGCCGTTCGGGTGGAAGGTGATTTCCGGCATCACGCTGATGGGCTGGTTGGTGCTGCCGGTGAACAGGGGCGTGTAGTTCGGCGCGGTGCCGAAGGAGACCTTCCAGTTCGCGGGGTTCGCGTTGTCGACGTCGAACTTCCACAGGTTGCCCTTCAGGTCACCGGCATAGATCGCCGTGACTTCGCGGTTGTTGTTGAGCGTGAAATTGGGCTGGCTCAGACCGTTGCCCCCCGCGGCGCCGACACTTTGCTGCCACAGCACCGCACCGGTCTGCAGGTTCAGGATGAAGAGCTTGGCCTGGCCGTTGGTGCTGTCGTAGCCGTTGCCGAAGATCGCGACCCATGTGCCGTCGCGCATGCGGGCCGCATGCTGGTAGCTCATCATGTAGCCCATGTCGGCGTTGTTGGCCTCGGAAAATTCCCACAGCAGCTTGTTCTGGCTGAATCCGCCGGTCTCCACCGCCGAGTTGGTGATGTCCATCGCAAAAACGGAACGCGCGCCGGCGCCGGTGGAACCGAGCAGCACCGTGCGCCAGTCGGCGGCGGCGGCCGAGACGCCGATGAACGCATCGGAGATCTGCGGCGGGCCGTCCACGGTGAAGCGGTGCGGGTAGCCGGGGTCGGAGAGCATCCTGAGCTTTTGCTCCGTGCCGGTTGGCGAGCGCGGCACGCTGAAGACCGAATTCGGCACGTAGGCAAAGCGCTCCACGCCGGTGTTGCGGTTGAAGGCATGCAGCATGCCGTCGTTGGCGCCGACGAACAGCGTGTCGCGCGTGTTGTTCAAGCCCGTGTTGCCAGGCGAGCGGAAGGTGGCGTAGGTGTCGCGCCCCGGCGTTCCCGCAGGCAGCCGGTTGTAGCCGAAGCCCGCGCTCGGGCCCTTGATCGGCGAGCCGTTGACGATGTCGCCCAGGACGCCGCCCTTGACGCCGCCGACTGTGTAGCGAGCACGGTCGCGGAACGGGCCGTTCTGCGCCACTTCCCGGGCATCGCTGCCGCGCAGGAAGTCCAGCATCGTGCTGTCGTTGTTCAGGTGGCCTTGCTGCGTGGCCGTCAGCCCGCCCCAGGTGAACGTGGAGCCCGCGTTGGTGGAAGGGTTCCAGGTGTAGATGTTGCGGTTGGCCGGCGACGGCATCTTGTTCGAGGCTTCCCACAGCGCCACGTTAGGGTTGGTATTGACCGTGCCCGAGGCCGACTGGCTGAAGGCATACAGGCGACCCGACCACTGGCTCGGGTTGTAGGTGGCCTGGTAGACCTCGGTATCGGCCGACACCTGGGCCGACTCGGTGGCCACGCTGGCCAGGCTGCCGGGGTTGTTGCCGGCTTCGGCCAGCGCTGCGGCGAGCGAGTTCTTCAGCACCCGGGGGTCGGTGGCCAGGAAGTAGTCGCCGCGGCCGTTCATTGCCGCGTGGATCAGGTCGTCGCCGGTGGTGAATCCGTCGGCGACTGGAGCGGTCCAGTTCAGCGCGGTCTTGTTGGCAATCAGCGCGTCGCGCGCGGCCTTGGTCGAAAGGTCAACGGGCACACCTGCCGTCGTCGTGACACCGCCGCTGCCGCTGATGCCCAGGCCCACGGTGAACATGGTCACGTGCTGCCAGAAGGCCGGGTCGCGGGTGGACGGGAACACGTCATTGTCGAGACCTGTGCGCAAGTCATTGCGCCAGTAGTAGGCGGCGACGTCGGCCAGCGTGTTGGAACGTGTCGTGGCACCGTCGCTGAACGGGTTGATCGTGAAGCGGCCGACCAGCGAGTCGGTGCTGGACGTGGCAGTGTCCGAAAACGCGTAGGTCGTGCCTCCAGCAGGTCCCTTTGGCGGCGTGTTGCCAGAGAAGCTGTCGTTGTTGGCCTGAGCCGCCGCGTCCGGGGCCGCGTCGCCGTTCCAGTAGCCGTCGGTGCTGAGGATGTGGAACGACTTGCGGCAGGTGTACTCCTTGCCCACCGTGGTCGTGCTGGTGGGGTCTTCTGCCCACGGGTTGCCGACGTTGGAGCGTTGAAAGTACTGTCCCACCGTACCGACCGCCCTGCGCAGCGGCGTGCCGCCACCGCTCGGAGGAATCGAATAGAGATCGGTATAGAAGCTGTTGCGTCGTGTGCCCGAGAAGGTCGCGACGCCTTGCCGTACGGTGCCGGCGGAGTTCAACGACGAAATGCCCACGCGCAGGTTGGTCGACTGCTGCGCGAACGCTCCCGCCACCCCGCCCTTGGCCATCAACATGCGGCTGTGGTAATACTGCAGCCAGTTGGCAAAGTTCTGCAGCTCTTCAACCCGCGTGCAGCCCCCCGCGCCGAACGCGCCCGTGCAATCAGTGCGGTCGGTGCCACGGGTGTAGGTCTGCGTGCCGGAGCCGGGGACCACCACTTTGGTGAAATTTCCCGCCACGTTGAGCGCGTTGTTGGGGTTGGCCTCCTGCATCAAGCCGGTGGGGGTATAGACGTAGTACGTGGCGAGCCAATAGTTGCTGGCCTCGCTGTCCGCGTCGCCGGCAGCGCCTGTTTCGTTCACGCGCACCGTGAGGTTCAGCGTGCGCCCGGCGTTGAACGGGTCGGTCTGGTGGATATTGACTGCGGCCACGTTGGCATTGGCGTTGAACAGTTTGTCGTCCGTCGCCAAGGTCCACGGCCGATAGGTCACCGCAGGGTTGTAGTACAGCCGGTTGCCCGACGACGAGCGCATGTAGCGAGCAATCGCGTTGTTCGACCGGTAGAAGGTGGTGCTCAAGTACAGCGAGCCTGCCCCCCACATGCCGGGGAACCGGGCGCGCTGTTGGCCGGCCACGCCCAACAGTGCATCGCTGGCATTGCTGTTGCCGTCGGCATTGGGCATGCCCGCCTGGCGGGCGGTGGTGTCGGCGTTGTCGGCCCCGACGATGTCCGGAATCGCATCCGACAACATCGACAGCGAATCGTCCAAGGTGAACATCACGTTGGCGTCCGGCGGCGTGGTGAACAGCCCCGGCAGTTGCGACACGCCGGCGTAGGCGGTCCCCACGGCCTGCATCAGCATCGTGCCGGCAACGGCCATAGCCCCCAGGCGCTTGCGTTGTGACACTTTCGGTTGGACCTTCATCTTCAATCCCCTGTGATTCATTCGCACATCAGTCGGTCGAGTAGGTCGCCTGCAGCATCACCACGGTGAGGTCGGAGCCTCCCACCGCACGGCCGGTGACCCGATAGCTGCCCGATCCCAGCGTCTCGTACATGCAGCGCGGTTGCGCGGCAAGCTGCGCGCCGGCGCCCAGGTTGATCTCGACCGAGTTGGTGCCGGTCCAGGCACCCTCCCACACCGGCGGCGTGCCGGCGGCTGTCGGCGTCAGCGGCGTACCGGTGTAGGTCTCCGCCTGAATCCTGGCCAGGCAGGTTTGCACAGCCGCTTCGGCCGCCTGGAGGGCCTTGTCGCGATCCCGCGAGTTGCCGGCCATCCTCTCGTCCATCGTCGAGTTCCTGATGCCGGACACACCAACCAACGTGATCAGCACCAGCATCACCAGCGTGATGATCAGAGTGACACCCCGTTGCGCGCGCCTTGCGGAGCGGCCTGGCGAACGGCAGGTCTTGGCGAAAAGTTTCATGAACGGCCTCGTTGTCCGGTTCGGTTCAGAAGTAGGAAATCTTGTTTCGCACCGCCACCGTCGTTGTGAAGACGCGTCGGTCGTACTTGGGGCCGGCCGTGGGGAAGTTGATGGTGACGCCGTTCACCGGAGCGCTGGTGGCCACCGTGGTGTCGCCCTCGACGGGCGTGGCCGAGCGCATCAGCAGGCCCATGCGCACGGCGACCACGCGGGACCAGTCGGTCACGCTGTCGGTGGCAGAGCCGGTCGGGCCCTTCGCAGGCCGATAGTCATCGACAACGCCATCGGGATCGGGCGCGGTGGTGTCCACGCCGTAGCGCACCTGCATGTTCTCGACACCTTCGATCAGCTCCTGCTCAAGCCCGTTGGCGTTGTCGCCGTCGAAGATTCGGCGGTAAAGCGAGGTGCCGGTGCCGCTGGAGGACTGCTTCACGTAGTAGGCAATGGTCTGCATCGGGAACACCTCGGCCCCCGTGGGGCTGTACTCAGGGTCCGCGCCGAGGTTCGTTCCGGTCTTGACGGTCAGGGTGGCGGGAGTGGCATTGGAGATCGACTGCACTTCGAACACCCGGGCACTCTTGCAACTGGCGATCAGCGCGTGGCTGTTGGGGCAGAGACCGGAGACCTTGGCCGTGGTCCCGTCGCTACACGTGCCGCCGGCCGTGTTCTCGAGCGTGAGGGTGGTCTGATTGGTGCCCGGCACGGCGGCGGCCAGGCGCAGTGGCCGGCCCGAAGCAGTGCGGATCAGCAACACGTCGCTGCCTGGGGTCAGGCCGGCCGCGCCGCCGATGGCCGTCACGGGAATGGTGTTGACCGCGCCGACGTTGGTGGCGACGTTGGTGGCCCAGTTGGCCGCGGTGGTGGTGTTCGCCGGGGAGTAGGAGGTCAGCGTGTAGGCGCCGGTGGTGTACTCGTAGCCTTCAATGCCGATCGCATAGTTGGAGCGTGCGTCGACCGTGCCGATCGTGTTGCAGAACGACCCGTCGGCACCGCTGCAGGCAGTTGTGGGCCACCCGGTGAAGCAGCCCATGTGCCCGACCATGCGCGCGTCGCCGGCCAGGTACTCGAACGCAATGCGCACGCTTTGCTGGATTGTGCTGAGCTGCTGCTGGCGGCCGAATGACGACTTGCTGGTGAAGTAGACGGTGGCCATCGCAGTGGTCAGCAACAGGCCCAAGGCCAATGCCACCATCAGTTCGACCAGCGAAAAGCCGCGCGCGCGATGCGGGGTACGCGAAGAGAGTGTCATGTCGAATCCTTGGGGCAGGCTACAGGGCGCTCATGGTGTCGAACCTTCCCGGGACGCCGCGTTCGTCCCAGGTGACCGTGATGGTGATCACCGGCTTAAAGTCGACGACGGATCGGACGATGGCGCCCTTGCCGGAGGGCAGCAGGTCTTCCACCGCCTGCTTCCATTCCTTCAGGTCCCGCTCGGCGACCGTGGTGGTGCCTGTGATGGACGCTGCCGAGTTGGCCAGCGCGGTGTCCCAGTTGCCGTTTTTGGCGCTGGCACGGTCGGCGCGCATGCGGTCGAGAATGTCGTCGGTCAGCGCGGTGGCCTGCGAGCGGTACAGCGAGGCTTGGCCGTATGACAGCGTTCGCGTCTGCAGGCCCACGAGGCCAAGCATGCCGAGGGCGAAGATCAGGATCGAGACGAGCAGCTCGATCATGCTGGCGCCACGCTGGCGGTCCCTGGGTGCGCTGATGGATTGCCTGTGGTGATTCATGAGTTGCGGTCCTTCAGCTGCAGGCCATGCTGGTGTTCAGCAGGGTGATCTTGCCGACCACGTTCACCTGCAGCAGCCGCCCCCTCACCGACGTGTTGCTCGGATCGCAGGCCTTGAAGTAGGCGGGTGTCGTCGTGGAGATTGCGCCGCGGCCTGTGAAGGTGACAAATGTGCTGTCCGTGGCTGTCGAGTCTGCGTACGTGCAAGGGTCACCGGAGCAGGTCTGGCGCTTGAGCGTGACGGTACCGCCGTAGTTGCCGCTCTTGCGGATCGGCAGTCCGTCGGCAGCATTGGTGGCGCTGGCAGCGACACCGTCGCCGTTGTCGTCGGGGAACACGCTCCAACCCTTCGAATAGTTTGCCTCGCCGGCCAGCAGCGTCACCGGCTGGCTGCGCCGCACCGCTTCGCTGCGGGCCAGGTTCAGGGCACCGATCAATTCGTTGGTCTGCGTGGCCATGCGGTTCGACGCCAGCAGACTCGCAAACGACGGCGCGGCCAGCGACAGCACGATGGCCATCACTGTCAGCGTGACCATCAGTTCGATGAGCGTGAAGCCACGCATGTCGCCGCCTGGGATGGGAGTTCGGGAAGGGACCATGGGCGCTCTCGGGTTTTCTCTTGCGAATTGGCGTCGAATGAGACTTCGGTACCGTCAGACTATCGGCACCCGCCCGGCGAAGCGAGGACAAATTCGCAGCAACCGCCGCGCGGAAGGACGAGCGGCTTGACGAAGCCGATGGGCGGTTTCGTAAGAAGTTGCAATCGGCTCAGTGGCGCCGTTTGCGCCGGCCCAGGCCATCCACCCGCACGGCCTGCGCCTGCTCGGCCAGCATGCGACAATCCGCCCGCTCAAGCCCTGCGCCGTCCGTGCGCATTCGATGGCGACACGAACCACTCCCCCGCGATGCCGAGCGAACCCCCCCGTTTGAATTCCGACACCCTGATCGAAATCGATCACGTCACCTTCGGCTACGACACGAGCCGGACCATCCTGAACGACGTGTCGTTGACCTTTGCGCGCGGCAAGGTCACTGCCATCCTCGGCGGTTCGGGCTGCGGCAAGACGACCTTGCTGCGCCTGATCGGCGGTGTGCATGCGGCCACCAAAGGCACGGTGCGGTTCGATGGTGAAGTGGTCGACCCGCGCAACGCCGAACAGCTCTTCAAGCTGCGCCGGCGCCTGGGCATGCTGTTCCAGTTCGGCGCCTTGTTCACCGACTTGACGGTGTTCGAGAACGTCGCCTTTCCGCTGCGCGAGCACACCGACCTCTCCGACGAGATGATCCGCGACATCGTGCTGATGAAGCTCAACGCCGTGGGCCTGCGCGGCGCCGCGCCGCTGCGCATCTCGCAGGTGTCGGGCGGCATGGCGCGGCGCGTGGCGCTGGCGCGGGCGATCTCGCTCGACCCCGAAGTGATCATGTACGACGAGCCGTTTGCCGGCCTGGACCCGATCTCGATGGGCGTGGCCGCGAACCTGATCCGCACCCTCAATGACACCACCGGCGCCACCTCGCTGATGGTGTCGCACGACGTGCAGGAGTGTTTTGCGATCTGCGACCACGCCTACCTGCTGTCGTCGCAAGGGCGGGTGGTGGCGCATGGCACGCCGGCCGAGTTGAGCGCGTCCGAGCACCCCGAGGTGCGCCAATTCATTCGCGGCGAGCCCGACGGGCCGGTGCGCTTTCACTACCCTGCCAAGCCGTTGGCGGAAGAACTAGGGATTCGCGCATGACGGCGGTGGCCTCGCTCGGCCGCTGGGTGCTCGAGACGCTGTACGCGCTCGGCCACCACGCCTTCTTCTTCTACGACCTGCTGCGCAACATTCCGGCCTCGCTGCGCAGGCCTTACCTGGTCGTGGCGCAGATCCACGCCATCGGCAACCGCTCGCTGCTGATCATCATGGCCTCGGGCATGGCGGTCGGCTTCGTGCTGGCGCTGCAGATGTACTACGCGCTGGTGACTTACGGTGCGGCCGAGTCGCTCGGGCTGATCGTCAACCTGTCGCTGGTGCGCGAACTCGGGCCGGTGGTCA
>JANOQS010000220.1:0-3273 GCA_031414975.1 Methylibium sp. | reverse complement strand
CGTGTGGCAGCAGGTCAAGCTGCACTACATCGGCCTGCTGACCAACCTGTACCAGCCCGAGCTGGCCGAGACCTTCTTCAACTCGGTCACCACCAAGATCCTGCACCGCAGCTACTTCCACAACGACTTCATCTTCGTGCGCCCGGCCGTCAGCACCGAATACATCGAGAACGACGAACCGGCTTCGCTGCCGACCTTCCGCGCTTACTACCCGACCTTGGAAACGCTGCGCGACACCTGGCTGCGCATCATCGGCAACTTCCAGCTGCAGGTGGCCTTCGAGGACCTGGAGCGCGACATCGACCAGGTGCTCGCGGCGGTGGCGGCCGAGCTGGGCGAGGTCCGCCTGCGCGCGAACTTCCAGATCCAGGTGCTGTCGAGCCTGTTCTTCCGGAACAAGGGAGCGTACGTGGTGGGCAAGGTCATCAACGGCTTCAACGAGACGCCGTTTGCGCTGCCGATATTGCACAACGACCACGGTCAGTTGATCATCGACGCGGCGCTGTTCGGCGAAGACGACCTGCTCCTCGTGTTCAGCTTCGCGCGCGCTTACTTCATGGTCAACATGGAGGTGCCGTCGGCCTATGTGCGCTTCCTGCGCTCGATGATGCCGAGCAAGCCGCGCAGCGAGATCTACAGCGCCATCGGTTTGCAGAAGCAGGGCAAGAACCTGTTCTACCGCGACTTCCTGGCGCACCAGCGGCACAGCAGCGACCAGTTCCGCATCGCGCCCGGCATCAAGGGCATGGTGATGCTGGTGTTCGACCTGCCGAGCTTTCCGTACGTTTTCAAGGTCATCAAGGACTTCTTTCCGCTGCAGAAGGAGACCACGCGCGAGTTGGTCAAGCGCAAGTACCTGATCGTCAAGCAGCACGATCGCGTGGGCCGCATGGCCGACACCTTGGAGTACAGCAACGTGGCGTTCCCGCGCGCCCGCTTCGACGACGAACTGGTGACTGAGCTGAAGCACTTCTGCGCCAGCCTGGTGGAAGAAGACGGCGACACCTTGGTGATCCGCCACGCCTACATCGAGCGGCGCATGATCCCGCTCAACATCTACCTGACGGACGCCACGCCGCAGCAGATCGAGCACGCAGTCATCGAGTACGGCAACGCCATCAAGGACCTGGTGCGCGCCAACATCTTTCCTGGCGACATGCTGTGGAAGAACTTCGGCGTCACGCGCCACGGCAAGGTGGTGTTCTACGACTACGACGAGATCGAGTACCTGACCGATTGCAACTTCCGCAAGGTGCCGGCGCCGCGCAACGAAGAAGAAGAGATGTCGGGCGAGGTCTGGTACACGGTCGGCCCGAAAGACGTGTTCCCTGAAACCTTCGAGCCCTTCCTGCTCGGCAACCCGGTGGTGCGCGCGGTGTTCATGCGCCACCATGCCGACCTGCTCGACGCGGCCTTCTGGCAAGGGCACAAAGAGCGCATTCTGGCCGGCTATGTACACGACGTGTTCCCGTACGATGCGCACAAGCGCTTCGAGTACCGGCGCCGCCTGCAGGAGGCGCTCGAGAGTTCAACGGCTTGACTGGAGAGATCACCATGTCCGACCCCATCGTCATCGTTTCCGCCGCCCGCACGCCCATCGGCGGCTTGCTGGGTGACTTTGCTTCACTGCCGGCCTACCAGCTCGGCGCGGCCGCCATCAAGGCGGCCGTCGAGCGGGCCGGCATCACCGGTGACGCGGTGAATGAAGTGCTGATGGGCAATTGCCTGATGGCCGGCCAGGGCCAGGCGCCGGCGCGCCAGGCGGCGCTGGGCGCGGGGCTGCCGCAGTCGGCCGGCGCGGTGACCTTGAGCAAGATGTGCGGCTCGGGCATGCGCGCCATGATGTTCGCGCACGACATGCTGCGCGCCGACACCGCCGAGGTGATGGTGGCCGGCGGCATGGAGAGCATGACCAACGCGCCGCACCTGCTGTTCGCGCGCAAGGGCGTGCGCTACGGCGCGGCGCAGATGTTCGACCACATGGCGATGGACGGGCTCGAAGATGCCTACGACCGCGGCCGCGCGATGGGTGTGTTTGCCGAAGACTGCGTGGCCAGGTACAAGTTCACGCGTGAGGCGCAAGACGCGTTTGCGATTGCCTCGACCCAGCGCGCGAAACAGGCCAACGAAGACGGCACGTTCGACTGGGAGATCGCGCCCGTCACGCTGCAAGGCAAGGGCGGCGACACGGTCATCAGGCAAGATGAACAACCGTTCAAGGCCAAGCTCGACAAGATCCCCGGCCTGAAGCCTGCGTTCAAGAAGGACGGCACGATCACCGCTGCCAACGCGTCGAGCATCTCCGATGGTGCGGCCGCGCTGGTGCTGATGCGCGAGTCGACCGCGGTGCGTTACGGCTGCAAGCCCATTGCGCGCATCGCGGCGCACGCGGTGCACGCGCAGGCGCCGGCCTGGTTTGCCACCGCGCCGGCCGGCGCGATCGACAAGCTGCTGAAGAAGACCGGCTGGGCCGCGAAAGACGTGGACCTGTGGGAGGTGAACGAGGCCTTCGCCGCCGTCACGATGGCGGCGATGAACGAGTTCAAGCTCGGCCACGAAATCGTCAACGTGCACGGCGGCGCGTGTGCGCTGGGCCACCCGATCGGTGCCAGCGGCGCGCGCATCGTCGTCACGCTGCTTGGCGCACTGCGCAAGCGGGGGCTCAGGAAGGGCGTGGCGGCGCTGTGCATCGGCGGCGGAGAAGCCACCGCGCTGGCGCTGGAGATGGTGTGAACCTGTTCGGCAACGCGGGCGCAGCGCTTGCTGGAACGGCATGCCACATGCGCTGATCATCGGCGCCTCGCGCGGCATCGGGCTGGAGTTCGTGCGCCAGTACCGCGCGGCGGGCTGGCAGGTGGCGGCCACCGCGCGTGGCGAAGCGGCGCTGCAGGCATTGGCCGATCTGGGCGCGCAACCGCTGGCGCTCGACGTGGCGCAGGCCGAGAGCGTGTCGCGCCTGGCCTGGCAGATCGACGGCCTGGCTTTCGACGTGGCCGTGCTGTGCGCCGGCATTTACGGCCCGCGCAGCGCCGGCCTGGAGCCGCCCACCGAAGCCGACTTCGACGCGGTGATGCACACCAACGTGCTTGGCGCCATGCGTGTGCTGCCCTCGCTCGAAGACGCGCTGGCGCTGGGCGCGCGGCTGGCCGTGGTGTCGTCGCGCATGGGCTCGATGGGCCTGCGCACCAGCCCCTCGGGCTGGCTCTACCGCGCCTCCAAGGCGGCGCTGAATTCGGTGCTGAAGGATGCCTCGCTCGCATTCGGCGGGCGCGC
>JANOQS010000219.1:0-5320 GCA_031414975.1 Methylibium sp. | reverse complement strand
GACGAACATGCGGCTGGTGTCGCCGTGCCAGCCGTCCTTGATGACGGTGACGTCGATGTTGACGATGTCGCCGTTCTTCAGCGGCCGGTCGTTCGGGATGCCGTGGCAGACCTGGTGGTTGATCGAGGTGCAGATCGACTTGGGGTAGGGCGTGTACCCCGGCGGCGCGTAGTTCAAGGGCGCCGGCACCGCCTGCTGCACGTTGACGATGTGGGCGTGGGCCATGGCGTCGAGCTGGTCGGTCGTGATGCCGGGCTTCACATGGGGGGTGAGCAGGTCCAGAACCTCCGAGGCCAGGCGGCCTGCCTGGCGCATGCCTTCCACGTCGGCGCCGGTCTTGATGCTGATGGTCATGTGCCGGATTATCCCATCGCCAAGGCGGCCTCGGCGCCGCGCGGGATCAGGTCGGGGCGGGCGGAAACAGGCGGTCGAATTCGCTGTCGGGCAGGACCTGGACCTCCAGGCCACGCTGAAATTCCAGCGGGTCGCGCGATTCTCGCGGCCCGCGCGGGGCCGGCTCGGGCCGAACCTGCAGCATGTGCTCGTCCAGGCGGGTCTCGCGGCGGGCCGCCTGGCGCGCCCGCTCGGTGGCGGAGAGGGCTTCTTTCGGCGAGTTGAACCAGAACGGGGAGGTGCGCTGCATGGCCCCACTCTCGCCCATCACCCTGGCGCGGCAAATCCCGCGACTGCGGGGTGTCGGCGGGGCGCCTCCTTAGAATCGCCAGCGGCGCGAAGGCAGGGTGTCGCCGTGCCGTCTTCAGCCCCAACCTCAACAGCGTGGCCGTCTGTGACCTCTTCTCCCCAGCACCTGCAACCCCTTCCCGGCGGCAACGCCTTGTCCGAGTTCCGAGCCCAGGCCCTGCTGCCGCGGCTCGAGGCGGTGTCTGCGCGCGTCGTTGCGGTGCATGCGCGCCATGTGCACTGGGTCTGCAGCGACGAGCCACTGGCCGGCGCCGCGCTCGACAAGCTCGCCGCGCTGCTGCGCTACGGCGACCCGTATCTGGGTCCGAACAGCGGCCCTGACAGCGGCCCAGGCGAAGGGCCGCTGTTGACGGTGGCACCACGCCTGGGCACGGTGTCACCCTGGGCGTCGAAAGCGACCGACATCGCGCACAACTGCGGCCTGGCGGTGCGGCGCATCGAGCGCGTGACCGAATATCGTTTGACCCTCAAGACCGGCCTGCTCGGCGGCGTGAAACCGCTCACCCCCGCAGAGCTTCAATCCTGCGCTGCGCTGCTGCACGACCGCATGACCGAGAGCGTGCTGCTCGCGCGCGAAGACGCCGCCCACCTGTTCGACGAACGCACCGGCCAGCCGATGGAGCACGTGGACGTGCTCGGCCGCGGCGAGGCGGCGCTGGCCGAGGCCAACACGCGCTTCGGGTTGGCGCTGTCGGCCGACGAGATTCAATACCTGGAGCAGGCCTTCACACGCCTGAAGCGCAACCCCACCGACGTGGAACTGATGATGTTCGCGCAGGCCAACAGCGAACATTGCCGGCACAAGATCTTCAACGCGCAGTTCACGATCGACGGCGTGGCGCAAGAGCGCTCGATGTTCGGCATGATCCGCCACACCGAGCAGACCTCGCCGCAGCACACCGTGGTGGCCTACAGCGACAACGCTTCGGTGATGGAAGGCGGCGCCATCGAGCGCTGGTTGCCGGCCGGCTACACCAACGCGCCGGTGTATGCAGCGCGGCACGAAACCGTGCACGTGCTGATGAAGGTGGAAACCCACAACCACCCGACCGCCATCTCGCCGTTCCCAGGTGCTGCCACCGGGGCCGGCGGCGAGATCCGCGACGAGGGCGCCACCGGCCGCGGCTCGCGCCCCAAGGCGGGGTTGACCGGCTTCAGCGTCTCCAATCTGCACCTGCCCGGCACGAACGAACCCTGGGAGCGTGCGCCCTACGGCAAGCCCGAGCACATCGCCAGCCCGCTGCAGATCGTGCTCGACGGGCCGCTCGGCGGCGCTGCCTTCAACAACGAGTTCGGGCGGCCCAACCTGGCCGGCTACTTCCGCGTGTACGAGCAGACGGTGGGCGAGGGCGCAGCGGCGCAGCGGCGCGGTTACCACAAGCCGATCATGATCGCCGGCGGGCTGGGCAGCATCGCCGCGTCGCAGACGCACAAGCTGCAGTTCCCGGCTGGCACCCTGCTGATCCAGCTCGGCGGGCCGGGCATGCGCATCGGCATGGGCGGCGGCGCGGCCAGCTCGATGGCGGCGGGCGCGAACGCGGCCGAGCTCGACTTCGATTCGGTGCAGCGCGGCAACCCCGAGATCCAGCGCCGTGCGCAGGAGGTCATCAACCATTGCGCGGCGCTGGGCACCGTCAACCCGATCCTGGCGATTCACGACGTGGGCGCGGGTGGCATCTCGAATGCCTTCCCCGAGCTGGTCGACGGGGCCGGCCGCGGCGCACGCTTCGACCTGCGCAAGGTGCCGCTGGAAGAGAGCGGCCTGGCGCCCAAGGAAGTGTGGTGCAACGAGAGCCAGGAGCGCTACGTGATGGCGGTCGAGCGCGACGCGCTGCCGCTGTTCCAGGCGATGTGCGAACGCGAGCGCTGCCCTTTTGCCGTGGTCGGCGTGGCCACCGATCAGAAGCAGTTGCTGCTCCAGGACGGTGACGGCGGCGAACGGTCCATCGACATGCCGATGGACGTGCTGCTCGGCAAGCCGCCCAAGATGCACCGCGACGTGCAGCGGCTTGCGCGCAGCTCGCCTGCGCTCGACCTGGGCGAGGCGACCCTGGATCGGCTGGCCTACGACGTTCTGCGCCACCCCACGGTGGCCAGCAAACGCTTTCTGATCGCCATAGGCGACCGAACGGTGGGCGGCCTGAGCCACCGCGACCCGATGGTCGGCCCGTGGCAGGTGCCGGTGGCCGACTGTGCGGTGACCCTGGCCGACTTCAGCGGCTTCCGCGGCGAGGCGATGAGCCTGGGCGAGCGCACGCCGCTGGCTGCGCTGAACGCACCGGCCTCGGGCCGCATGGCGGTCGGCGAGGCGCTGACCAACCTGCTGGCCGCGCCGCTCGAACTGTCGCGCGTCAAGCTCAGCTGCAACTGGATGGCGGCGTGTGGTGAAGCCGGCGAAGACGCTGCGCTGTACGACACGGTGAAGGCGGTCGGCATGGAGCTCTGCCCTGCGCTGGGCATCGGCGTGCCGGTGGGCAAGGACAGCCTGTCGATGCGCACGCGCTGGAATGACGGCGGTGAGGCGAAGCAGGTCACCGCGCCGGTGTCGTTGATCGTGACAGCCTTTGCCACGCTGGACGACGTGCGGCCCACCTTCACGCCGCAACTGCAGGGCGGCGACACCACCTTGATCCTGATCGACCTGGGCCAGGGCAAGTGCCGCATGGCTGGCTCGATGCTGGCGCAGGTATTGAACCAGTTCGGGGATCAAGTGCCCGACCTCGACGACCCGGCGCTGCTGAAGGCGATGGTCGCGGCGATCAACCGGCTGCGTGCCGATGGCAAGCTGCTCGCCTACCACGACCGCAGCGACGGCGGCCTCTGGGCGACTGTCTGCGAAATGGCCTTTGCCGGCCACCTGGGCGTGAGCCTGAACGTGGACATGCTGGTGCTCGAAGGCGACGGCATCAGCGACAGCCGGGCCGAATACGGCGATGCCAAGAACTGGGCCACCCAGGTGGGCGCGCGGCGTGCCGAACGCACCCTGCAGGCACTGTTCAACGAAGAGCTGGGTGCGGTGATCCAGGTGCCGACGGCGGTGCGCAACGAGGTGATGCAGACCTTGCGCGAGTTCGGCCTGAGCCGCATCAGCCACTTCATCGGCAAGCCCAATCACAAGGGTGTGATGGAGGTCTGGCGCGACGCCAAGGCGGTGTTCAGTGCGCCCCTGGCCGCCCTGCACCAAGCCTGGGACGAAGTGAGCTGGCGCATCTGCCGGCTGCGCGACAACCCGGCCTGTGCCGACGCCGAACATGCCGCGGCGGGAAGCGCCGAAGACCCTGGGCTGAACCTGCGCCTGACGTTCGACCCGCAACCACAACCGCTGTCGCCGCCGGCACTGAACCTGACCCGGCCCAAGCTTGCGATCCTGCGCGAGCAGGGCGTCAACAGCCACGTGGAGATGAGCTACGCGATGGACCGCGCCGGTTTCGACACCTTCGACGTGCACATGAGTGATCTGCAGGCCGGGCGCGCGCGGCTCGACATGTTCCAGGGCTTCGTCGCCTGCGGCGGCTTCAGTTACGGGGATACGCTGGGGGCCGGCGAGGGCTGGGCCCGCTCGGTGCTGTTCAACCCGGTGCTGGCCGAGCAGTTTGCGGCCTTCTTCAATCGGACCGACAGCTTCGCGCTGGGGGTGTGCAACGGCTGTCAGATGATGGCGGCCCTCAGCGCCCTGATCCCGGGTGCGCAGGCCTGGCCCAAGTTCACGCGCAACAAGAGCGAGCAGTTCGAAGCGCGCCTGTCGCTGGTCGAGGTGCTGGACAGCCCGTCGATCTTCTTCACGGGCATGGCCGGCAGCCGCCTGCCGGTGGCGGTGGCGCACGGCGAAGGTTTTGCCGACTTTTCGCAGCGCGGCGACCCTGCCGGGGTGCAACGTGCAATGCGCTTCCTCGATCACGCCGGCAAGCCGACCGAGACTTACCCCGCCAACCCGAACGGCAGCCCCGATGGACTGACCGCAGTGACCACCGCCGACGGCCGCTTCACCGTGCTGATGCCGCACCCGGAGCGCGTGTTCCGCAACGTGCAGATGAGCTGGACCAGCGGTGACAAGAGCGCCCCCAGCCCGTGGATGCGCATGTACGAGAACGCGCGCCGCTGGCTGGCTTGACGAGGGACTTGTTCGGCGTTGCCTCAGGCCGCCAGCAGGCGCTGCGACGCACCCGCGATCGCGGCGCGCAACTCCGCGTAGCTGCGGTTGACCGGGAACTGCGGGAACTGCGCGACGATGGACTCGGGCGGGTGGATGAAGAAGCCCGCATCGGCGGCCATCAGCATGCCGGTGTCGTTGTACGAATCGCCGGCCGCAATCACCTGGTAGTTCAGGCCCTTCAGCGCGTTCACCGCCATGCGTTTCTGGTCGGGCTGGCGCAGCTTGTAGCCGCGCACGAAGCCGGCGTCGTCGATCACCAGGCGGTGGCACAACAGAGTCGGGCGGCCAAGCTGGCGCATCAACGGGTCGGCAAATTCATAGAACGTGTCGGACAGGATGAAGACCTGGAAGCGCTCGCGCAACTCGTCCAGAAACTCGCGCGCACCAGCCATCGGCCCCATGCCTGCGATGACGTTCTGGATGTCGGCCAGTTTCAAGCCGTGGCGCGCCAGCAGGTCCAGGCGA
>JANOQS010000218.1:0-4189 GCA_031414975.1 Methylibium sp. | reverse complement strand
CCCATGACCAAAACACCTGACAAGGATCTGTTGCCCGAATACGACTTCTCGAAAGGCGTAGGCGGAAAGTGCGCAGCCCGGGTGACCAAAGGGAGCAAGGTCGTCGTGCTCGACAAGGCCGCGCAGAGAGCCGTCATCCCTGACTCCGTCATGGAACTCGCCGAACGCGCGCGCGCTCTTCCGCCTGAAGAGCGTGTGAGACTCCTCGACCTCTTGTTGGAGTCCCTGCAGGAAGCTGCGCCAAACGATGTGCAAGAGGCGTGGAACAAGGAAATCGAGCGTCGAATCGCGGCGCATGAGCGAGGTGAGGGGAAGGTCTACGACCTGAACGAAGTCATGGACGAGGCGCGACGCATCGCACCTTGATGGTGGGCATTTCACTTCGTTCATGCCTGAAAGGGCTCACTGCGACCGTTTGCGCGAGCAAACCCGCAGCCGGCAGCCGTGCTCCGCTTCACTTCAGCGGTCGGCGGGTACGCCGACTGCCCTGCGGTGCTCAGGCTCGCGGCCCGTCGCCGAACTCACTTCACTCACTGCGTTCGTTCCGTTCAGACATGCGGCGACAAGTCAGTCCACGTAGCGCGCTGCGCGCGCGGGCCACGAGCCTTCCGCTCCTCGGCGCCGAAGAGGCGCTGCGCCCGGCTGCCGGCCGCGGGTTTGCTTCAAACGTCGACGTCCTGCAACGCGAGCGGATGCGCTAGGAGACAAGATGATGGGGCGTCTCAGCCAACTCCTGCGTGAGCTACTGATACAGCACCCAACAGACTCGTACTTGCGGCAGCATGAATCCAAGATCAGGGGCAATCTCTATCTGCTTCGTAGACATCACCAGCCGTACGAGCGGGCGCTCGGGTCGTTAGATGAAGCATCTTGGGAAACTCTTCGACACAAGGCAATGCGAAGTTTTGTAGCTGGCACTTCGCGGCGCGGAAAGCAGGCTCTGTTCGATCAGCTGAACGAGGCGTTTGCATATCGTCACTTGGTCAACAAGGGCTACAAAGAGGTGGCGTTCGTGCCAGAGCAACAACGGGAGGGGCTCAAGACTCCGGACCTCACCTTCTTGCGCGGTGCGGAGCGACGGTACTGCGAGGTAAAGACCATCAACCGTTCAGATGCACAGATCGTGCGCGACGACTCAAAGGATGTTTTCGACACCAGCTTGCTTTACTCGGAGCTAGGCCAGGGCTTCGAGAGGAAGCTCACTGACGACATAGCCAAGGCCATTGCTCAGCTGAGATCTCGTTGTTGGAACGGAATGGTCTACGTTCTTGTTCAGTCCGACGACTGGGCTCTCAACTCCCTTTCCGCCCATGTCGCGCAAGTCCGCGAGATCTTGCGACGCCATGCTCCTGCTGTCGAGGTGTGCGTCAAGTTCGAGGTGTCCGGGCGCAACCAATTGACGTATCACCCGGTGGTAGGGCCCAAACCATGACCCTCTCCGCCCTCCTCGTCCAACTCCTCAACGGCCTCGCCGGCGCATCGTCGCTGTTCCTTGTCGGCGCAGGCCTGTCGCTGATCTTCGGCGTCACGCGCATCGTCAACTTCGCGCACGGTTCGTTCTACATGGTGGGCATCTACACGGCTTACTCGCTGGTCGAGAAATTGGGACCGAGCATCGGCTTCTGGCCGGCGCTGTTGCTCGCCGCCGTGGCGGTGGGTGTGCTCGGCGCGCTGGTGGAGGTGCTGCTGCTGCGGCGCATCTATCACGCGCCGGAGTTGTTCCAGTTGCTGGCGACCTTCGCGCTGGTGCTGGTCATCAAGGACGCGGTGTTGTGGTTCTGGGGGCCTGAAGAACTGCTCGGGCCGCGCGTGCCGGGGCTCGGCGGGTCGGTGACGATCCTCGGCCGGCAGTTCCCCGAATACGACCTGTTCCTGATCGTCGTCGGGCCTGTGGTGCTGGGCCTGCTGTGGCTGCTGCTCACGCGCACGCGCTGGGGCACGCTGGTGCGCGCGGCCACGCAAGACCGCGAGATGGTCAGCGCGCTCGGCGTCAACCAGGCCTGGCTGTTCACCAGCGTGTTCGCGCTCGGCGCCCTGCTGGCCGGGTTGGGCGGCGCGCTGCAGTTGCCGCGCGAGCCGGCCAACCTCGAGATGGACCTGGTGACCATCGGCGCGGCCTTCGTGGTGGTGGTGGTGGGCGGCATGGGCTCGATCCCCGGTGCTTTCGTCGCGGCGCTGTTGATCGCCGAGATCAAGGCGGTGTGCATCGCCATCGGGCTGGTGGAGGTGATGGGCGTGAGCCTGTCGTTCTCCAAGCTCACGCTGGTGGTCGAGTTTCTGGTGATGGCTGCGGTGCTGATCGTGCGGCCCTGGGGCCTGCTGGGCCGCGCGCAGGCGCCGAGCCGGCACGCCGGCACGGTGGAGGAGCCGCTGCGGGCGGCCGACAAGCTCGTCAAGTGGAGCGGCGCCGCTTTGCTGCTGTTGTTGATCGCGCTGCCGCTGATCAGCGCGCAGTCGCCCTACCTCACCGTGCTGATGATCGACCTGCTGATCGCCGCGCTGTTCGCCGCCAGCCTGCACTTCATCATGGGGCCGGCCGGCATGCATTCGTTCGGGCATGCGGCCTACTTCGGTCTCGGCGCGTACGGCGCGGCGCTGCTGGTGCGCGCGCTGGGCTTGCCGATGGAAGTGGCGCTGGTGGCCGCGCCGGTGGTGGCTGCGGTCGGCGCGTTGCTGTTCGGCTGGTTTGCCGTGCGCCTGTCGGGTGTCTACCTGGCGATGCTGACCCTGGCCTTCGCGCAGATCGCCTGGGCCGTCGTCTACCAGTGGGACGGTTTCACCGGCGGCAGCAACGGCCTCACAGGCGTGTGGCCGGCCGAGTGGCTGAGCGACAAGCGCACGTACTACTACCTGACCTTGGCCTTTGTGGTGGGGGGCGTGCTGCTGCTGCGGCGCGCGCTGTTCTCGCCGTTCGGCTACGCGATGCGCGCCGGGCGTGATTCGTTCCTGCGCGCCGACGCGATCGGCATCGACGTGAAGCGCGTGCAGTGGGCGGCGTTCGTCATCGCGGGCGTGTTCGCTGGCCTCGCGGGCGCGCTGTTCGCGTTCTCCAAGGGCAGCATCTCGCCCGACAGCCTGCACGTGGGCAAGTCGGTCGATGGTCTGGTGATGGTGCTGCTGGGCGGCGTGCAAACGCTCGCCGGCCCGGTGGTCGGCGCCGTCACTTTCACCTGGCTGCATGACACCGTGGCCCGCAACACCGACTACTGGCGCGCGATGCTGGGCGGCATCATTTTGCTGCTGGTGCTGCTGTTCCCGCAGGGCATCGCGGGGTTTGTGCGGCAGGTGGTGTACAGCAGGCGTGATGGCGCGACTCGTGAGTCGGCGGTGACCGCGGTGGTCGACAAGGGGGTGAGATGAATCGCGCTCGCTTTGGCACGTTGTTGTCGTTGAACCCCAGCCTTGCGGCGGTTGATGCGGGATCGGACCGCCGGCGCATGCTCCTCCGCTCATGTCCCCCGGGCCGAAAGAGACCGGCCCTCCTCCTTTACTTCGCTACGCAGCAAGCACCACCGTCCCGATCCGAGCCACCGCTTTTGCCTGTCCTTGGAAGTGAGAACCCGTTCCAGGCCGGGGGCGTCGGGTGGGGGACGGAGCGAAGTAAAGGAGGAGAGTCGGTACACCGGCTCGGGGGAGCGAGCCCGGACACAAACAGTCCAGTGGACTGTTTGTGCCTGGCGAGCGCCCGGGGCTCTGTCCCCGGGCATGAGCGGAGTTCCCCACTCGATGGCCTCGGCAAGCGCCACCGTTCACACAGTCTCGCTTGGCACCTGTCATGAGCCTGCTGAAAGTGGTTGATCTCAGCAAGTCGTTCGGCGGCGTGAAGGCCGTCGATGGCGTGAGCTTCGGCGTGGCCGCAGGCGAGCTGCTCGCGCTCATCGGGCCCAACGGCGCTGGCAAGACGACGAGCTTCAACATGGTGAACGGTCAGTTGCGCGCCGACGGTGGCTCGGTGCAACTCGGCGGGCAAGAGCTGATCGGCCGAAAGCCGCGCGAGATCTGGCGCCTGGGCGTGGGCCGCACCTTTCAGATCGCCGAGACATTTGCCTCGCTGACGGTGGTCGAGAACGTGCAGATGGCTTTGTTGTCGGCCGACGCCAAGCTGTTCTCGCTGTGGCGCCGCGCGGCCGAACACAAGCGCGCCGAGGCGCTGGCGCTGCTGGCGCAGGTGGGCATGGCGGTGCAGGCC
>JANOQS010000217.1:0-4648 GCA_031414975.1 Methylibium sp. | reverse complement strand
CAGGCGGTGGGCGACGAGGTGCTGCGCTTCGGCCGCCTCGAGATCGACCTGGGCGCCCGCGTGGCGCGCCTGGGCAGCCAGCCCTGCGACCTGACCAGCCACCAGTTCGACCTGCTGGTGGTGCTGGCGCAAAGCCCTGGCCGCGTGCTGTCGCGCGACCAGATCATGGACATGCTCAAGGGCCACCCGCTCGAAGCCTTCGACCGCTCGATCGACGTGCACATCTCGCGCATCCGCGCCGTGATCGAAGACGACCCCAAGCTGCCGCGGCGCGTGCTCACGGTGCGGGGCGCCGGATATGTGTTCGCGAAGAAGCAGGACTCCGACGACGAAGCGAATTAGTCGGGAGTGATCGTGAACGTGAACGTGCTCGCCGAACTCCGGCTCCTGGCATGAAAAGCCTGTACCTGCGCATCTACCTCACCGTGGTGGTGGTGCTGCTGCTGTTCGCCTTCGCCTCCGGCCTGCTGTTCCAGCGCCAGATCGACCAGGAGCGGGTGCGCTCCGAGTCGGTGCTGAGCGAGCGCATGGAGGCCTGGGGCGACCTGATCCAGCGCTCCTTGCCGGGCATCGAAGCCCCGGCGGACGACCAGGCTGCGGCGCTGAAGGACTGGTCGCAGCGCCTGCGCATTCCGCTCGCGCTGGACGATACCAGCGGCACCCGCATCGGCGTGTCCGAATCGTTCACGCGCCGCGAGGCCGAGGCCGGGGCGCGCGGCTTTCCGGTCCGGCTCGAAGACGGCCGAACCTTGTGGGTCATGCGCCCCGGTTTGCGCCAGCGCGCGGGTGGCCAGCGTGCCGGCCCTGCCGATGGCGGCCCGCCCGGTACCGGCCTGGGCGACGCGCGCGGCGGCGCGCGCATGGGCCGGCCCGACCCGCCGCCGCTGCCCTTCGTGCCGCCCGACTGGCAGCGCGGCGTCGGCCTGGTGGTGTTGCTGGTGATCCTGTTCCTGGCCGTTTCGGCCGGCGCCTACCCGGTGGTGCGGCGCCTGACGCGCAGGCTCGAAGCGCTGAAGCAGGGCGTCGAACGTTTCGGTTCCGGCGACTTGCGCCAGCGCGTCGAGGTGTCGGGCCGCGACGAGGTGGCCGCGGTGGCCAGCAGCTTCAACCAGGCTGCGACCAAGGTGGAGGCGCTGGTGCGCTCGCACCAGTCGCTGCTGGCCAACGCCAGCCACGAACTTCGCTCGCCGCTGGCGCGCATGAAGATGGCCGTGTCGATGCTCGACGACGCAGCGCCGGGGCAGCGCGACAAGCTCAAGCGCGAAATCGACACGAACGTGGCCGAGCTCGATGCCTTGGTCGAAGAAGTGCTGCTGGCGAGCCGGCTCGATGCCGCGGCCACCACGCTGGACCCGACCGAGAAGGTCGACCTGCTGGCGCTGGCGGCCGAAGAGGCGGCCCGCGTCGATGCCGTGGTGGACGGCGTGGCGCTCACCGTCACCGGCGACGAGCGGCTGCTGCGCCGCGCGTTGCGCAACCTGCTGGAGAACGCGCGCCGTTATGGCGGCGGCGAGATCGTCGTCACCACCGGGCGCGCCGCCAGCCGTTGCGTGGTGCGCGTGTGCGACCGCGGCCCGGGCGTGCCGGAGCCTTTGCGCGAACGCATCTTCGAAGCCTTCTACCGCCTGCCCGGCCACGCCGAACAGGCGGGCGGCGTGGGCCTGGGCCTGAGCCTGGTGCGCCAGATCGCCGAACGCCACGGCGGCAGCGTGCGCTGCGAAGCGCGCGAGGGCGGGGGGAGTTGTTTCGTGCTGAGCCTGCCGGGCTGAAAGTGACTGGCCGCTGCGTCGCTCAGGTCGCCGCGGCGCGCGCCGCTGCTTCGGCATGGCCGTGTTGCTGCTTCAGCATCCAGGCCAGGAACCCGCACAACCCCGCCGCCGCCACCACCAGCCCGGCCGTCGCCGCGGCCCAGAAGCCCTGGGCATTTTGCAGCGTCAGCGGGCTCCAGCCGGTGGTGTTGAAGGCCACCATGTAGCCGCCGCCCAGCCCTACGCCCCAGATGGCCACGACATACACCAGCAGCGGCACGGTCGCCACGCGGTAGGCGCGCAGCACGAAGGCGGCCAGCGTCTGCCCGGCGTCGGCAACGTGGAACAGCACCACCCACGCGAGCAGCGGCCCGGCGATGGCGATGACGGCCGCATCGCGCGTGTAGATGCGCAGGATCGGCTCGCGCAGCAGGTACACCGCGCAGCCCACCAGCGCGGCGATCAGCATGCCCGCCTCCACGCCATGCCAGCCCAGGCGGCGCGCGTCGGCTGCATCGTCGGCGCCGATGCGCTGCGCCACCAGTGTGCCGGTGGCGTTGCCGATGGCCACCTGCAGCATGAAGATCAGCGACACCAGGTTGAGCGCGATCTGGTGCGCCGCCACCGGTGTGCTGCCGAAACGCGAGATGAAGAAGGCCATGAAGCTGAAGCCCGTCACTTCGATGGCGATGGACAGGCCCATCGGCACGCCCAGGCGCAGCAGGCCCACCATGCTGGCGCGGTGCGGCACGCCGAGCCCGCGACCAAGCTGGAACGGGCGGTAGAACGGGTCGCGCCGCAACAGGGCCCAGGCCGCCAGCAACTGGCAGGCCATCGCGATGGCGGTGGCCACGCCGCAGCCGGGCGCGCCCAGCGCCGATATCTGCAGCTGGCCCAGCGGTGTGTCCAGGCTCCAGCCGAACACCAGCAGCGCGTTCAGCGGCACCTTCATCGCCAGGCCGCCCAACTGCAGCGCCATCACGATCTTGGGCCGCGACACGGCAGTGTTGAAGCCGCGAAACGCGGTGAAGAGCAGGGCCGACGGCAGCGCAAAGGCCAGCGCCGCAAGGTAGGCGCGCACCTTGGTGGCCACGTCGGGTTGGGCACGCGCCAGGTCGAGGAACGGTTGCGGGAACAGCAGCACGGTGCAGCCCAGCACTGACAGCCCGAGCGCCAGCCACAAGGCCTGGTGCAGTTGCCGGCCGGCCTCGGCCAGCTTGCGAGCGCCATACAACTGCCCGACGATCGGCCCGACCGCCAGCACCACGCCCATCAGGCCGATGAACACCGAGATGTAGACCGAGCCGCCGATCGCCAGCGCCGCCAGGTCGAGCGACGACTGGCGCGCCGTCATCACCGTGTCCACGGTCGCGAAGGCCAGCACCGCCACCTGGCCGATGAAGACCGGCCAGGCCAGCTTGGCGATGCGGCGGGCGCTGTGCAGCAGCGAGGCTGCTCGGCTCAACGGGAAGCCTCCGTGCTGCGCACTCCGGTGTTCGCCTTGGGGACGGCCCGGCGGCTCAACGGGAAACCTCCGCGCTGCGCACTCCGGTGTTCGCCTTGGGGACGGCCCGGCGGCTCACGCAGCGGCCTCAGGGGCTTGGGCAGCAGCACTCTTTGCTGCAATCTTCGCCGCTTCGGTCTTCTCGTGCGCGCGCTCGGCGTACTTGTTGAAGCGCCAGGCGGTGTTCTCCATCGTGATGCGGCGCCAGGTGCTGCGCTTCTCGCCCGGGGTCATCCCGGTCCAGAGCTGCACCTCGTTGAAGGTCCGGCCGCAGCCCTTGCACACGTCGTCACCCTGGCTGGTGGAGCAGATCGCGATACAGGGCGCATCGGGCGTGCTGGCGTACCAGGCGAGCCAGGCGGCGCGTGCCTTTGGCGGCATCGTGTTCTCGTCGCACTCGTGCTCGCGGTAGTACACCATCAGGCCGTAGACCTCGGCCAGCGCGCGCACCTCGGCGCAGGCGGTGATGCCGTCGGGCGAGGGCTTCAGGTCGCGCCACCAGTTGATGGCCGATTCGATGTCGGTGATGTGCAGAGCGGCCATGGGGGTTCGCGAGCGGGGCGACAAGGATACAGCCCGGGCCGCCCCGCCCATCGCGTCAGCCGGCCGGCGCCCCTGCTGGCGCCCGCCCCCCGGCGCCGGATCACGCCGCCGTGAACTTGCCCGCCTGAAAGTCCTGCACCGCCTGGAAGATCTCTTCCTTGGTGTTCATCACGAACGGCCCGTACTGCGAGATCGGCTCGTTCAGCGGCCGGCCGGCGATCAGCAGGGCGCGGGTCGGCTCCTTGCCGTTGCCATTTCCGCTGGCGCGCAACACCACGCCGTCGCTGTCGGGCGTGTTCTTCAGGATCGCCATGCGCTGCGTCGGCACCGCGGTCCCTTCGATCTCCAGCGCGCCGCGGTAGACGTACACGAATGCGTTGTACGCGGCCGGCAGCGCCTGCGTGAAGCTGGCGCCCGGTGCGAACGCCAGGTCCAGGTACAGCGGCACGGTGGTGTCGCGCTGCATCGCGCCGGCCACGCCGTGGCTGCTGCCGGCGATGGCGCGCACGGTCACACCCTCGGCGGTCGTGAACTCGGGGATGTCTTCGCTCTGGATGTCGCGGTACCAGGGCGGGTTCATCTTGTCCTTGGCAGCCAGGTTGAGCCAGAGCTGGAAGCCCTCCATGCGGCCGTCTTCCTGTTCGGGCAGTTCCGAGTGCACCACGCCGCGGCCGGCCGTCATCCACTGCACGCCGCCGTTTTGCAGCAGGCCTTCGTGGCCGGCGCTGTCGCGGTGGCGCAGGCGGCCGGCAATCATGTAGGTCACGGTCTCGAAGCCGCGGTGCGGGTGGTCGGGAAAGCCGCCGATGTAGTCCTGCGGGTTGTCGGTGCCGAAGGCGTCGAGCATCAGGAA
>JANOQS010000216.1:0-1505 GCA_031414975.1 Methylibium sp. | reverse complement strand
GGCAAGCGGCCGGCGGCGGCCGACATCTCGCGTGCGGCGGCCGCCGCGAATTCCTGGGCCGTCAGCTGGCGCGAGCGGTCTTGCGCCAGGCGCAGCGCTTCATCCAGCGCCAACTTCGGCTGCGCCTGGACGCCGGGGCTCAGAACGCCCATCAGCAAGGCCAGGGCATACCGGGCCACCCAGTGGCAAGGCCAGCGCGAGGGCGGTTCGCGCCGTGAGAAAGCAGTGAACATGAGACTCTCCAGACAACGAAACAAGGCCTCGTGCCGGGCCGGTCGATCGTGTGCGAGCGAGGCTCGCAGTGATGGACGGGCGCGGCCGATGCGCTCCAAACCGACCCGTGAAGGGCCGTCAGCGCAGCGTCGTCGGGAGGGTCAGATTCGGTAGACGCAGTGCAGAACGGCGTGCGGCGGGGAGGCCGCAACCAGCGCACTCAGCGTGGCCGCCGTGGGGCGCGGCGACGCGTTGCCGGGCAGCGAGGGCGTCGTCGTGTACAGCGCCGTGAGCATCGCCACGGGCACGGTCAGCGTCGATGCCTGGTCGCTTTGTTGGCCTTGCTTGCAGTGCTCGGCACAAAGGTTGGCCGATTCCGGGTCCATCGCCCCGACCATGCCGTCGCAACCGGGCATCTGCGCGTGCATCGTCGCGTCCATCGTCGCGTCCATCGTCGCACCAACGGACGCCATGGCAGCGTCGGGCGCCTTCGCGGCCAGCCCCGGGCAGGCATAGGCGGCCACCGCCAACTGCGCGAAAAGCAGCACGCCGATCAGGCCGCGGGCCAGGCCGCGCAAGAAGCCGCGTGTCATGGCATGGCACTCCAGCGCGGGCGCGACAACGCAGCACCGTGCCTTTCGGCACAGGCGGAGATCGTGGTTTCCTGGAAGTTCATCGTGCGTTGCGCTTGCGGCCGCATTCTAGGACGGGGGAACCGAGACGACACCGGCTCACGCCCTCGCCCTGCGCAGCCGCAGGGCGTTCGTTATCACCGAGGCCGAACTCAGGCTCATCGCCAGCGCGGCGATCATCGGCGACAGCAGCCAGCCGGTGAGCGGGTACAGCAGCCCCGCGGCCAGCGGCACGCCAAGCGCGTTGTAGATGAAGGCGAAGCCGAGGTTCTGCTTCATGTTGGCAACCGTCTGCACCGACAAGGCCCGGGCGGCGGCAATGCCGCGCAGGTCGCCCTTCACGAGGGTGACCTGCGCGCTGTTCATGGCCACGTCGGTCCCCGTGCCCATCGCGATGCCGACATTCGCCTGGGCCAGCGCCGGCGCGTCGTTGATGCCATCGCCCGCCATGGCCACCACGCGGCCCTCGGCTTGCAGCCGCCGCACCAGCGCCAGCTTGTCGGCGGGCTTCACCTCGCCGTGCACTTCGTCGATGCCCAGCCGCGTGGCCACCGAGCGCGCCGTGGTCAGGCCGTCGCCGGTGGCCATCACGACGCGCAGCCCCTCGGCCCGCAAGGTGGCGAGCGCCTCGGGCGTGCTCGCCTTGACGGGGTCGGAGAC
>JANOQS010000215.1:0-2641 GCA_031414975.1 Methylibium sp. | reverse complement strand
GCGGTGCGGAACTTGCGCAGCAGCCGCTCCATGTTGTAGATGTAGTCGGGCCCGCGCTCGGAGTAGCGCGCGTACGGGTCGCGCGTGGTGCCGCGGGTGAAGAACGCGCCCTTGTTCGGGTGCGTGCCGGGGAGGGTGCGCCAGGGAATGCCGTCGCCGTCGACGTCCTTGTAGCGGCCGAAGTCCTTGCCGGCTTCGAGCTCCTGGGCCGTCATCACCTTGCCCTGGTCGAAGCGGCGAGCGTCGTCCCACTCGAAGGGCTGGCACAGGCGCTGGTTCATGCCGATGTCCAGGTCGGTCATCACGAAGACCGGCGTCTGCAGCCGGTCCGCCAGGTCGAGCGCGGCGGCGGCGTGTTCGAAGCACTCGTGCGGGTCTTGCGGCAGCAGCAGCACGTGTTTGGTGTCGCCGTGCGATGCATAGGCGCAGGCCAGCAGGTCGGACTGCTGGGTGCGTGTGGGCATGCCGGTGGAAGGGCCGCCGCGCTGCACGTTGATGATGGTGACCGGGATCTCGGCAAAGTAGGCCAGGCCGATGAACTCGGTCATCAGCGAGATGCCGGGGCCCGAGGTGGCGGTGAACGCGCGCGCGCCGTTCCAGCCGGCGCCCACCACCATGCCGATCGACGCGATCTCGTCTTCGGCCTGCACGATCGCAAAGCGGTGCTGGCCGGTGGCCGGGTCGACGCGGTACTTCTGGCAGTACTTCTCGAACGCCTCGGGCACCGACGACGACGGCGTGATCGGGTACCACGCCGCCACCGTGGCGCCGCCGTACAGGCAGCCCAGTGCGGCCGCGCTGTTGCCGTCGACGAAGATCTGCTTGCCCACCTTGTCGGCCCGTCGCACCCGAATGCCCAGCGGCGCCTTGATGTAGCGCTGCACGTAGTCGCGCCCCAGGTTCAGCGCCTGCACGTTGGCGCCGAGAAGCCGCTCCTTGCCCCTGTACTGTTCGGCAAACAGGCGCTCGAACACGGCCACGTCCATGTCGAGCAGCACGGACAGCGCGCCGACGTAGATGATGTTCTTGAACAACTGGCGCTGGCGCGGGTCGGCATACGCCTCGTTGGCGATCTCGGTCAGCGGCACGCCGATGATCTGCACGCCTTCCGGAAAGCGATCGGGCGGGATCGGCCGCGTGCTGTCATAGAACAGGTAGCCGCCGGGGCTGATCTCGGCCATGTCGGCGTCCCAGGTCTGCGGGTTCATCGCCACCATCATGTCCACGCCGCCGCGCCGGCCGGCGTAACCCTTTTCGCAAACGCGCGCTTCGTACCAGGTCGGCAGGCCCTGGATGTTGCTCGGGAAGATGTTGCGCGGGCTCACCGGAACGCCCATGCGCAGCACCGCCTTCGCGAACAGCTCGTTGGCCGAGGCCGAGCCCGAACCGTTGACGTTTGCGAACTTGATGACGAAGTCGTTGACGGATTCGATGTTCTTCATGCGGGCACTCCTTTGCCCACGGCGGCATGCGAATCACGACAAGCCGCCCCGGCCTGCGTGGTCGTGAGCAGGAACTTCTGCATGTCCCAGGCCCCGGTCGGGCCGCGTTCGGCGCACAGCCCGCAGTGCAGGCACACGTCTTCGTCTTTCACCATCACGTGGCCGCTCTTCAGCTGGGTCGAGACGTACAGGTCCTGCGTCAGGTTCGCGGCCGGCGCCATCAGGCGGGTGCGCAGGTCGGCTTCTTCGCCGGGGGGCGTGAAGGTGATGCAGTCCATCGGGCAGATGTCGACGCACGAATCGCATTCGATGCAGGTGTCGCGGTTGAACACCGTCTGCACGTCGCAGTTCAGGCAGCGGCTCGCTTCCTTGAAGGCGGTGGCGGCGTCGAAGCCGAGTTCGACTTCGACCTTGATGTTTGCCAGCGCCTTCTCGGCCGCCGCCCACGGCACCTTGAAGCGCGGATCGTCCGACACGTCGTTGCTGTAGCTCCACTCGTGGATGCCCATCTTCTGCGACATCAGGTGCGTCATCGGCGGCGGGCGCTTGGCCGGGTCTTCGCCGTGGACGAAGCGGTCGATCGACACGGCCGCCTCATGGCCGTGCGCCACCGCGGTGATGATGTTCTTCGGCCCGAAGGCCGCGTCACCGCCGAAGAACACGTGCGGCAGGCTCGACTGGAAGGTCTCGGCCTTCAGGGTGGGCAGCCCCCAGCGGTCGAACTGGATGCCGCAATCGGCCTCGATCCACGGGAAGGCATTTTCCTGGCCCACCGCCACCAGCACGGTGTCGCAAGGCACGAGCACATCGGGCGCGCCGGTGGGCACCAGGCTGCGCCGGCCTTGGTCGTCATACACCGCCTCGACGATCTCGAAGGTCATGCCGGTGAGCGTGCCGCCTTCGTGAACGAAGGCCTTGGGCACGTGAAAATTGAGGAACGGGATCCCTTCGTGCTGCGCGTCTTCCTTCTCCCACGGCGAGGCTTTCATCTCGTCGAAGCCGCTGCGCACGATCACCTTCACGTCGCTGCTGCCCAGGCGTCGGGCCGAGCGGCAGCAGTCCATCGCGGTGTTGCCGCCGCCGAGCACGATCACGCGCTTGCCGACGCTGGTGATGTGCCCGAATGAGACCGAGGCCAGCCAGTCGATGCCGATGTGGATGTTGGCCGCCGCCTCTTGCCGCCCCGGCAGCACCAGGTC
>JANOQS010000214.1:0-2681 GCA_031414975.1 Methylibium sp. | reverse complement strand
CGTTCATTCTGCTGGCGGTGCCGTTCTTCCTGCTGACCGCGAACCTGATGAACGTGGGCGGCATCACCGACCGGCTGGTGCGCCTGTCGCGCGACTTGGTGGGCCATCTTCCCGGCGGGCTGGCGCAGGTCAATGTGGTGCTGTCGATCTTCTTCGCCGGCATCTCCGGTTCGTCGACGGCCGACGCCGCGAGCCAGGGCAAGTTCTTCATCGAGGCGCAGGTCAAGGAGGGTTACGACCTGTCGTTCTCGGTCGCCATCACGGCCGTGTCGGCGGTGCTGGCGGTGATCATTCCGCCGTCGATCCTGATGATCGTGTGGGGCGGCACCTTGTCGGTCTCGATCGGCGCGCTGTTCCTGGCCGGCATCCTGCCGGGCCTGCTGCTGGGCGCGGTGCAGATGGCCACGGTGCACGTCTACGCCAAGCTGCGCAACTACCCCAAGTACCCGCGCTCGAACCTGAAAGAGATCTTCACCGCGCTGGCGATCTCGGTGCCGGCGCTGATGACGCCGGTGATCATCATCGGCGGCAAGATCTTCGGCTGGTTCACGGCCACCGAGTCGGCGGCGATCGCGGTGCTCTACGCCGGCGCGCTGTCGATCTTCGTGTACCGCGAGATGAGCGGCAAGCAGTTGAATGAAGCGCTGCTGGACACCGGCAAGCTCGCCGCCGTGGCGCTGTTCTGCGTCGGCACCGCCAGCGCGTTCGGCTGGCTGCTGGCGTACTACCAGATCCCCAAGGCACTGCTGGCCGGCGTGGGCTCGTGGGGCATGGGCATCACCGCCACCGGCTTCTTCATCGCCTTCTGCTTTCTGGTGGTGGGCTGCTTTCTCGATGCGATTCCCGCCATCATCATCGTCGGCACCATCCTGGAGCCACTGGCGCGTGCGGTCGGCATGGACCCGGTGCACTTTGCGATGGTCGGCATCATCTCGCTCGCCTTCGGCCTGGTGACGCCGCCTTATGGACTGTGCCTGATGATCTCGTGCGCGATCGCCAAGGTGCGGCTGATGTACGTGATCAAGGACGTGATGATCATGCTGATGCCGATGCTGGGCGTGCTGTCGCTGACGATCATCTTCCCCGAGATCATCCTGTGGCTGCCGCGCCTGATCTCGCCGGAGTTCCTGAAGTAGGCAGCACGCGCCGCGCACAATGCGCGGCATGGACCACAGCTTTCTCTCCGCCTTCATCCTGCTGCTGCTCGTGCTCGACCCGCTCGGCAGCCTGCCGGTGTTCATTCCAATCATGCGCGACGTGCCGGCGACGCGCCGGCGCTGGGTCGCGCTGCGCGAGGTCGGCATCGCGTTCGCGGTGCTGTTCGCCTTCATGTTCTTCGGCGACGGCTTCCTGCGCTTGATGCACCTGTCCGAGCGCTCGCTCGAGGTGGCCGGTGGCGTGATCCTGCTGATGGTCTCGATCCGCATGATCTTCAGCCATGCCGACGGCGTGTACGGCGCGTCGGGCGGCAAGGAGCCGTTCGTCTTTCCGCTCGCGATCCCGCTGCTGGCCGGCCCGTCGGCGATGGCCACGGTGCTGCTGCTGGCGTCGCGCCAGCCCGAGCGGGTGATGACCTGGGTGGGTGCGCTGAGCTGCGCGATGCTGGTGTCGGGCGCGGTGCTGCTGTTGTGCGAGCACATCCGCCGCTTGATCGGCGACTCGGTCGTTGCTGCGTTGGAAAAGCTGATGGGGCTGGTGCTGACGGCGATCGCCGTGGAGATGATCCTGGCCGGGCTGAAGCGCTACTTCCTCGGCTGACGCGGCAGCGCATTGCGCGGCGAACGCCCAAGAAAAAAAGCCGGTCTTGCGACCGGCTTTTTGCGCGGGTTGAAGCGCGATCAGAAGTTGTGGCGAATGCCCAGGGCGAACGAGTTGAAGTCGCCGGTGTAGGGGTTGCCGGCTGCTGCGTCGACCTTGGTGTAGAAGGTGTACAGCTTGGTGCGCTTGCTCATGTTGTAGTTGTAGCCCACGGTGAATTGCTTGGCACCGCTGTCGGTCACGCTGCTGTACTCGCCGGCGTTGCCGAAGTTCAGGTGCAGTTCCGAGCTTCCCATCGTGTACATGCCCGACAGGCGCGAGGTGGTGCGGGTGCCCGCGGCGTAGCCGTTTTCGTCGCGCTGCACATAGGCTCCGACAACAAAGGCGCCGATCTCGTACAGGCCGCGAATCGCGAACTGCTTCTGGTTCGTGGCGTTGACGCGTTGGTAGCCGGCGCCCAACTGCAGCGGGCCGACGGCGTAGTTGGCCGCGATGTCGATCGTGCGGCCGATCGCCGCGCCTTCGCCCAGGGCAACCGCGCCTTCGACCGTCAGGCCGCCCAGGAAGCTGGGCGTGCGGTAGGCGATCTTGTTGATGTCACGGCCCAGGTAGGCGTACAGCGCATCCGCCGACGTGCCCGTGTCGTGGTTGTGCATGCTGATGTAGTCGGCCGTCGCGAAGTAGGCTTCGCTCGTGAAGTTGCCCAGGCGCAGCAAGCCGAAGTTGCCGCCGATGTTCACTTCGGACTGGCGGCCCCAGAAGGTGCCTGCCGCAGTGCCGTTGTCGGGGCTGAAGCCGTGTTCGATCTGGAAGCCGGCTTTCAAGCCGCCGCCGAGATCTTCGGTGCCCTTGAAGCCGATGCGCGAGGAGCTGTTCTGCAGCACCCACACCGGGTCGCCCGTGCCGACCTTCTGGCGTTCGAC
>JANOQS010000213.1:0-12853 GCA_031414975.1 Methylibium sp. | reverse complement strand
CAGCCGGCGCTGGCGCCATACAAGCCGGTCGAGGTCAAGCCGGGCGTGCAGTTCCAGAGCGATGCCGATCTCGCCAAGCTGGCCGGCGACATCGGCACGACGATCTTCCACCCGGTCGGCACCACCAAGATGGGGCCGCGCGAAGACCCGCTGGCCGTCGTCGATGCGCGCCTGCGCGTGCATGGCGTACAAAACCTGCGCGTGGTGGATGCGAGCGTGATGCCGCGCATCACCAGCGGCAATACCAACTCGCCGACCTTGATGATGGCCGAGCGCGCGGCCGAATGGGTGCGGCAGGACGCTGCAAAGCCCTGAACAGACTCAGGACAACGGACTCACGACAGCAGGTGCTTGCGCGCCCGGTGCATGCGCACGAACAGGTTGTCTTCGCTGATGCCCAGGCTGGCGCACACCACTTCGGTGGACTGCTCTTCCAGCACGCGCAGCCGCATCGCGTCGCGCAGCCCGGCTGGCAGCGCTTCGATGCGCGCCAACGCGCGTGCCAGCAATTGGCGCTGCTCGGCCACCTCGTCGGGCTGCGGCTGCGGGCAGGCAATGGCCAGCGCGCCGCTGTCCATCGTCTCGTCGTCGAGCTGGTCGGTGCCGGCGTTGCGGCGCACCGAGTCGACGATCTTGTTCTTCAGCACCGCCGTCAGCCACGAACGCAACGCGGCGCGGCCGGCAAACGCGGCGCGGCCGGACAGCACCGCTTCGAACACATCGTGCACCGCGTCCTCGGCCAGCATCGGGTCGCGCAGCTTGCGTTGGGCAAACCGCACCAGGTAGCTGCGGTGCGACACCATCTCGCTCCACGACACGCCGGAGCCGGCGGGCGGCATGAAGGCGGGCTGGAAGCTCGGTGACAGTGCGGCGGTGGCGTTCATGCGGGGTGCTCCTGGGGTTCCTTGTCGATGGGTGGACTGTGGCCACCGCATCTCGCAACACCCTCACCGAAGCTCACAGGAAGATCACATTTGCGAATCATGTCTGCGTAAGAAGCGCCGCCGCCGGAACGACAATCGGCCATGCCCACTCCGCGTGCTGCCACCATCCTGGTCGCCGAAGACCAGACCGACATCCGCGACCTGCTGGTGTTGAACCTGCGCGGCGCCGGCTACGAGGTGACGGCGGTCGCCGACGGCGTGGCCGCGCTGGCGAGCCAGAACGAACAGAACAGCGACCTGCTGGTGCTGGACCTGATGATGCCGGGCCTGGACGGCCTGGAGGTCTGCAAGGCGCTGCGCGCGCGCGGACGCAGCACGCCGATCCTGATGCTGACCGCCAAGTCCACCGAGCTCGACCGCGTGCTCGGCCTGGAGCTGGGCGCCGACGACTACCTGACCAAGCCGTTCTCGCTGCCCGAACTGCTGGCGCGCGTGAAGGCGCTGCTGCGCCGCGCCGACCTGCTGCGCGCCGCGCAGACGCAGGGTGGCGCATTCGGTGGCGCGCCGCTGCGCAATGGCGACCTGGAAATCCTGCCCGCCAAGCGCCAGGCGCGCTACCGCGGTGAAGCGCTCGAATTCACCGCGCTGGAGTTCGACCTGCTGCTGCACTTTGCCTCCCACCCCGGCCACGTGTTTTCGCGGTCGCAGTTGCTCACGGCCGTGTGGGGCTACACGCACGATGGTTACGAGCACACCGTCACCACGCACATCAACCGCCTGCGCGCCAAGCTCGAAGCCGACCCGATGCGTCCCGAGCTGATCCTGACCGTGCGCGGGGCGGGGTACAAGATGCGCGACGCGCCAGCATGAGGAACGCGGGGCCCCATTGACGGTTCGCCTGAAGATCGCGCTGACGATCGTCGCCACCGGCCTGATCACCGCCTTGCTGGTGATCGCCACCGTGCTGGTGGCCTTCGAGCGCTTCGAGAAAGAAACGACCTTCCAGCGTGCCACCGCCTTCCTCGGGCGCGTGACGTCCACCTACGACGATCTGCTCGACCTGCACGAACGCCAGCCACAGGAATTCAACGCCTGGCTGCGCAACCTGGTGCTGTACGAACCGGACACGCAGCTCTACCTGCTGGATGCCCAGGGCGGCATCCTGTCGCGCACTGGCGACGCGCCGCTGCCGGCCGACTACAAGGTGTCGCTGGTCTCGCTGCAGGCAGCGGTGGCCGGCACCACCGGCGCGCGCAGCATGCCTTTCGTGATGGGCGACGACCCGGAGCGCATGGACGCCAATGCGGTGATCGCTGCCCGGCCCTTGCGGCGTGCCGTCATCCGCGGCGGCGAGCCGGTGTCCGGCTTCCTGTACCTCGTGTGCCACAAAGCCGATCTTCCGGCGTCGCGCTGGGAGGCGGTGCGCCGGAGCTTTGCCCTGCCGGCACTGGCGGCCATTGCCGGCATCGTGGCGCTGACGACCTTGCTGGCCTGGCTGGTGATTGCCTCGGTCACGCGGCCGCTGCGGCGCCTGACCGAGGCGGTGGCGAACCTGTCGCAGCGTGGCCTCGAAGAAGGGCTGGCCGAAGCGCCGCAGGCGCCACTGCCGGGCGCGCCGCAGGCCTTGCTGCCGGCCGCGCCGCGCGACGAGTTCGGCCAGCTCGGCAACGCCTTCGACATGATGCTGGCGACCTTGCGCAAGCAGTGGAACGCGTTGCGCCGGCTCGACCATTTCCGGCGTGAAGGCGTCAGCAACCTGTCGCACGATCTGCGCTCGCCGTTGACCGCCACCGTGGCCTGCCTGGAGACGCTGGACAGCCGCTGGGCCGGTGACGCCCAACGCACCGACGACCGTCGTCTTGTTGAAGTGGCCCTGCGCAACACCCGCAACGCGGCGCGCCTGGTGCAGTCGCTGGGCGACCTGGCCCAGCTCGACGAACCGCAGTTCAAGCTGCGCGTCGGGCTGGTGGACGCGGGCGAGTTGCTCGACGACATCGGCCTGCGGTTTGCCGAACGCGCCGCGCAACAAGGCGTGGCGCTGCGCAGCGAACCCGCGCCAGGCGACGACGCGGCGCCGCCGTTTGCGATGCTCGACATCGAACTGTTCGAGCGCGCGATCGCGAACCTGGTCGACAACGCGCTCAAGTTCTGCCCGCCTGGCGGCGCGATCACGCTGACCGCGCAAAAGGTGCGAGGCAAGGTGCAGGACCAGGACGATGTGCACGTGCGCGTCAGCGACAGCGGGCCCGGCATTGCCGCGGCCGACCTGCCGCACCTGTTCGACCGCTTCTATCAAAGCCGCCAGACCGTTGCGCCGGCCACCGGTGAGGGCGGCAAGGGGCTGGGGCTGGCGATCGTCAAACGCATCGTCGAATTGCACGGTGGTGAGGTCGATGTATCCAGCACGCCGGGGCAAGGCACCTGCGTCACGTTGAGCGTTCCGGCCGCGCGCGCCTGACGCACGTTGAACACCAGAATCGGCGCTCGAAAGTGGTGCGCCACAAGCTGCTTCCGCAGTGCGAAAGCAGGCGCAGGGAAAGCCCCAGTTCTGTGCTGCGCTGTCACGGCCTACAGTCTCGGCACTCGCATCGGGCACCAGCATGGTGCCTCGGGTGTACGAGGGGCTGAGGAGACAAGTGAGCGTGAGCCGGGGTGTCCCGGTGCAGGCGCCAAGAACGGCTGGATCGTTGGGCCGAACATAGCAAGAAGAAGACAAGCAAGAGGGGCGGCGGTGATCCGGCGCCCTTTTTTGCTTTTGGGGCATCCGCTGAACTGCCGGCCTCAGGCGGCGTTGTTCGCGGCTTTGTCGATCGCGCGGCTTCATAGCATGGGCTTCGAGTCCGACCCTGCTTTCCGAAAGGCCCGCCATGTCCGTCGATCCCCAACTGCGCACGCTCAAAGTCGACATTCCGTCCAAGCCCGACACCCTGGTCGAGCTGTCGCTGATGCTGGCCGACGACAACATCAACCTGCAGGCGATGAGCGCACTGATCGCGGCCGACATGGCGCTCGCCTCGTCGGTGCTCAAGGCGGTCAACTCATCGCTGTACGGCCTGAACGGGCGGGTGCAAAGCGTCAAGCAGGCGGTCACCTACCTGGGCACCCGCGAGGTGGCCTCGGTCACGTTTGCGATGGGCCTGAAGGCGGTGTTCCCGCACATGCCCGAGCTCGACCCGCTGTGGGACCGCGCCAACGTGCGCGGCATGCTGATGGGCCGCATCGCCAAGGCGCTGGACGTGGACCCGTGGGTCGCACATTCGGCCGGGTTGTTTGAAGAATGCGGCAAGGCGGTGCTGCTGCGCCATGCGCCGGAGCGCTACCGCGCGATGCTTGCAACCGCCGGCACCGACGACGAAGAACTGCTGCTGCTGGAACATGCCGAGTTCGGCGTCAGCCACGAAGCACTGGGCGCGGCTTTGTGCGAAAGCTGGGGCCTGGCACCGATTGCGGTGGACTGCGTTCGTTTCCACGTCGTCGTCAACGCCACCGGCGAGCTGCCCAGGCAGTTGCAGGAACCGTCGATCTGCATGCTCTCGGCGCTGAGCAACGCGCTGATGAAAGACCCGGAGACGGTGGAAGACAAGGTCAACAAAATTGTGCCGCAAGCCGGCATGGACCCGGGGAGGGTGCTCGCGGCCGTGCAAGGCATTCAGCGCCAGCTCGAAGCGGCGATGGAGCGCCAGCAGGCGGCTTGATCGGCGGCGCGTCTCAGGAGCGCGGCGCAAAGGCGTCGCGCTGGGCCTTCAGGAAGTCGCGGTCGATCTGCCCGGCCAGCCGTTCGATGTCGCGCGCCGTCACGCCGCACTGGCTGAAGTGCGCCTTCCAGGTCGACACCGCCGCGGCCACACGCGCGACTTCGCCTGCGGCCGCATCGCGCTTCAATGAAAACAGCGTGCACATCGACAAGGCGTTGTCCAGGGTCGAATCGGCGCCATCGGCGCCGACGCGCATCTGCTGGTAGCCCAGCGCCTGGCCCGAGGGCAGCACGTCGTAGGCGGGCGACAACGCGAACTGCTGCGCATCGGTGACCAGCAGTGCGTGGTTCTTCTCGTGGTCGTCGGTGTTGTCGATCAGGATGTTGAAGACCATGCGCCGGAACAGCTCGTGCATCTGCTGCACGTTCACGCCACCGGCCGCCACGCCGCGGCGGCGCAGCAGTTGCGCCAGTTCCGGGTAGCCCAGCCCTTCGGCCGCGGCTTTCAGGGCCACATTGGCCGAGAGGGCGTGCAAGCGCCGCGGGCCCACCCGGTCGAAGCGCTTGACTGCCACCGCGTGGCCGTCGGGCAGGCGGATCGGCAAGGTCGGCGCGGCGCGGATGCCGGCCTGCTGCGCCAGCGTCATCGCGGCATGTTCGATCAGCGGCGTGTCGGTCGGGTCGCCATCGGCGAACTTCACGACCCAGGGCTCGCCATCGATGTCGAGCAGCGCCTTCGGCCGTGCGCCGCCCAGGGTCACGCCGGGCGCGATCAGGCGCCGCTGGTCGGCCGGGATCGGCTCGTTGGCCAGCACCTTGCGCACCAGTTCGTGGATCGCGGCGGCGTCGCCCAGTTGCGGCAGCGGGCCGGTGCGGCGCGGCTGGTAGTGCTCGCCAGAGGCCGACACGCCGAGCGCGCCGAAACGCTCGTCGCCGGCGAAGTACAGGTACTCCAGCAGCGACAGGCGCGGCGGTCTGTCGAGGAACTGGATGACCCGTTCGCCCCAGCGGTCCGGGCGGGCATCGTCCACCGCGCCGGCCGCGCTGTCCTTGGTGGTCGGCATGAATTCCTGGCCGCGCAGCAGCGGCAGGTCTTCGCTCAATGCAAAGCCGCGCTCGACCCAGCTGTCGGCATAGCGCAGCGACACGCCGCGCAGGCTGCGCACCATGTTCAGCTCGCCCACCGGCACGGGTTGCGCCGGGTCGGTGAGCAGCCAGAGGAAGAGCCGGTCGGTGGGCCTGTAGGGCGCCGCCGCGGCCCGCTCAGCCACGAGGCGGCGCCTTGCGGTTCAGGCGCGCCTCGACCGACGCGGGCGAGCGCACGGCGCGCTTGCGCAGCGCTTCGCGAACG
The DNA here is from genome assembly GCA_031414975.1 of Methylibium sp. GTDB lineage: Bacteria > Pseudomonadota > Gammaproteobacteria > Burkholderiales > Burkholderiaceae_C > LGRD01. The sequence continues at coordinate 6,924 of JANOQS010000213.1, read as the reverse complement.
TCCAGCTCCAGCGCACCCTGGTCGTGCTGCGGTGCGGCCACCTCAGGCAGCGCCGAAACCCGCCCGATCAGCCACAGCGCGGTGGCATAGATGCCCATGCCGACACCCGCGTCGCCCTGCTCCATGCGAATGAGCGTGGGCACCGACACCCCCAGGCGCTGCGCCCACAGCCGCTGGGATTCCTTGCGGCGCACACGCGCGATGGCCAGGTTGTCGCCCAGCCGCACGAGCGCGTCGGCCACGGCGGGGGGCATGCTGGTGGTGGCGACTGGTGGCTTCGGCATAACATAGAGTTTACCAAAACGCCGCCGATGATCAACTCTATGATACTTGTGAGCGCTAGTGGTTGTCGCGCGGCACGCCGAACGTGGCGTGGATCTTCTGGTGCTGAAACCGGCGGTTTCAGCACCATGCCTTCGGAGAGTTCGTCGACGATGGCGCGCTGGATCTCTTGCCACGGCGTCTGGCTCGGCGGGTATTTGTAGCCGCCCGCGGCCTTCAGCGCGTCGCGGCGCTGCTGCAGCTCCTCGTCGGAGATCAGGATGTTGGCGGTGCGCTTCTTCAGGTCGATGCGCACCCGGTCGCCGGTCTTCAGCAACGCCAGCCCGCCGCCGGTGGCCGCTTCGGGCGAGGCATTCAGGATCGATGGCGAGCCCGAGGTGCCCGACTGGCGCCCGTCGCCGATGCAGGGCAACGAGGTCACGCCCTGCTTGATCAGGTAGTTCGGCGGGCGCATGTTCACCACCTCGGCCGCGCCGGGGTAGCCCACCGGGCCGACGCCGCGGATGAACAGCACGGTGTGCGCGTCGATCTTGGTCTTGGGGTCGTCGATGCGGTGGTGGTAGTCCTCGGGCCCGTCGAACACCACGGCCTTGCCTTCGAAGGCCATCAGATCGGCCGGGTTCTCGAGGTAGCGCTCGCGAAATTCCTTCGTGATCACGCTGGTCTTCATGATCGCCGAGTCGAACAAGTTGCCTTTCAGGTTCAGGAAACCAGCCTTCTTTTGCATCGGCTTCTCGTAGGGCAGGATCACGCGCCGGTCGGTCGAGAAAAAACCTTCGGAGTTTTCTGCCAAGGTCTTGCCGTTGACAGTGGGCGAGGGCTTGATCTTGCCCTTCTTGACCAGCTCGGCCACCACCGCGGGCACCCCGCCGGCACGGTAGAACTCCTCGCCCAGGTACTCACCGGCGGGCTGCATGTTGACCAGCAACGGGAGTTCGTAGCCGATCTTCTCCCAGTCGTTGTTGTCCAGCTTCACGCCGATGTGGCGCGCGATGGCGTTCACATGCACCGGCGCGTTGGTCGAGCCACCGATCGCCGAGTTGACGACGATGACGTTCTCGAAGGCCTCGCGCGTCATGATGTCGGACGGTTTCAGGTTCTCCCACACCATCTCGACAATGCGCTTGCCGGTGAGGTAGGCGGCCTCCTGGCGGTCGCGGTACGGCGCCGGAATGGCGGCGGTGCCGGGCAGGCACATGCCCATCGCCTCGGTCAGCGCGTTCATCGTCGAGGCCGTGCCCATGGTGTTGCAGTGGCCGGTGGACGGCGCGCTGGAGGCCACGAGCTTGAGGAACTGCGGGTAGTCGATGTCGCCCTTGGCCATCATCTGGCGCGCTTTCCAGACGATCGTGCCCGAGCCGGTGCGCTCGCCTTCGTGCCAGCCGTTGAGCATCGGGCCGGAGTTGATGGCGATGGCCGGGATGTCCACCGTGGCCGCGGCCATCAGCTGGGCCGGCGTGGTCTTGTCGCAGCCGGTGGTCAGGATCACGCCGTCCAGCGGGTAACCGTAAAGCACCTCCACCAGCGCCATGTACTGCAGGTTGCGGTCGAGTGCGGCGGTCGGGCGCTTGCAGGTTTCCTGGATGGGGTGGAGCGGGAACTCGAAGGCCACGCCGCCCGCGTCACGAATGCCTTCACGCATGCGTTCGGCCAGCACCAGATGGTGGCGGTTGCAGGGTGCGATGTCGGAGCCGCTTTGTGCGATACCGATCATTGGCCGGCCCGACTGGAGTTCTTCCAGGCTCAGGCCGAAGTTCATCGTGCGTTCGAGGTAAAGCGCCGTCATGTCGGCGTTGGCCGGGTTGTCGAACCAGGCGCGCGAGCGCAGCTGGCTGGGCTTGATGCGCATCTTCGCGCGCTGCTTGTTCGAGTCCTGCTTCTTCGAGTCCTGCTTCTTCGAGTCTGCCTTGCCGGCCTTGGCCGTTGTCTCTGATTTCTTCATGCTGTCATCCAGGTCGTGGGTGTCGTGATTCGGGGGGCATCAAACTTTTCATTGTCGGGCACATCGCCTTACCACTGCGCGCCAAAAACTGATCGCAACTCATCGAGTTGTGTATCGGTCAGTGGTGCGGGGTGCGGCCGGGTCAGCAGCCAAAGGCGCGCGGTTTCTTCCAGCTCTTCGAGCACCGCGCTGGCCTCGGCCGGCGAGGCGTGCCACACGTTCGGGCCCAGGCGGTCGAGCATCACCGCGCGCAAGGGCGTGCCGCGCGCCTGGCTGGCGCCGATGGCTTGCGCCACGAGCTCGGCCACCTGCGGGTCGCCGGGGCGGTGGTACGGGATCAGCGGTACATGGCCGACCTTCATCACGTAGTACGGCGTGAACGGGGGCAAGATGTCGGCCTCGCTCCACACGCCGGCCAAGGTGAGTGCCACCAGGTGCGTGCTGTGGGTGTGGATCACGCAGCGAGCGCCGGGCTCGGCGGTGTAGATGCGGCGGTGCAGCGCGAGCGTCTTGCTGGCGCGGTCGCCGCCGGTTTGCACGCCGTTCGTGTCGAGGCGCGCCAGGCGGTGCGGCTCCAAGCTGCCCAGGCAGGCATCGGTCGGCGTGATCAGGAAGCCATCGCCCAGCCGCACGCTGATGTTGCCGGCCGTGGCATGCACATAACCCCGCTCGAACAGCGAACGGCCGACGCGGCAGATCTCGTCGCGAAGCGCGCTTTCGTTCAGGCCGCTCATGCCAGCGCCGCAAACGCCTTGCTGAAAAAGTCGGCCGTGCCGAAGTTGCCCGACTTCAGCGTGATGTGCAGCAGTTGCCCACCCGCGGCGGGCGACTGTGCTGCGCACCACGGCACACCCGGGTCGATCTGCGCGCCGATCTGGAGTTGCGTGATCTCCAGCGCCTGCACGACTGCGCCGGAGGTTTCGCCGCCCGCCACCACGAGCTGGCGCACACCGAGCTGCACCAGCCCGCGGCCGATCGCAGCCAGCGTGTGCTCGACCAGTTCTCCGGCGCGTGACGCTCCCAGTTGCGCCTGCACGGCCTGAAGCTGCGCGGCTTCGGCGGAGGCCGTGATCAGCACCGGCCCCGCGGCCAAACGCTCGCGCGCCCAGGCCAGCGCCTGCGCGGTCACGTCGGTGCCGGCGGCGAGTTGCAGCGGGTCGATTCCGAACACCGGCATGCCGGCTGCGCGCGCATGCGCCACCTGGCCGTTGGTAGCGACCGAACAACTGCCCGAGACAGCCGCCTTCAAACCACCCGCTGCCGGCAGCACCGCCGCGCCGGGCGATGGCGCCAGCCCCCAGTTGGCCGGCAGCCCGATGGCCACGCCCGAACCGGCGGTCACCAGCTTGTGGCCCTTCAGCGCCTGGCCGAGTTGCACCAGATCATCGTTGCGGATCGCGTCGACGATCGCCATCGCCACACCGTCGCGCTGGAGCTGCGCCATGCGTTCGGCAATCGCCGCCGCGCCGCGTGCGACGACGCCGTGCTCGACCAGCCCGACGCGCCGCTGCGTCTGCGCCTGCAGCACACGCACCAGGTTGGCGTCGGTCATCGGCGTCAGTGGGTGGTTGCGCATGCCGCTGTCGCTGAGCAGCACGTCGCCGACGAACAGGTGACCTTTGAAGACCGCACGTTGGTTGTCCGGGAAGGCGGGTGTGACCGCCACGAAGCCGGCACTCAGCGCGGCCATCAGCGCATCGGTCACCGGGCCGATGTTGCCTTGCGGCGTCGAGTCGAACGTGGAGCAGACCTTGAAGTAGAACTGCTGCGCACCCTGCGCCTGCAGCCAGCGCAGCGCGGCGAGCGACTGCGCGACGGCGTCGGCCGGCGCGATGGTGCGCGACTTGAGCGCGACGACCACCGCCTCGACGCCAACGTCGAGCGGCGCGGCCGGCACGCCGATCGTCTGCACCACCCGCATGCCGGCGCGCACCAGGTTGTTGGCCAGGTCGGTGGCGCCGGTGAAGTCGTCGGCTATGCAGCCCAGCAGCAAGGAGGCCATTGAAGCGGGTGTTGGTCTGAGGGAATTGCACTTTAAGTGATCGTCCAGAATTCGGCCTTGCTGTGAACCCCGACCCGAGGCGCCGCCGTGGCCGTTGACCTGAACGAGCGCAGAGATTGCATCGCCCGCTTGGCCGCGCTGGGCCTGCTCGCCGGCTGCGGCCACGCCGTGCCGGAGCGCCCGGCCGAGCCCGCCGCGGCGCCTTCGCGGGCCAGGCTGCCGCCGCTGAGTGGCGGGCCGTTCCGCTTCATCCGCCCGGTCGGCACGCGGCTGCTGTTCGAAGACGGCAGCCCGGCCGTGCTGCGCGGTTACTGCTTCGGCAACGATGTGTACACCGACCGGCGCCTGCCGGTGACCCACCACGACGAGCGCGACTACGCACGCCTGCGCGCGATGGGCATGAACCTGGTGCGCTTCTACCTGCACTGGCAGACCTTCGAGTCGGACGCGCAACCCGGCACCTACCTCGACGACGGCTGGGCCTGGATCGACACCAACATCGAATGGGCCCGCCGCCACGGCATCTACCTGATCCTGAACTTCCACGCGCCGCCGGGCGGTTACCAGTCCACCGGCAAGGGCGACGCGCTGTGGGCCGTGCGCGCCAACCCGTTGCGCCTGGCGGCGCTGTGGCGCGCGATCGCGCAGCGGTATGCGAACGAGCCGGTGATCGCCGGCTACGACCTCGTCAACGAACCGCTCGTGCCGCGCCACCGCAGCCAGTGGCAGGCGCTGGCGCAGGAGCTGGCGCATGCGATCCGCACGGTGGATAGGCGGCACCCGGTGATCGTCGAGCGCGTGAATGCGGTGGCGGGCGACTGGTCCAACGATTCACAGATGAACTTCGTGACCATCTCCGACCCGAACGTGATCTACACCTTTCACTGCTACGACCCGTTCGAGTACACGCACCAGTTCGCGAGCTGGACACAATTGCGCCACCGTGAAGGCGGGTCGTACCCGCAGCGGGGCCGCGACAAGGCATTCTTGAAGTCGCGGCTCGACGGCTACATCGCCTGGGCCAGGCGCAACAACGCGGCGCTGTTCCTCGGCGAATTCGGCGCGATCCGCGCCTGCTACGACAACGATCGCGGCGGGCTGCGCTGGATGGCCGACATGGTGGACCTGCTCGGCGACGCCGGCATTCCGTGGACCTGCCACGCCTGGCACGAAGACGCGTTCGGCCTGTACCGGGGCGGCGGCGGCCGGCTGCCCGACCCGGCGAACGCGAACCAGCCGCTGATCGACTTGCTGACCCACAAGCTCAACGCGTGAGCCTGTGGGCACACGGCAACGTCAGATCACTTCTTCGACCGTCTTGGCCGCCGCCGGCTTGCCGCCGGCGCGCGCTTCAGCATGCTCGCGGATGTTCGCCGGCAGCCGGTTCAGCAGCCAGCGGATCGCCATCGGCACGACCACCAGGTCATCGACCACGCCGAAGATCGGCACCACGTCGGGGATCAGGTCGATCGGCGACACCAGGTACAGCAGCACCAGGGCCGTGCCCGCCTTCAGCCAGCCGGGAGCCTGCGGGTGGCCCAGCGCGTACCAGAGCCGCTTGGCGTCGCCCTTGACGACGAGCCAGAGCATCGAGACACGTTTCCACATCGCTGCACCTCCTCAAGGCTTGGTCTGAAAATCCAGCCCCATCACGTGCGGGCGGCCGATCCGGATGACAAGACCCGGGCGAACGAAAGACGGAAAGATTCAGGCCGTGCCACCCACGGTGAGCCGGTCGATGCGCAAAGTCGGCTGGCCCACGCCCACCGGCACGCTCTGGCCCTCTTTGCCGCACACGCCCACGCCAGTGTCGAGCTTCATGTCGTTGCCGATCATGCTCACGCGGGTCAACGCATCCGGCCCGTTGCCGATGATGGTGGCGCCCTTGACCGGGTACAGGACCTTGCCGTTCTCGACCCAGAACGCCTCGCTGGCCGAGAACACGAACTTGCCGCTGGTGATGTCCACCTGCCCGCCGCCGAAGTTGGTGGCGTACAGGCCGCGTTTGAGCCCGGCAATGATCTCTTCCTTGGTCTTGTTGCCGGCCAGCATGTAGGTGTTGGTCATGCGCGGCATCGGCACCGCGGCGTAACTTTCGCGCCGGCCGTTGCCGGTGGGCGCAACACCCATCAGGCGCGCGTTCATCGAGTCCTGGATGTAGCCCTTCAGGATGCCGTCTTCGATCAGCACGTTGCGCTGCGAGGCGTTGCCTTCGTCATCGACATTGAGCGAGCCGCGCCGGTCGGGCAAGGTGCCGTCGTCGAGCACCGTCACGCCCTTGGCCGCCACACGCTGGCCGATGCGGCCGGCAAACGCGCTGCTGCCCTTGCGGTTGAAGTCGCCTTCCAGCCCGTGGCCGATGGCCTCGTGCAACAGCACGCCGGGCCAGCCGGGCCCGAGCACCACGCTCATCTCGCCGGCCTTGGCAGGGCGCGATTCGAGGTTGGTCAGTGCCGCGTTGACGGCGTCGTGCACATAACTTTCGATCACCTCGTCGTGAAAGTACGCAAAGCCGAAACGCCCGCCACCGCCGCCGCTGCCCACTTCACGGCGCACTTCGCCGTTGATGGTCTGCTCGGCGATCACGGTCACCGACAGGCGCACGAGCGGTCGGACGTCGGCCGCCAGGGTGCCGTCGGCGCGCGCGACCATCACCACGTCGTACTCGCCGGCCAGCCCGGCCATCACCTGCTTGATG
>JANOQS010000212.1:0-5863 GCA_031414975.1 Methylibium sp. | reverse complement strand
GCTCAACGGCGTGCTGCTCGAACTCGACCAGGACACCCGGCTGCAGACCCACCTGCGCCTGCAGCACATCAGCTCGATCAATGCCGACGCCAGAGGCGTGCGCCTGGGCTGCGAAATGATCAACCCCGCGCGCGACAGCCTCCGCAGCCTGCAGAACTTCATCGACCAGACGCAGAAGAAGCGGCGGTTGATGGTGTTGAGCTGAGTCGCGGTCTTCGCCGAAGTTGCCAAGAACATTTCCTGCGTAGGTTTGCGCGGGCAAAGCCGCAGGCGGGAGGCGGGCTCCGCTTCGCTTCGGCGGTCGGCGGGTACACCGACTGCCTTCCGGTGCTCAATCTCGCGGCCCGTCGCCGAACTCACTTCGCTTGCTTCGCAGCGCTACGTTCAAACAGGCGGCGACAAGTCAGTTGTTGATGCGCGCTGCGCGCGCGGGCCACGAGCCTTCCGCTCCTCAGCGCCGAAGAGGCGCTGCGCCCACCTCCCGCCTGCGGCTTTGCTGGCAGCGTTGAGGCCTTTGCGGCCGCTCGATCAACTCTGCTGCGGCACCCAGCGTGCCCCATACGCCAGCAGCGCCGACGCCAGCACCAGCACGCCCAGCGCCATCGTCAGCGAGGTCGCGTGCGCAATGCCGCCGATCAACGGCGGGCCGATCATGAAGCCGCTGTAGCCGATCGACGTGACCGAAGCGATCGCCGCGGCGCGGCTGACACCCGGCACGCGGGTGGCGGCGTTGAACAGGATCGGTGCGACCGGCGCCAGCCCGGCGCCGGCGATGGCGAAGCCGATGAACGCGACCCAGCCGGTGGCCGACAGCAGCACCACCGCCATCGCCACCGCCGAGCAAGTGGCGCCGACCCGCAGCAACGAACGCTCCGAGTAGCGCGAGCGCAGGTGGTCGCCGCCAAACCGCGCCAGCGCCATCGCCCCCGAAAACACCGCATAGCCGATCGCCGCCTGCGCCTGCGGCAAACCGACCTCCTGCTTCAGGTACAGCACGCACCAGTCGTACATCACGCCTTCGGCCGTCATGCCGGCGAAGATCAGCAGCCCGATGATCAGCAGCAGGCCGCGCGGCCAGGCGAAGTGGGCCTTCTCGCCGTCGGCGCCGCCACTGGCCGCAGCGTGGGTTTCGAGCATGCCGCGTGAAGCCACCAGCACGATCAGCGCCATGCCCGCACAGACGCAGAACAGTTGCAGCCGCGGCGCCATGCCGGCACCCAGCAGCAGTGCCGCCAGGCCGGCACCCAGCATGCCGCCGACACTGAACATGCCGTGCAGGTTGCTCATCACCGCGCGGCCGCTCAGGCTTTCGAGCTCGGAGCCTTCGGTGTTGATCGACACGTCGAACAGGCTCATCGCCGCGCCGAACACCACCATGCTCGGCAGCAGCAGCGCCAGGCCCGGGTATTCGAGCACCAGCGCCAGCAACAGGCACATCAGTACGGCCGCCGCGGCCGCGGTCTGGCGCGCGCCGAACCGCCCGACCACCCGCCCGGCGATGAACAGCGACAGCACCGCCCCCACCGCCGCGGCCAGCAGCACCATCGACAACACCGCCTCGCCCAGCCCGTACTGAGCCTTGACCGAAGGGATGTGCGCGCCCCAGGTGCCGCTGAGCAGACCGAGCGCCGCAAACTGCACCCGCGTGGCCCAGCGCGCGCGTGCGAGGGCGTCGAGGGAATGGACAGGGGTGGACAGGGCCGCGGCGTTGGGCGTGCTCATGCTGTGGCTGGCGGCAACCTGGGCCGCAAGATTCAGGAGTCCGGCATTGTGCCGTCAGCGCTCTTTCGGCAGCCCGTATGGAGGTGGCAGCCCACACCGCGGGCAGGAGCCGGAAGTTGTTCTCGTACAAGCAGGCCTCCGGTCCTTCCGCGGGACTTGCTCACACGAGAGGCGATGCTAGCCTGTTGTCGGCCTCACTCGACACCCGACCATGAAGCAACTTGAGCGCTTGCTGCTCTTCCAAGGGAATCGCTGCTTCTTTTGCGATCAACCAATTCCTACCGGGGAAGCGAGTGTCGAGCACTTGGTCGCAACCGCCGTCGGCGGCGCGAACGACGATGAAAACTGCGTGGCATGCTGCAGGTCGCTCAACTCTGCATTTGGAAGCAAACCGTACAAAGAGAAGTTGCGCGCCATCCTGAGCCATCGGGGTCACTTTGCCTGCCCTCGCTCATTGGGGTCAGAAGCAGAAGTACCCAGCCAACCCTCGCCGCAAGTGGAGTCGGCCAGCAGCCGGCTCGCGATTGTGGTGGCTGACCTCCAGAAACGTGGCCCGTCCAGGCCGCGCAAGGTCGAGACACTTCGAAACACCATCGCCGCCGTGTTCCAGAAGCAGATCGGCGAGGACGACATTTCAGCGCTCTTTGCCAATCTGCTGGCTCGTGGCTACGTCGTCGTTACCGACACAACGGTCACCTACAACCTTCCACAGAAGAGCACCTGACTCAAGCGCTGGGCCGTGCCGATGACCACGTTGAATCAACTCTCGAATTGCGACGGTCGCAAGCCACGAACGCCTCCGCTCGCGGCAGGCGGTACCCGGCAGGGGCGATTTCTGGAGCGGCGAGGAGCGGAGGTTCAGGGTCGGCGCGCGGAGCGCGCTTCGTAAACTGACTCGCGGGCGCTTGTTTGAACGGAGCGAGCCGAAGGTGAGCATAGTGAGTTCCACCGCGCGACCCTGCGCCGAGCACCGCAGCGGAGTCGGTGTACCCGCCGACCGCTCCAGCATGAGCCACTGGCGGGTGCCGCCTGGCGCGAGCCGCTCAAACGAGAGCAGTAGGCGCCTTTGCAGCGAGATGCCGTGTCGACGACAAGACAGAACCGAGGCAGGACCGCCTACACCTGCATGCTCATGATCTCGCTGTAGGCCTGCACCAACCTGTTGCGAACTTGAAGCGTCGCCTGGAACCCGATCTGGGCCTTCTGCATCGCGACCATCGTCTCTTCCAGGCTGACGGTGGGGTTGTCCATCTGCACGTCGCGCTGCATTTGCGAGGCCTGGTTCTGGCTGTTGCTCACGCCGCGCAGCGCCTGCGTCATGGCCGGCTGAAAGCCACCCGACTCGACCACCGCCGGGCCGCCTTTGATCGGCAGCCCGTCGGGCCGCAGCCCGGCGCGGGCGACGGCTTGCGCGAAGTCGAAAGGTTTCAGGGTGACGTTCATGCTCTGCTCCCGGTCGGATGGGATGGGATGGTGTGCAGATTTCACACAAACAAGGGCGTCACCATTCCATCACGAATGCCTGAATCCTACGCACGTTGCAGCACCGACATGGGGTGAACTGACCGGGCTTTGGCGGCTTGTTTCCGGCATCCGGCGCGGTGCGGTCTTCCAGAATCACGGCAGCCGGAACACAGCCCCCAGGGGCCAGGAATCACACATCCATGGACAACGCTGTCGCACTGAACGCCACCAACGCCCTGCCCGCCCCCACCGGCCTGGCAGGACGCATGGCGACCATGCCGACCAAGAGCAAGCTGGCCCTCGGTCTGGGGGTGGCCGCACTGGCCGCCGTGGTGCTGGCCATGACCTTGTGGAACAGCCAGGGCGACTACAAGGTGCTGTACGCCAACCTGTCCGACAAGGACGGCGGCGCCATCCTCGCGCAGCTGTCGCAGATGAACGTGCCGTACCGCCATGCCGACGGTGGCGCCGCGATTCTGGTGCCGGCCTCCAAGGTGCACGACGTGCGCCTGAAGCTCGCTTCGGCCGGCCTGCCCAAAGGCTCGGTCGTCGGCTTCGAGCTGATGGACACGGCCAAGTTCGGCCAGACCCAATTCCAGGAGCGCCTGAGCTTCCAGCGCGGTCTCGAAGGCGAACTCACCCGCTCCATCACCTCGATGGCCGCGGTGCAGGGCGCGCGTGTGCACCTGGCACTGCCGAACCAGAACGGCTTCTTCCGTGAACAGCAAAAGGCCAGCGCCTCGGTGCTGCTGACTCTGCACCCGGGCCGCGCGCTCGATCGCGGGCAGATCGCCGGCATCGTGCACCTGGTTTCCAGCAGCGTGCCCGAGATGAACCCCAAGGCCGTGAGCGTGCTCGACCAGACCGGCGCGCTGCTCTCGGGCACCGCTGAAGGCACGAACGGCGCGGGCCTGGACGCGACCCAATTGCAGTACGTGAACCAGATCGAGTCGGGCTACACCAAGCGCATTCTCGAACTGCTCGAGCCGGTGATCGGCCAGCAGAACCTGCGTGCCAGCGTCACGGCCGACATCGACTTCGCGCGGTCCGAAGACACGTCTGAAGAATTCAAGCCCAACCAGGGCGCCGGTGCTGCCGCCACGGTACGCAGCCAGCAGACCACCGAGCAAAGCGGCGGCTCGCCGGCCCAACCCAGCGGCGTGCCAGGTGCTGCCAGCAACCAGCCGCCGGTGCCCGCCACCGCGCCGCTGACTGGCGCCGCCCAACCGCTGCAGACCGCCCAGGGCGGCGGCGCGGGCAATACCAACAGCCGGCGCGACGCGGTGACCAACTTCGAGGTCAGCAAGACCGTGCGCGTGACGCGCAATGCCACCGGCACCGTGAAGCGCCTGAACGCCGCGGTGGTGGTGAACAACCGCAGCGTGACCGATGCGGCCGGCAAGACCACCCAGGTCGCGCTGGCGCCCGAAGAGATCGACAAGCTCACCGCGCTGGTGAAAGAGAGCATCGGCTTCAAGCAGGAGCGCGGCGACTCGGTGAAGGTGATCAACGCGCCGTTCCGCGTCGAGCCGATCGACACCAGCACCTTGCCGTGGTGGAAGCAGCCCGAGCTGATCGACATCCTGCGCGCCTCGGCCATGCCGGCCGGGCTGGCGCTGGTGGCGATGATGGTGTTCTTCGGCATGATCAAACCGTCGCTCAAAGTGGCGCTGGCGCCGCCGCCGGCACCGGCGCCGGGCTCCAAGCTCGACACGCTGGTGGACGACCACCTGCTGCCCGGTGGCGGCTCGGCCGGCCGCGACGGCCAGGCGCTGGGTGCCGACGGCCAGCCGCTCGCGCTCGAAGGGCCGGGCTCGACCCACCAGAAGCTCGAACAGGCGCGCAAGTTCACGCGCGAGAACCCGGCGGCCGCGGCCAGCATCGTGCGCGGCTGGGTCAGTGGTGAACCCGCTTGACCTGTTGACGCACCCTCACCCCGCACACACCAACGCACCATGGGCGACAACGGAATCGAAGACGCGGCCATCCTGCTGATGTCACTCGGCGAGGAAGAGGCGTCTGAAGTGCTCAAGCACCTGGCGCCCAAGGAAGTGCAGCGCCTGGGCGAAACCATCGCCAAGATGAAGAGCATTCCGCGCGAGCGCGTCGACAGCGTGCTCGACAAGTTTTCCGAAGTGGCGGCCGACCAGAGCCTGCTGGTGCCCGACACCGACGAGTACGTGAAAGCCGTGCTGCGCAAGGCGCTGGGCGACGACAAGGCGAACATCCTGATCGACCGCATCCTGACCGGCGGCGACGTGTCGGGCATCGAAAGCCTGAAGTGGATGGACCCGGGTTCGGTGGCCGAACTGCTGCGCAACGAACACCCGCAGATCGTGGCCGCGATCCTGGTGCACCTCGACCCCGACCAGGCCGGCGGCGTGCTCAAGGCGCTGACCGAACGCCAGCGCAACGAAGTGCTGGTGCGCATTGCCACGCTCGACGGCATTCAGCCCTCGGCGCTGCGCGACCTGAACGAGGTGATGAGCAAGGTGCTGGCGGGCGGCGACAAGCTGCGCAAGGCCTCGCTGGGCGGCGCCAAGGCGGCGGCCGAGATCATCAACCTGATGGGTTCGGCGGTCGAGACCTCGGCGCTCGACTTCATCCGCGAGGCCGACAACGACCTGGCGCAGAAGATCATGGACAACATGTTCACCTTCGACGACCTGGAGAAGCT
>JANOQS010000211.1:0-3051 GCA_031414975.1 Methylibium sp. | reverse complement strand
TCGAAGCGGTTTTCGATCGCGCCGATGCCGTCGATCTCGATGCGCACCACGTCACCCGCCTGCAGCCACTTCGACGGCGAAAAGCCCATGCCCACGCCCGCCGGCGTGCCGGTGGCGATCACGTCGCCGGGGTACAACGTGATGCCGCGCGAGCAGGTTTCGATCAAGGTGGGGATGTCGAAGATCATGTCCTTCGTCAACCCGTCCTGGCGCAACTCGGGCGCGCCACCGTTGGGTGTGACCCAGCCGCGCACGCGCGTGGCACGGCCGTCCATCTCGTCGGCGGTCACGATCCACGGGCCCATCGGGCAGAAGGTGTCGAAGCTCTTGCCCAGGTCCCACTGCTGGTGGCGCTGCTGCACGTCGCGCGCGGTCACGTCGTTGACGATGGTGTAGCCGAACACATGGTCCATCGCCCGCGAACGTGTTATGTCGCGCCCGCCACGGCCGATGACCACCGCGAGTTCGGATTCGTAGTCGATCTGGCTTGAGACCGCCGCGCCGGGCAGGCGCACCGGGTCGTGCGGGCCGATCACGCATTCGGGCAGTTTGCCGAACACGATGGGCCAATCGTCTTGCGCCGGCATGCTGGTGCGGAACACCGTGGTAGCCAGTTCGGCCGCATGCGCGCGGTAGTTGCGGCCGACACAGAACAGCGTGCGCAACGGCCGCGGCAGCGGCGCCGTCAAGGTGACCGCGCTGATGGGCAGGCGTGCGCCCGACGCCGAAGGCAAGGGCTCGCCGCGCACCAGGGCCTGGATCAGCGGCAGCGCGCCGCGCGACGCGTCGGCCACCGCCAGCGGCGTGAGCTCCTGCCCGTTGGCAGACACCGTGCCCACCTGGGGCCGCCCGCCCCAGCTCCAGCCGGCAATGCGCATGTTGATCGGGTCTCCATCTGGTGGCCTCGCCGGCCCGCTGCAACCGGGGTTGCGCCGTGAGACGAATGTTTTGCAATGAGACTTGCGTCTCAAATCAGTCTCGTTGCATCATACGTGCCGACAGCGAACCCTCACAAGAGAAGACCACCTCCGATGGCTCCGGACTTACCCGCACATTGCCGCGAATCAGGACCCGCATGGCCCGCCTGAAACACAAGCCGAGCAAACCGCCCGAGCCGCCCGAGCGCGGCGTCAAGGCCACCACATTCAAGGCGCTGCTCGACACCGCGATGGAGCTGATCCGCCAGGACGGGCACATTCCGTCGGTGGCCGAAGTGGCGGTGCGCTCCAAGGTGTCGCGCGCCACGGCGTACCGCTACTTCCCGAGCCGCAGCGCGCTGATCACGGCGGTGATCGATGCGTCGCTGGGGCCGGTGCGCAGGCTCTCGTCCGACAACCCGGACGGCCGCGCGCGCGTGCACGAACTGTTCACCAAGACCTTTCCGCGCTTCAAGGAGTTTGAGCCGCAATTGCGCGCCGCCGCTCAACTCGCGCTCGAACAATGGGCCCTTGAGCGTGCCGGCCTGCTGGAAGAAGAGCCGTACCGGCGCGGCCACCGCGTGGCCATTCTCGAACACGCCATCGCGCCGTTCGCGCCGGCCCTGCCGCCGGCCGTGCGCGACCGGCTGCACCGCGCGCTGGCGGTCGTCTACGGCATCGAACCTTATGTGTTCCTGAAAGACATCTGGGGCCTGCCCGACCGCGAGGTCGATCGCATCGCGCTGTGGATGGCCGATGCGCTGATCGACGCTGCGCTGCGCGATGCCAGTGCGGCGGCCGTGCCTGCGCGCGCCGCAAAGCGGGCGGTGGCCTAAGGCAACGCTGAACAAGTCCCTCGCGGCGCGCGGGGACTTGTTCAGCGTCGCCCTAACCTGAGCGCCCGACCACGCCAGAGGTTGCCCGGTACAGTCGCGGCCTCGGGAGGGCGAGTGCAATGACAGAGGGCGGCGCAGAAGCCGATGCGGGAGCAAGGGCCGATGCACGAGCATATGCACCGGCGGATGCACGCGCAGATGCGCCGGCGGATGCACGCGCAGATGCACGAGCGGATGCACAAGCAAATGCACCGGCGGATGCAGGAGCGGACGCAGGCGCCCACGCAGACCAGCCGATGCGGCGCGGCGCGTTGGGCGCATGGTGGTCGCAGGGCCTGCGCACTGCCGCGCTGCTGCGGCCCGATTGGAGCGGGCTGCAGGTCACACCGGGCATCGTGGCGTGGCTGGTGCTGCTGCCGTTCGGGGTCGGCTTGGGGCTGGACCGCCTCGCCATCGACGGTGCTGCGACCTTCTACTGGCCGTCGCTGCTGAGCGGCTGGCTGGGCACGGCGGTGGCCATCTGGGCCTGCTGGCTGCTGGTGCCGCGCCCGGCCACCGACACCGCCCACACCGCCGGCGTGCCGCCCAGTGCGGCAGCGCTGTTCGCGATGCTGTCTGCCCAGGCGTTGACCCTGACGGTCGTTTGCGGCCTGCTCCTGCTGCCGATGGCCCGCGATGCCACGTGGGCGGCCACGCCGTTCGGCCGCTGGATGACCTGGGCCGCGTGGGCCCTGGCGCTCGCCTGGTGCGCGGCCGCCCCGGTGGTGCTGGTGTGGCGCAGCGGCACGCAACGCATCAAGCCGCGCGCCATTGCCACGGCCTTGCTGCTCGGCACCGTGGCGCTGAACCTGTGGCTGCAACCCACGCGCCATTGGTACCCGAGCGATCCGCAGGGCGCCGACGCGGCCGCCGCCGAGCCGCTCCGGTTCACCCAGGAACTGCTGGAGCTGCAGCCACAAATCCTGCAGACGAAGCTGCAGGCCGTCGGCGCCGAGCGGCCCGGGGTGGTGGACCTGTATGCCATCACCTTCGCGCCGTACGCCAGCGAAGACGTGTTTCAACGCGAGAGTGAGCTGGTTGCCACCTTGATGCAGGAGCGTTTCGGCGCCGCCGGAAAAAGCCTCCAGCTCGTGAACAACCGCCGCACGGTGCGCGACTGGCCCTGGGCCACGCCGCTGAACCTGCAGCGCGCGATCCGGCGCGTGGCCCAGGTGATGAACCGCGACGAAGACGTGCTGTTCATCCACCTCACCTCGCACGGCGCGCGCGACGGCCAGTTGGCCGCCGAGTTCTGGCCG
>JANOQS010000210.1:0-1890 GCA_031414975.1 Methylibium sp. | reverse complement strand
TCGGTCGCAACGCCGTCGCTCGTGCTCATGGTCAACGTGGCCGGGCCGTTGTAGTCGGCCGTGTTGTTGAACGACGTGCCGTTCAGCGCCGCGTTGATGGCCGCGGCCGTGCCGCTGATCTGGACCGACCCGGTGCCGTTGCCGACCACGGTGACGCCAGCCGTGCTGCCCAGCGTGAGCGTGCCGTGGGTGACCGCGAGGGTCGTGGTCAGCGCATCGCCATCCGCGTCGGCCACGCTCAAGGCATTGCCATTGGCCGCGCTGAAGACCAGCGGCGAGTCTTCGGCGCCGGTTTGCGCGGCCGGCACGCTGTTCAGCGGCGCGTCGCTGACCGGCGTCACGACGAAGGTCTGCGTATTGGGGGTGGTGTCGAACGTGCCGGCACTGTCTTGCACGCTGAAGGCAAAGCCGCTGCTGCCGTGGCTGTTCGGCGTGGGCGTGAACACCAGTTGCCCGGCCGCCAAAGCGGCGGTCGGCACCACCTGGCCGGCCACCACTGCCACGCCGCCCAAGGTGAGCGAGCCGCCCGCGGGCAGCGTGTCGATGCGCACCGCGGCGAGCACCTGGCCGGCATCGGCGTCGGCAAAGCCGAAGTCGGCCGGCACCAGCGTGGCGCTGCCGTCCTCGGCCACCACGCGGGTGGCGTCGGCACCGGTCGGCGGCGTGCTGGCGCCCACGTTCACCACCAAGGTGGCGGTGGCGCTGCCGCCTTGGCCGTCGCTGATGCTGTAAGTCAGGCTCACCGGGCCGCTGACGTTGGCCGCGGGCGTGAAGTTCAGCGTGCCGTCGGGGTTGATGGTGACGCTGCCGCGCGCCGGGTCCACGGTGGCCGAGGTCACGCTCAAAGCGTCGCCTTCCAGGTCGTGGTCGTTGCCCAGCACGTTGATGTTGTTCAGCGCCACGTTGATGGGCGTGAACGCGGCGTCGTCCAGCGCCACCGGCGGGTCGTTCACCGCCACCACGCTGATCACCGCGCTGGCCAGGCTCGTCGTGGCGCCGAGGTTGTCGGTGGCCGAGTAGTTGAAGCCGGTGGCACCGCTCCATTGCGGGTCGGGCCGGAAGAACAGGGTCAGCGCGCCGTTGGCGGGCAGCAAGGTGCCGGCCGTCACCGGCTGGGTGCCGGCAGCGTCGAGGAACAGGCTGCCGTGGGCCGGCAGTGCGGCCAGCGTGTAGCCGCTGACCGTGCCGTCCACGTCGCGGCCCTGCAAGGTCACGGCGATCGCGGCCGCGTCTTCGTTGCCGCTCGCCGAGGTGCTGCTCACGCTCGGCGCTTCGTTGCTGCCGTGCACGCTGATCGTCAAGGTCTGTGGCGTGCCGTCGGCCGTGCGCACCACAAAGGTTTCGCTGCGCACTTCGCCTTGAGCCAGGGCCTGCACGGCCGGGTCGGCGTTGTTCAGCAGGTAGGTCCAGGCGCCGTCGGCGGCGAGCGTGAGCGTGCCGAAGGCCCCTGCGCTCGATGCCGGAACGAAGCTGGCCGCGCTGTCGATGTCGGTCGCGCCCAGGCGGCCGGAGGCGCTGAACACCGCGTCTTCGGTCACCGTGCCGGTGGCGCTGCCGCTGATCACGGCGGCGTCATTGGCACCCGAAACGTTTATGGTCAGTGTGGCCTGCGCTGTGCCGCCGGCACCGTCGCTGACGGTGTACGTGAAGGTGTCGACCGCGTTCGCGCCGGCCGGCAGTGCCTGCGCCGCGGCGCGGGGCGTGTACTGGTATGTGCCGTCGGCCTGCAACAGCAGGCTGCCGTACTGGCCAGCCAGCGGCTGGCCCACGGCGCCGCTGGCGGCGCCTGCGGAAGCACCGTTGACAACGCCGGTCACCTGCAGCGTATCGCCGTCCGGATCGGAGTCTTTGCCCGCCGCGGTGGCGGTGCCGGTGATCACGTTGCCGGCC